>CAZTQK010000034.1:0-24477 GCA_964615635.1 uncultured Planctomycetales bacterium
GGGCCTTCACCGCGCAGACGTCCACGATGCCGCGCATCTTGTTGACCACCAGCGTGGCCAGCGCCTCACCCTCGACGTCCTCGGCAATGATCAGCAGCGGCTTCTTGGCTTTGGCGACCTTCTCCAGAAGGGGGACCAGCTTGGTCACGCTTGAGATCTTCTCTTCGTGGATCAGAATGTAAGGTTTGTCGAGGACCGCCTCCATGGCGTCCTGATCGGTGATGAAGTGCGGGCTGAGATAGCCGCGGTCAAACTGCATCCCTTCAACAAGGTCGTAGTTCGTTTCCGCGCTCTTGCCTTCTTCGACGGTGATCACGCCGTCCTTGCCGACCTTCTCGAAGCACTCGGCCAGCAGCTCGCCAATGGTGCGATCGTTGTTGGCCGAAATCGCACCGACGTTGATCAAGTCCTCGCGGGCCGAAACCTTCACCGGCTTAGCCAGCTTGCCCAGGGCCTTGGTCACCGCCTCAACCCCCTTGCTGATCCCTCGACACAGGGCCATCGGATCCGCGCCGGCCACGATGTTCCGCAGACCTTCGCGATAGATTGCCTCGGTCAGCACCGTCGCGGTGGTCGTCCCGTCGCCCGCGGCATCGCTGGTCTTGCTGGCCGCCTCCTTGACCAACTGGGCACCCATGTTCTCATACTTGTTGCTCAGGTCGATCTCTTCGGCAACGGTCACGCCGTCCTTGGTGACGGTCGGCGAACCCCAGCCCTTGTCGAGCACGGCATTGCGGCCGCGAGGCCCCAGCGTGCTCTTGACCGCCCGTGACAGCTTCTCCACGCCGGCCAACAGGCTCCCTCGGGCCTCATCATTGAACGCCAATTGTTTCGCAGCCATGTCCTCTAATCTCCTTGGTCTTCGCCTGCCCGGCCGTAGCAGCCCAGGGCACTCATACACACGTTGACAGGGACTCTCCCCTTGGCCGGCAGACAGGGCAAACACGGTGCCACAGGCGGGACACGGTTACACGTCCGATACTTAAGCTTTTTCACAGGCGGAGATTAAGACAATTTGAAACCCAAGATCCTGCCCCTGCAGACCCGTGCCAGCGTGGCAGCAATCCCGTCCGGTATGCCATAGTGACAGGGCCGCGAGTACGCCGGAAGACCCATAAAAGCGGTCTGCTCGTTCAGCGATTCAACCGGTGGCCTTTAATTTTATGAAAACAGATTTGCGTTTTGTTAAAATCCATCATATAGTCGATGCAGTGGTCATCCGGCCACGCCAGTAGGGGCCAAGCCAATAGGGTTGAGGCGGAATCATGGGAACCAACGAAACCGAGAGTCACCCCTTGACGAGATTAGACGGTAGCGACCTCGACTTTGTCGCCCAGTTGGTTCTGGCCTCGGGTTCTCTGAAGGATCTGGCGGCCGCTTATGGCGTCAGTTATCCGACGATCAGGGGCCGGCTGGACCGTTTGATCGTGCGTGTCCGGCAAGTGCTGGCAGGCACAGCAGCGGACGTCATGGCCGAGACGCTGGCTGATCTCGTCGAACGGGGGGAAGTAACCGGGTCAGCAGCAAGGTCCATACTCGATTTGCACAGACGTGCAATCCAGGCAACGAAGGAGAACAACGATGAGCGAACCGTGGTTTGATGCCAACACATTCGGGACAATGTACGGAATCATCGGCGGGGGCATTGGGGGAACGCTGTGCGGTGTCCTCGGGGCAGTAGGCGGTATCCTGGCTCCGCGAGGCAAAGGGCGGCGATTTGTTCTGGGGTCCATGGCCTTTTTCGTCGTGGCCGGCGCGGTCCAACTGATTATTGGCCTGATCGCCCTGGCGTGCCGACAGCCGTACGGCATCTGGTATCCGATGGTGCTCTGCGGGGTCATCTTGGTTGCCGTGATGGGACCGTTGATTCCGGTCATCCGCTCCCGATACGCGCAACTCGACCAGCGCCGGATCGATGCCGAGGCGATCAGACGAAGCTGATTCCCCTTGGCCGAGGTGAGCGGGCGGTCATTTCCTTGCGCCAACAGGTAAATGACGCGGCTCCGATGTCGAAGGGAGGAACACGTGCGAGTTCCGAATTGCATCCGTTGTCTGTTGTGCGGGCTGGCCGCCTTCAGTACGTTGAACCCAGCCGCAGCCGCTCCGCCGAAGGCCGAATCAGCCACTTTCAACAACGGCGTCCGCGTGAGCTATCTGCATGCGCCCGGCAGCAAGAGCGTCTCAATCTTCTCCTATCTGCCGCTCGGGCTGGCCTGCGACGAAGCCGACCGGTGCGGGTGGGCCCACCTGATCGAGCACCTGGTGATCCGCACAACCACCCCGGGGACTCTCACGGAGGTCAATGCCGAAACGCTGGCCGACCACATGCGACTCGACTTTTACGGGAGCGTGGACAACTGGAGCAAGGGGCTTTCGCTTCACGCGAAGTGGCTGGAGGGCCTGCCGTTCTCGGAGCAAAGCCTGCGGGCAGAAATCGTCCATGCCAATGCGGAAGTTGACCTGGTGGCCCCGAAGCTTTTTACCCACAAGTTTGCGTTCTCGGCGTGGGACCAGGCATGCCGCCACGCCCGAACAGATGTCGGCGTCAAGGCGAACCTGAAGACCGCGTCACTCAAGGATGTGCAGGCATATCGCGACCAGCATCTGTTTATTCCCAAGCAGACATTTGTCTGTGCTATCGGGGGCGTCGAGCCCGAGGAATTCATTGCCGCGGCCGAGGAATCCGTCGGGAAGCTGACTTCGCAGGCCAAGCCGCCGGCCCGGGCCTCGACCCAGCCCAGCAGCCGCGATGCCTCCTGGGACGTGGGTGCCCGTCACGTGATGTTGTCCTGGCCGATCCCGGGCCCCGCCAAGGCGGCAGAGCACGCGGCAATGATGGTGGCGGCGCGCATGGTCACCATCCGCTGCGCCCAAGACGGCGGCCTGAGCAAGCTGGCCGGACCGGTGCTGGCCGGCGCCGACCTGCACACTCCCGAGGATTGGCATTTCTATGTTTCCACGGCGCTGCGACCTGAGGCTTCGACGGAGGAGGCCGTTCGAGCGATGAAGGGACAAGTCGAGGGTCTCAGACAGTTGAAGGACAATGAAATACCCGTCTCGATGGTTGCGAGCATGATGGCAGCGGAGTTGCGCCCGCAGGATCCGGAGGGTCTCAAGGCACAGATGCCTGCCGGGATATCCGCAGGGATGGCCGAGGCACAGGTCGGGATCTCGTGGGGAATGAACGAGTTCCGTTACGGCGATCAGAGGGAGCCGCTGGCCCGGCAGCTTGAACGAATGACAGTAGAGCAAATCCGCCGGACGGCCGGAAAGCGGCTGGGCGCGATGCAGTGTGTCGTCCTGAGCCTCCGGCCATCGCGGAACTGAGCGTTCGGAACGCCTGAACGGCTGCTTTGGAGCTGGTATGCGAGCGCCGGTGCTCGATCGATGTGTCGTCAAACAGGCGCGAGTTGTCTTTCGGCTTTGCCGACGTTGGGATAGCTGTAGTGAGATCGAGCCTTGTCAAGCATGATTGACACGGTGATGCGGTGAAGAACGTCACGCAAGCCATATACGTGAACGGCGTGCTCAAGCTCCTCGAACCGCTGCCTTGGAAGAGCATCAGCGGGTGTGGTTGACCGTTCAGCCCATCAACGGCAAGTCATCCGCATCACGTGCCGAGGCGATCGAACGTCTGCGCAGCGGCATTGCTCGAATGGGCTTTAACTCCGGCGGCAATCTGCCGACCCGTGACGAACTGCATGATCGCTCTTGACACACACGTCCTTGTACTGCCCAGAGAGTGCCGGAGTTGGAGATCATCAACCCCTTCGTTCAATAGCAATCCCCCTTGCCCCAGTCTTGCCGCCTCCGGAGCGGCAGGTCTCGGCGGGTGTGTGACAGAATCGGCGGGGCATGCCGACCGGTCCAGGGTGAGCGAACAACCCCCTTCAGGGGGTTTCCCCGCCAAGGGCGGGCTGATAGGCCGGCCGTCATACGGCCGTACGTGTTTAGCGTGCAAGAGAGCGGGTCAGGCACCTTTTTGCGGGCTCCCCTGCATGGTATCGTGCCAGATGGCCTCGTTGACCTTCCCCGGGTCACCCTGCGAACCGCGTCAGGCAAAAAGGAGCCAGACCCCGGCTCGCTAAACACGTCCATACGGCCGGTTGGCGGTCGCCCCCAACTCTTCCACCTTTCTATTGTCTCAGCCCGTTTTAACGGGCTTGTCCGATGCGGAGAAGCCCGTTGAAACGGGCTCAAAGAGACAACACCAGGAAGGGAGGGATTGCCCGACCATGAACCAGCCGCAAAACGACTGGCCTATCTGCCCTTCGGGAAAGACCGCTGAAGCGGTCTGCGCTCGGCTTGCGTTTACGCCCACCGGGTCAACCGCCAGGAGGGCCGCTGCTTCTGTCACGGACCCGGTCGCCTTGGCGACCTCCATTCGGCCCGAGTTCATGGCCGAAGGCGACGCTGCCCTACCTCGCCCTCGCCGTCACTGGCGATTCTGCATCCCCGCGATGTGCTCGACTGCCAGCATCAGGGCGTGGGTGCCCTTTCGGCCGTGGCCGAGGGCTTGGACCGCCACGTAGAGCTGGTGGGCCAGTGCCAGGCCGGGCAGCGGGAGGTTCATGCGTTTGGCCTCCTCCAGGGCAATGCCCATGTCTTTCACGAAGTGATCGACGAAGAAGCCCGGATCGAAATTGCGTTTGCAGATGCGCGGAGCGAGGTTTTCGAGCGACCAGCACCCGGCCGCCCCGCCGCTGATGCTCCTGAGCATCGTCTCGACGTCGAGCCCGGCCTTGCGGGCATAGATCAGGCTTTCGCACATGCCCACCATGGTCCCGGCGATCTGAATCTGGTTGCACATCTTGGCATGCTGGCCGGCACCGGCCGGGCCCTGGTACACAATGGTCTTGCCCATCGTCTCCAGCAGCGGCCGGATGCGCTCGACGATCTGGGCCTCGCCGCCGACCATGATTGATAGTCTTGCCTCGCGCGCCCCAACATCACCGCCCGATACAGGAGCATCCACGGCATGCAGGCCCTTGGCCCTTGCGGCCGCGTCGATCTCGCGAGCCAGGGACGGCTCTGTCGTGGTCATGTCGACGAGGATTGTTCCCGGCCGTGCGCCTTCGAGGACGCTGTCCTCGCCCATGTAGACTTCTCGCACGTCGCGTGGGAAACCAACCATGGTGAACACCACGTCCGACGCCTCGGCAACCCGCCTGGGCGTGTCGGCCCACACTGCACCCCGGTCGAGCAACGGCCCCGCCTTGTCGCGCGTGCGGTTGTGGACGGTCACGCCGGCCGCGCGCGCCATCACGTGACCGCACATCGACACGCCCATCACGCCTGTTCCGATCCAGCCGATGCGATACTTGTCGGAAGACATGTGATGATCTCCTGAGACTACGTGACCGCGAGAGTCTTGACCACCTTGACGAGCCGGCGGCTTTATGCCGCCGGTCTTAACGGAGCCAATCAGACCACGGTGATAAAGCCCGTGGCTCGTCAAGAACCACGGCTGCAAGTTGAGCGGAACGAAACCCGCCGTGGCAGGCCGCGCCTGCTCGTTCGTTGAGGACCGAGGGGATAAACCCCTCGGCTCGTCAAGAATCCGTTGACTTCGCGCGGGGCCGATCCATAATACGATTCATGGATCCCGTCATTGCCCTTCTCAGCGATTTCGGCACCCGCGACCATTACGTAGCCTGCATGAAGGGCGTCATTCTGCAAATCAATCCCAAGGCCATCATCGTGGACATCACCCACGAGATCAATCCGCAGGACATCTACCATGGCGCGTTCGTGCTTCGCCAATGCCTGCCTTGGTTTCCACCCAAGACGATCTTTGTGGCCGTGGTCGATCCGACCGTCGGCACCAATCGCCGAATTCTGGCTGCTCGCTACAACGATCGATATGTCCTGGCCCCGGACAACGGTCTGCTGACGCTTGTCCATCGCGACGCCGTGCTGCAGGGAATCCGGTCGGTGGAGAACCGGCAGTACTTCGCCGCCCAGGTCTCGAGCACCTTCCACGGGAGAGACATCTTTGCCCCGGTGGCCGCTCACCTGTCAAAGGGCGTCGCCTTCGACCATCTGGGACCGGTGATCGACAGGATGGAGGTCTTGAACCTGTCGCGACCGCAAGTACATCGCGACGGGACAGTTGATGGAGAGGTGGTCCTGATCGACCACTTCGGCAACCTGATCACCAACATCGCGGTCACCGACCTTTCGGTGGCCAGCACTCGGCGACATCATCTGCACGTCACGGTTGGTGAGACGATTATCGGCCCCATTCAGAGCTCCTATGCCGATGTGCCCGCCGGTCAGCCCGTGGCTCTACTGGGCAGCTCTCAAATGCTTGAGATCGGCATCAATGGCGGCGATGCGGCCAAGACTCTCGGCGTGCCGCGGGGGACTCCCGTCTTCCTTCGCTAAACCACTCAATCCATGCATGCAGCGAGTGAGGGGGACCGTTCTAGCATAGGGAAATAACCCCATTGCGAGCCCTGAATACAGATTTGCTTTACTAAAATCTGCTCCATGGATACAAAACCACCCTGGATCTACCCTATTTTTCAACACTGCGAGCCTGTCAGTCGATGTATTCGCTGTCAGAGCACCAAGCGAAAAAATTGAGTGCAGCCGATCAGGATGTGGGCGGCGATGAAGCCGGGCAGGCAACATATGCATAACAGTCAGAGTTGCCATTCACCTGTGAAAAGCGAAAACCTCAAAGTCCGGGTTCTGCTGCCGCTCTCGCTGGCATTGGCGATTTTGGTGGGCTCGTTCGTCACCGGCGTTTACTTGACCGAGCAGCGGCAAATCAGGTCAAGCCTTTCCCGCGAGGCAGCCTTGGCCGGCGATTACGCCAGACTGAGACTCCGCGAGGACCGCGAGAACCTGTCGCCCGTTCTGGAGACCCTTGAAAAGGACCGTCGGCTGGCGGAGGCATCTCTGGCAGAGGAGACCGCGGCCTCCAACAAGCTGATTCTGGCCAGCGCGGGGCTCGGACTGGGCGTCTGGAGCCTCCTGTTCGTCTTGTTCTACACCATCCTCAACCGTGCAGACGACCGGCAGCGAGCTGACCTCGCCGACCGAGAGGAGGCCGAGGAGCGACTACGCAAGAGCCACGATCAGCTCATCGACG
The DNA here is from genome assembly GCA_964615635.1 of uncultured Planctomycetales bacterium. Classification (GTDB taxonomy): domain Bacteria; phylum Planctomycetota; class Phycisphaerae; order UBA1845; family PWPN01; genus JAUCQB01. Next base: position 7,100 of record CAZTQK010000034.1, read on the forward strand.
CCTTGCGGCGCGAGAAACGCATTTCCATGTCCCTCGAAGCGACGATGGAGCAACTCAAGGCTGCGACCGACGTCGCGAAGGCCGCCACCAGAGCCAAGAGCGAGTTCCTCGCCAACATCAGCCACGAGATCCGCACGCCGATGACCGCCATTCTCGGGTTTGCGGAGAACCTCCTCGATCTCAGCATGCCGGAATCGGAGCGGATCACTGCGGCCCAGATCATTCGCAACAACGGCGAGCATCTGCTGCAAATCCTTAATGACATTCTCGACATCTCCAAGATCGAGGCCGGCAAGCTGCAAATAGAGAATATCAAGTGTTCTCCCATCGATCTCGTCCAGGAAGTCATGTCGCTGATGCGGGTCCGGTCAGATGCCAAGGGCTTGAGCCTCCGGACCGAGTATGCCGGACCGGTGCCCGTGACGATCCACACCGACTCGACGCGCCTCCGCCAAATCCTGATCAATCTGGTCGGAAACGCGGTCAAATTCACGGAAATCGGCTCCGTCCGCCTGGTTGTCGGGACGTCGAGAACACAGGCGGATCGCCCGATGATGGTCTTCGACATCATCGACACCGGCGTCGGGCTGACTCAGGAGCAGATCGACCGGCTCTTCCATCCGTTCACGCAGGGTGACAGCTCGACGACCCGGACGCACGGAGGGACCGGCTTGGGCCTGACGATCAGTAAACGGCTGGCCGAAATGCTCGGGGGTGCCATCACCGTGCACAGCCAACCCGGCCTGGGCAGCACCTTCCGGTTGACCGTCGAGACCGGACCGCTTGATGGCGTGCCGATGATCGAACAGCCCGAAGCCGCTCAATCGGCAGATCAACACAAGCACGGCGGCTCCCCCAAGGACCTGCGGTTGTCGGTCTCCATTCTGCTGGCCGAGGACGGTCCCGACAATCAGCGGCTGATATCGTACATGCTCAAGAAAGCGGGAGCCGACGTGGCGGTGGCCGACAATGGGCAGGACGCGGTCACCATGGTGCTCGAAGCTCACCATCGCAACATGCCCTACGCCCTCGTGCTGATGGATATGCAGATGCCGGTCATGGATGGTTACGAGGCATCGCGTCAGTTACGAGCCCACGGCTATGAAGGCCCCATCATCGCCCTGACCGCCCACGCCATGACGGGCGATCGCGACAAGTGTCTGTCCGCGGGCTGCTCGGACTACGCCGCCAAACCCATCGATCGCGCCACGTTAATGCGTCTCATCCAGCAGCACCTGGCCCCAACCCCCTGCACCGTATGAGCCCCGACCATTCGCGTCACCACTAGCCGGATCTCGCATTTGCCTGGCCGACGCGCCTCTGCGATACTGTTCGGCCACCCCACTTGGCCGCCCGGCTGCAACCATGGGCCACAGAAGGGGTACAAGACCCTTAGGCGGGACGGAATGAGTGCGCAACCATCCTGGTCACGACGGAGGTTTCTATCGCCACGGGGTCTGGGCGCGTCCACGGGGGGATTGATTGCTGCGCTCGTTCCGCAGGCCCCCAAACGAGCGAGACCTGCGGGCAAGGATTTCCAGCACTGGTGCATTTCTCGTCGGGCCATGGGCTGCGAGTTCACCATCATGGTCCCACCCGATCAGCCCAGTCCGATGGCATCGGCTGAGGCTGCTCTCGACGAAATCGGCGATCTTGAAGACCTATTGAGCGTCTACCGCGGGGACAGCACGGTTTCACGCCTGAACCAGCAGGCCGCCGAGGCCCCCGTTCGGATCAACTACCGGCTTTACGAGCTGCTCAAACGGGCTGCCGAGTTGACACGCCAGACGGAAGGGGCCTTTGACGTCGCAACGGGTGCGATGGTCAAGGCATGGGGGTTCTTGCGGGGCCCCAAGCGAGTGCCCGCCGAGACCGAATGCCGGGAGGCCATCGCGAGGAGCGGCATGAGACATGTCGTTTTCGATGACGAGGCGGCCTCCGTTCGCTATACGGTCCCCGGACTCGAGATCAACCTGGGAAGCATCGGCAAGGGCTACGGCATCGACCAGGCGCTGAAGCGAATGATGACGGATTTCGGCACCGACTGCGCGTTGATCCAGGGTGGCCGCAGCAGCGTGCGAGCCATCGGTTCGCCGGCCGGGGACGAGCACGGGTGGCTGCTGGCCATCCAAGACCCCTTTGAACCGGACCGCCGGCTCGGGGCGGTTTACCTGAAAGACCGGGCTCTGGCCACGTCCAGCTCGGTCAACCAGTTTTTTGAGGCAGGGGGACAGCGATACGGCCACCTGATTGATCCCCGATCGGGGCGGCCTGCCGACGGCTTGGCCAGCGTTACCGTGCTGGCCCCCGATGCGGCCACGGCCGATGCCTTGTCCACGGCTCTGTTCGTCATGGGACTCGACAAGGCGACCGTTTTCTGTCAGAATCATCCCGAAATCGCCGCTCTCCTCGTCCCAAATCGGAATGGGGACGACGGCCAGGACACACTGCCGCGTGTGGTGACCTTTAACCTGCCACCGGAAGACGTTAGACTGACGCCCGGCAACGACCCGCCGGGTTCGTAGAAGTTGCATGGCGAAGCGATTTCGCCGCCATTGGACTCATAGGTGAAGATAAGATCATGGCTCAACTAAGACCGACGTTACAGCCTGCATCGCAACAACCGCCACACCCAACCCCGCAACTGGCCAAGCCTCGAACGGTCGCCACGGTGCGGATGTTCACCGGGTGGACGATTGTCCTGCTCGTCATTCTTCGCATCTGCATCGGATGGCACTTTTTCATTGAAGGCGTCTACAAGCTCTGCCAGCCCGATTGGCGAGCAACCGGCTACCTGGTGGCGTCAGCCGGACCGTTCCGAGAGTACTTCCGGATGTTCGTCAAGGACGTCGACGGACGCGAGGCTTTGGCAATCAACGACCCCGGCATCCGCGAAGGCGGCGAATTGGACGGCCCGAAGGCCGCAGCACTGAGCCAAGCTCTGCACGAAAGCCTCACCGCGAAGCTGGACAAGACCTGCGAAGAGGTGATCAAGTTCTACAGCCTGGACAATGACCAGAAGAAGGAGCTTGAGAAACTCAAGGAGGGAAGAAAGGCCGAACTGGGCCTGCTCTCGAGAGACAAGGACTTCATTGCCCAGGTATGGGATTACAAGGTCCTTCTGGACGAGATCTCGCGGCAGGAGAAGGTGGCGGACGCAACGATTCTGACTTACGAGCGAGAGCGTTTGCAGGATATGTACAGGCGCAAGGCCCGGATCAGGGCTGACCTCATCAGCCGTGCGGACAAGAGCATCACCAGCCTGCCGGCGGCCGTGTACAAGGCCAGGGACGTCGAGACGAAGAAACCCCTTCTGACCGAGTCGCAACTAAGGAAGGGCTTCATGAAGACCGATTTCAGTCCTTCGCGGTTCAGCGATATCTCCAACATGTATGCCCTGACCGCCGTTGGTGTCTGCTTGATTCTCGGTCTATTCACCCGGCTGGCCTGCCTGGGAGCCGCAGGGCTTCTGGCCATGTACTACTTCGCGATGCCGCCGCTGCCGGGCGTGCCCGAGGGACCGTCCGAGGGCCACTACCTGGTCATCAACAAGAACCTGATCGAGCTGGTGACGGTGCTGATGCTGGCCACCACGCGGGTCGGACGATGGGGTGGGCTCGACGGATTGATCGCCAGCAGGTCGAGGCCGGCGGTCTGATCGGCGGGAACAGCGTTTTCGGAAGGCGAACAAACAGGAATCTCCGTAACCGGAGTCGATTCGAGACAGAAGAAAAGGATCTTAACTAATGGTACTCAATGCCCAACAACGTCAGATCGGTCGAGACAACTTCGGGGATGCCAGCGGCGAGGTCTTCAAGATCACGCGGCGGCAGATGCTCAGCGCCGGCCTGGTCATCCCGACGGCCGCTGCCATGTACTGGGGCTACAGCAAGCTCAAAGGCGCACCGGTGAAGACGGCCCTGATCGGGACAGGCGACCAAGGCTGCTATGCACATATCTCCCAGAGCAACCCTGAGTACATTGACTTCGTGGCCTTCTCCGATATCCGGCCGTCCAGCCAGCAGCGAGCCCGCGACGCGTTCAAGACCCTGTATGGTCCCGAGAGGGCCAACAAGATCAGGCTCGAGGAAGACTATCATAAGCTGCTCGATGATCCGGAGATCGAGTTGATCATCGTTGCCCTGCCGCTGCACCTGCATGCCCCGGTAACGATCGCGGCCCTGCAAAAGGGCAAGCACGTCCTCTGCGAGAAGCTCATGGCCAAGACGGTCACCGAGTGCAAGGCGATGATCAACGCTGCGGCGGCGAATAACCGGTTCCTGGCCGTCGGCCACCAGCGGCACTACAGCTACATGTATGCCAACGCCCTGTCACTTATCAAACAGGGTGTGGTCGGCGACATCCGCCACATTAATGCCTACTGGCATCGCAACCAGACTGAACTGGACAGTTGGAGCAAGGAGATCTTGGCCGAGGACCGACAGGTGGACATCGCCAAGTATGGCTACGAGAGCTACGAGCAACTCGTGCGCTGGCGAATCGACAACCGAACCGGCGGTGGGCTGATGGTCGAGTTGGGCAGCCACCAGTTGGATGCGGCCAGCATCTTCCTGAACCACAAGCTGCCGACGGAAATGGTCGGCACCGGCGTGACCTCCTACTTCAAGGACGGACGCACCATCGCGGATCACATATTCATGCAGTACCTGTTTGGCAACCAGGATGTCTTCAAGGGCCTGCCCGGACATGAGAAAGAGCAGACGACGGCCGCCGCCAGTGCCCCGGCAGAGCAGATTCTGTTGCCTTTGCCTTATACGACCGACAACGCGGTGGTCACATATTCGTCGATCTCGACGAACGCATTTGACGGCTACGGTGAACAGGTCAACGGCTCACGAGCCACGCTGATTATGGACAGCGAAAAAGAAGCCTATCTTTTCTACGAGATCAGAGGTGGCGTTCCCAAAGAGTTGCGGGTCGACACCCGCATCGCCTGGGCCGAGGGCCGTATCGGCAAGCCGGTCATGGCTTCGGGCGGCACGGCTGCCTGGGGCAGCGCGGTCGGCATGGCCGACACCCTGACCAGCCGCGGCTACCGCGAGGAGCAGGAACACATGGCCTGGCTGATCCGCGAGATCGGCAAGCCCGATCCCAGCCGTCCGGAGATGAAGCCCCGCTGTGACGGCAAGGTCGCCCTGGCCGACGCAGTGGTCGCTCTCTGCTCGAACATCGCGATGGACAAGAAGAAGCGGATCATCATGAACCCGAAATGGTTCGATCCGAGCGATCCGGCCAACCCCGAGACAGAAGTCTGATTGCGGTCTGCAAACGCACAAGCAAGACGCGGCGGCCGGCACAAAAATGCCGGCCGCTTCTGTTTGGAGAGTCTATCGGCGATCAGTGTTCAGCAAGCACTGCGAAGGCAACCAAGCCGCCACAATGCCATGGCGATCTCAGCTTGAGCAGGCCGGATCGGCCAGGACATTCGCACCGCTGAAGCACGCCTGCTCGACGCTGAAATCGGACTGGTCGACGTCATTGTCCGCGTCGAAGTCCACCCTCTGGCATTCGGCCGTGCCGCTGTGAGGAACACCCGGGCCTGAGGCACAGGTCTCGAACAGGACCATGTCATCCTCGTCCACGTCGCCGTCATGGTCGAGGTCCGCTCGAATATCCGGAATGGACACGGCCACGTTGACCGTCCGCATCAGTTCCGGCGGGGCCTTGCCGTTGTTGTTCCAGAGATCGTACATCACCTGGCCTGGGTTGTCGGGGCTGGAGTCGTTGTTCTCGTCTCGCAGGAACTCCACGTATTCCTTGCTCGTACTCTGGTAGTAGAGCGTCACGGTGGCCGAAACGGCGCCGAACGGCACCGCGTACCAGGCATCATCCCAATACTGCCCATCGGCATACTCGTGGCCCACCGGGGCCCCGCCGAAGCTGGCGAACAGGCCATTGTTGAAGCCCCGCGGTGGAATCCGATTGTCTTTGTAGATCTTGTTGTTCAGGACGAAATGGAACGACGGGCCGGGGTCCACACCCACCAGCGAGGCGGTGTCCGTATCCAGGCCGGGCTTGGCCTCGTAGATCATGGCAGCCGCATCGTGGCCCAGCACACCTGTTTCGGTGTCGTAGGCCGCGGACTCCGCCAGCAGGTTGCTGCCCTCGTCATAGAACTTGACGTTGATCCACATGCGGCGACCTTCCGGATAACCAGTCGGGAGCTTGTGGCCGGTTTCGTTGGTCACCGTCACCTTCAGCCGTGTGCCGTCCTGCGACGCCGCCATGCTTGCGGCGTTTTGCAGCATGTAGCGAGACCTCTGTTGCCCGCTCTGCATCGCGGCGGCGTCGACCTGGCCGGGGAACATCGTCGGCAGAAGGCCGCTCAACCAGGCACTGCCGCCGGTCATGTCGTGCAGGGGCAAGTCGGTACGCGTGGGCGGGGTGCCGAAGTTGCACCCCTCACCGGTCACATCGCGCAGGTGACAGTCCTGGCAGGTGGCGACGTACTCCTTGTTTCCGCCGAATTGCGGAGCGTAGACACCGACCAGTGTGTTGTAGTCGCTGTAGAACCACTCGCTGTAGGTCCGCTCGATAGGCATCAGCGTGTGGGAGAAGAAACTCGCCGCAGGCGTATCGAACGCGTTCGGCGGGTAGTTGCCGTTCACGTCCTTCTGGAATGCCGTATTGCTGACATCGTGGCAGGTCCCGCACAGGGCCGCTTCGCGGTGGAACGGCGAGACGAGTATCGGATGCCCGCTGGTGGCGTCGACGAACGGGCCGCGCCGGGCCCCGGTGGGATCGACGACAAACATGCCATTGGCGAAGGTGTTCGGAACCGAGAGCATGCCGGCGAGAATGGCCTGATCCTCAATGGGGCTGACACTGGGGGCATAGATGGGATCGATGAGTCTGTGGCAGAAGTCGCACGAGACGCCGTTCATGTCCGTTGCGAGCATTTGCGTCCCATCGGTCGGGACCGATCGGCCCCGCAACCAGCCTTTGGGAATGTGACATCGCAGGCAGAGGTCGCCTGAGTCTGGGGCGTCCTGGTTGGCCACCGCCATGCAAGCCTCGAACAGCGGGTCCAGCGAAGCCTGGGCCATCATGCTGCCCTGCCAGTTGAAATGAGGCTCCACGTTGGCGTCGTAGTTGCCGTGGCACACCTCACAGGCACCGGGGTCGTTGAGCGTACCGGCCTCGAAAGGCTGACTACCGGGCATATCGAAATCGCGGAGCGTTGTGGGAACGACACCGCCGGGTGCTCGTTCAACGGTGAACGGGGCATCACTGTCATCCTGTCCGGAGTTGAAGGCATTGTCGATCGCTACCACTCGCACGAATGCGGCGGTGCTCGGCCGGTTTGGGACGAAGAACGTGTGACTGCCGCTGTTACCTAACCCCATCGCAATGGGTTTGAAGGTGACCCCGTTGTCGTCCGAGAGGTAGATGTCCACGGCGGCAATGCCGCTCGCGTCCGTGGCCGTCCACTGGACGGTAGCAGCCGCGTTTCCAGTGACCGTCTCTCCGCCGTTGGGCGAGATCACCTGCACCGTCGGAGGGGTGGTGTCGTTGCCTGCAGTCGGCACCAGGTGAGTCTGGATTTCCGAGACAGTCACGTTCGAAACGCTCGACACGTTCGCCGGCGTCAGGCCGGGGAACGTGGGCGTGTTACTGAAGTGCGTCACGTCGGTGACTTCGACCACGCTTGCAAAGCCATCGCCGTCGGAGTCCTCGTTACCGATGGACAGAACCGCTTGCTTGCGCCCGTTCGGATTGGAGGGGAAACTCGGCAGGGCCGCTTCCAGTCGGGCACCATACGGATTGCGCGTGCCGCCGCCGGCGAAATCGTAGTGGCACACGCCGCAGTGCCCTGGACGACTGGGCACCGTGTCAAGTGTTGATCCCACAGCGACCGGGTAGGCACTGAAGAACGCATCTCGAATGTTGGCCCGAGCATAAGCCTCGTCGGCGGCCAGCATCGCCGTCGCAACAACGGCGCAGCAGAAGAGCAGGTAACTCCGAAGGCGGCGAGAGGAATCGGTTCGCATTGTTCTCCTCCTTTTTCTTAGCGAGTTGCTCGATGCATCGTTGCCCTCAGGTCCTTGCGGCTGCCATCACGTGTGCACAAGGTCTGTAACCGCGTGCAAGAAGCCGAGATGAATGCGGCCCCATTGTAAGAGAAAAACCGTCTTCAGGGAAACGCAAAACGGAGATTGGGGTAATCGCTGTACGTCGGGCGCGCACACAGCAGCCAGCATCGACCGAGACCCAGACCGTTACGGTGCTATTAGCACGACAGCGTAATGTCGCCGTTTCCCGCAACGGCTACTCCTCTTCCTGCGGCTGCCGCACCAGTGCCGCTTTCTCCAGGTCAGGCATGCTGGAACCGGAAGCAAACAAGACGCTTGGGTAATTCCTCGGGTCCCGTTATGATGCACCACCGAGGTGACCCATGAGCAACTTGTTCGATATTAAAGGCAGAGTCGTGGCGATTACCGGCGGTGGCGGGGTGCTGTGCGGCGGAATTGCCGAGTACCTGGCCGCGTGCGGGGCGAAAGTGGCGGTGATGGATTTGAAGCTGGAGGCCGCCGAGGAGGTGACCCGCAGGATGGTCGCCGCCGGGGGCATCGCCACGGCCATCACCGCCAACGTTCTGCAGCGGGAGAGCGTCGAAGCGGCTCACCAGCGGTGCGTGGAGACCCTTGGGCCGGTGGATGTCCTGATCAACGGCGCCGGCGGCAACCACCCGTCGGCCACCACCGGACCGGACAAGAAGTTCTTTGACCTGCCCATCGACGCTTTCCAGAAGGTCATGGACCTGAACATCATCGGCACCATCCTGCCGTCGATGGTTTTCGGCAAGGCGATGGCCGAGCGCGGCGAGGGCGTGATCCTGAACATCGCCAGCATGAACGCATTCAAGCCGCTGACCCGCATCCCAGCCTACTCGGCGGCCAAGAGCGGGGTGAAGAACTTCACCGAATGGCTGGCCGTGCATATGGCCCAGGAATACTCGCCGAAGATCCGTGTGAACGGCATTGCTCCGGGTTTCTTCCTCACCCACCAGAACCGGTTCCTGCTGACTGACGAGGCAACGGGCAATTTGACCCCACGAGGCCAGTCGATCATCACTCACACGCCGATGAACCGCTTTGGCGACCCGCTGGACCTCTATGGCACGATCGTCTGGCTGATCTCCCCGGCTTCGCAGTTCGTCACCGGCATCACCGTGCCGGTCGACGGGGGTTACAGCGCGTTTGGAGGGGTGTAGAAGGGTTCCCAGCTTCGTCCCTCGACGGGCTCGGGACCACGACGTGGCAATCAGGGTTCAAGATTCAGATTCCCGAGGGCTGGCCCACGACGGGCGTCTGAGGTTCAGAGGGTACGAAGAGGGCCATCAGTACGCCAGGAATGGCAGGCCCATCATGCATTCATCGAAATGCCCGGTGGCGGTGTCTTCGATTTGTTCCCGGGTCTGCTCGCTGCCCCACGCATATGCCTCCCACGCCTGCTTCTCAAGCTCGCAGAAGAGTTGCTGCCATTGGGGATCGAGGTTGTCGATCTGGATGTTCACGGCCGCAATACGGAAGCAATGCGGTGGGTCGATGAACTGGCTGCAGATCTGGGCTGTCGTCTCCTCGTCTCCATAGAACTCCTCAAGTAACTCGGTGATCGGGCCGTAGTCATGTCCCCCGGAGGCGGTCAAGGCGTCGGAGGCGGCGTCGATTCGCGCTGAGAGCTGCTCATCGATCAGCGGCCTGTCGCTGCCGCGGTCGCCCTGGCACATCAGGCCCATACTGACCGCGGCCAGCAGACCGGCAGAGAGAATGCCCGGGCGACTGCCCGCGAGACGCCGGCGATTCGCACAGCTCAGGTATCTTGGCTTTGACATGGCCCCTCGCTCCCGCGGCAGCACCACATCCTCGCAAGTGCCCGCCGCCCTCTCTCATTCCATGCCCCCCGGATGGCCGAGTCAAGCATGTTCTCGAACAAAGATGCAGAATGAGGCTCTTGGATGACATATCGGACGCTCATCTCGATGTCGCGGCCGCCCGCTGAGTTGGTTGGCTTCAATTTCAAATCTGAGATCACAGATTTGAGATTCGCACGGCATGCCAGCGCGGAAACGGCGGTGCGTGGGGGTGAATGGTATTCGCCCCACTCCTGTCGGGGCCAACAGCTAACAGCTAACAGCTAAGAGCTAATAGCTTCCATTATCCCCCCAGCCACGCCGCCAGCAGATTAATTGCCGCTTGCAGATCCTTCTTGTGCTCGGCCTCAGTGATGGTATGGATGTACCGGGTCGGGATGGAGATGGTGATCGTCCTGCGGCCGATGCCCGCCTGCTGGATGGTGGCCGCGTCGGTGCCGCCGAGCGGCAGGACTTCGAGCTGGTACGGGATCTTCTTCTTCTCGGCCACGGCGGCGAACTCGTCAAGCAGCCCGCGGTGGCTGATGGAGCGGCCGTCCATGATCTTGAGGGCCACGCCCTTGCCGAAGGCGGTGATGCTCTCGTTCTTCTCGATGCCGGGCGTGTCGCAGCACAGCGTAGTATCGAGGGCGATCCCGACATCGGGCTCGATCCCGAAGGTGGTCGGCCCGGCCCCACGGCAGCCGACTTCCTCCTGAACCGTGGCGGCGTAGTAGATCTCGTAAGGACTCTTCTTCCCGACCTTGCGGATGGCGTTAATCGCCACCCAGGTGGCCGCCCGATTGTCCAGGCATTTGCCCGTCACGACATTGCCGATTTCCTCAAACGTCTGGATCAGCGTGACCGGGTCACCGATGCGGACGAGCTTTTCGACCTGGGTCTTGGGCATGAACAGGTCCACGAAGAACTCGCCGACGGTATAGGTTTTCTTCTTCTCCTCGTCGGTGGCGATGTGGATCGGACGGCCGGCAGGGTTGAGCACGCCGACCAGATCCTTCTTGCCCTGCACCAGGACCCGCCGGGCAAAAAGGTTGCGCGTATCGAACCCACCGACGTTCTGGACGCGCAGAAAGCCGTTGTCGTCGATATGTCGGACGTAAAACCCAATCTCATCGATGTGGCACGCGATGAGCACCTTCAATGCCGGTTTAGCACTCTTGCGCCCCGGCCGCTTGCGGCAAATCATGTTGCCCATCGCGTCGACGCGAACGTCGTCAAACAAGCCCTTGATCTCAGCCTTGATGAGCTCGCGGACTCGTTCTTCACGGCCCGGCACGCCGGGCGTCTCGATCAGTTTCTTCAGGAACTGCATGATTTGTCCCTATCAGAACGGCGGCTGGCGTTCAGACTAACCTATGGGGTAGCCGTCTCATTCAGCCGGCGCCGGCAGGTCTCCGCGACCTTCGGTGGCTTCGACCGTGCCCCACCTCACTTGTCGCTTGGCGTCACCCTTAACCGCCGCGGCGGACCAGGTCGCGGAAGTCGGCCATCATCTGCTTGGTGATCGGTCCGGGTGTGCCGTCCCCGACGGGGCGGCCGTCGATCTTCGTCACCGGGATCACCTCGGCGGCCGTGCCGGTCAGGAAGCACTCCTCGGCCACGTAAAGGTCTTGCCGGGTGAGTTCCATCTCGCGGAGGGTCATCCCACGCTTGCGGGCCAGCTCGATGACCGCGTCGCGGGTGATGCCTTCCAGAACGCCCGCGGTGATCGGCGGCGTCTGCATGACCCCGCCGCGGAGCAGGAAGAGGTTGTCGCCGGTGCACTCGGCCACGTAGCCGAGGTGATTGTACATGACGGCTTCGTAGACCCCGGCATCCTGGGCCTCGATCTTGGCGAGAATGTTGTTCAGGTAGTTGCAGCTCTTGATCCGGGGCGAGAGCGCGTTGGGGTGGTTGCGGATCACCGATGAGCTGACGACCGCCATGCCCTTCTCGTACAAATCCTTCGGATACAACTCGATCTGATCGGCGATGATGAACACCGTCGGGTTGGCGGTCCGGGTCGGGCTGAGCCCGAGTGTGCCGACGCCGCGCGTGACCACCAGGCGGATGTAACCGTCGGTGATCTCGTTGGCCTTGAGCGTTTCGTAAGTTGCCGCCGTCAACTCCTGGCGGGTCATGGGCAGTTCGAGACGGATCGCCCGTGCCGAATCCTCCAGCCGATGCAGGTGCTGGTCCAGCCGAAACACCTTGCCGCCGTAACTGCGGATGCCTTCGAAAGCGCCGTCCCCGTACAAGATGCAGTGGTCGAAAATGCTCACCTTGGCATCGGCCGCCGAGACCAGCTTGCCGTTGAACCAGATCTTCAGTTCGGGCTTGGGATCGAACGGGTTGGGCTTGTCGAAGTTCATGTTTTCACGTCCGTACTACTACCTCGCCCCGTCGGGGGCGCTCTACGCTTTCCGGTCCGTCACCCTGCCGTCGGTCAGGTGGACGATCCGATGAGCCGAGGCGGCCACCGCCGGGTCGTGAGTCACCATGACGATGGTCTGGCCTTCCTCATTGAGCTTCTTGAGCACGCTCAGTATTTCCCTTCCTGTGGCCGCGTCCAGATTACCCGTCGGCTCGTCGGCAAGCAAGACTTGCGGGTGGTTGACCAGGGCCCGGGCGATGGCCACCCGCTGGCGCTCCCCCCCAGACAATTCGTTCGGCCGGTGTTTGATACGCTCGCCAAGACCCAGACGATCCAGCAGTTCGGTCGCATGCTGCCGCCGCGGGCCGCCCTCCGACAGCATCCAGCCCAGAATGGAGGTGCCTACCATACTGGGCAGAACGGTGTTCTCGAGCACGTTCAGTTCGGGAAGGAGGTGGTAGAACTGGAAGACAAAGCCGAAATTCGCGTTTCTCAGCCGGTCCCGCCGGGCGTTTGACACCCGGAAGACATCCTGGTTCTCGAAGGTCACCTTGCCCTCGTCGGGGATGTCGAGCGCCCCCAGGATGTGCAGCAGGGTGCTCTTGCCACTGCCGGAACTGCCCATGATCGCCAGGAACTCGCCCCGTTCGACCGCCAGCGAAACGCCCTTGAGCACCCTGAGCACGACCTTGCCCAGGATGTACGACTTGCGAACGTTGACCGCATGGAGGATGACGTCACTCATACCGCAGAGCCTCCACCGGCCAGACGCGTGCCGCCTTGTTCGCGGCGATCAGCGACCCGACCATCGACACGATAATGGCAACGGCATAGATGAATACCGCATGCCAGGGATTCACTTCGTTCGGGATGCGTTCGAAGATGTAGACCTGCGGGTTCCAGACCTCGGCCTTCGGGCTGATCCACTTGAGCAGGTCCTGGACCTCGTTGATGTAGTGAACAAACAGCACGCCGATGATGGTGCCCACGGCCCCGCCGACCACGCCCACGGCCGCCCCGTATGAGATGAAAATACCCGCCACGCCGAGCGACGTCGCACCCACGCTCTTCACGATGCCGATATCGCGGGTCTTCTGCTGCACGATCATGTAGAAGACGCAACCGATGAGCAGCACGGCCACAACACTGATGATGCCGAACAGAATGGTGACGAGGTATTTCTCCTTCTCCACCGCTTCGATGAACGTCCGCTGCTTCTCCTCCCAGGTCAGTACCTGGACGCTGGTCATCAGGTTCGGGTTTCTCACCAGGACCAGCCGCGGCCCGGAGAAGGCATCCCACCTCGCCCGGATGGCATCTCTGATCGCCGTGACATTGGCACCGGGCTTGAGCTTGACCTGAATCTGACTGGCGCGGGCATGATTGACGACCTTCTCACCGGTGTCCTCGTCCGTCCATTCGCGATAGTCCATGTTCAGCAGCTTCTGAAGACGGTCGAAATCGACGTAGGCGGCCATCGAGTCGATGTCGTAGACGCCCGTCCGGGAGTCATCCGCGAAGCGAAAGATGTCTCTCACCGGGCCTGTGGCGTCCCTGAGATGGCCGCTTTCGGTCATCGGCACGAACGTGACCTGCACCTCTTCGCCGCGGCAATGGTAGCGGACGTAATTCCCCTTCTCATCGCGCATCGCGCACATGTCCGTCCCGAGGATGATGCCGGGCATCTCAGTGCCGTACCACTTGGGGCCGGGCTGGTCGGATGCCATTTGTTCATCCAGGGGCACCGGCCAATACTGACCGACCCGGTTGTAAGGCCATTTCGTGTCGATGGGAGCCTTGGCCCGTTCGGCCGGCGACGCCGAGGACCACCACTTCTGCCATGCGGCCTCGATGTCGGGCGGGAGCACGTAAACCCCCTCGGCCGTCGGCGCGCAGCCGGGAATCCGCTGCGGGGCCAGCGTCGTAGTGCCCGGATAATACTTCTCGTAGAAAAGGCCGCTCTTGAAATCGTTGACCTCGTAGTACTCGGCCAGCCGAATACCGCTAATCTGCGTCGGCTTGGTGGTTTGTGAGTCCGGGTATCGCACCACGCCGTAGGTGTAAATCACCGGCGTGGCCTGATGGATGGCCGGGCCGATCTCGGGATCGGTTTTCAGCTCGTCGATGAACTCCTGGTAGAAGTAGAAGCCCTGGAGCGACGACTGGTTTTCAATCACCAGGTCACCGAGCATTCCGCGCGAGCGGTCGCGGACCATCCGCAAGAAGCCGTCCATGACGCTGAAGACGATCAGCACCATGGCCACGCACAGGCAGACGGCCGCCACGGCGAAGAACGCGATTCGACGCTTGCGGAGATAGCGAAGGCAGAGGAAAAGCTTATACATCGAGTCGATCAGCCCCGATTGCGGCCAACGGTCGCCTCCCGGATTCACGCCGTCTCGGGTCAGGCTCCTTCATAAGCTTCTTCCTCGTCCTCGGCGCCGGCCGCCCGGGGCCGCTGCAGCGGGAACAGTATGACATCGCGGATGCTCGTCGAGTTCGTCAGCAGCATCACCAGCCGGTCGATACCCACGCCCAAACCCCCCGCCGGCGGCATGCCGTACTGCAGGGCCAGGATGAAGTCCTCGTCGAGCACCGCCATGGTCTCGTCACGGCGCTCGCCGGCCAGGCTGCGGCGGAAGTTCTCCTCCTGGACGTCCGGGTCATTCAGCTCGGTGTAGGCGTTACCCAGCTCTGTCCCGGCCACAAACGCCTCAAACCGCAGAGCCGTGTTCGGGTCGCCGGGCTTGCGCCGAGTCAGGGGGCAGATCGGCGCCGGGTAGTCCAGAACAAATGTCGGCTGAATCAGCTTCGGCTCGACAGTCGCTTCGAAAACCTCGTTGACCACGATGGCATCGTCCATGCCCTTGTGCTCGATGCCCAGGTCAGCCGCCTTGCGCCGCACGGCATCAATGTCGCTGATCTTAACCCCGGCGTGTTCCTCGACCAGCTCGGCATATCTCCGCCTCGGCCAAGGGGGCGTGAAGTCGAGTTCCAGGTCGCCATACTTGCGCTTGTATCCACCGCCGATCCGTTCAATCGCGGCCGAAACCATGGCCTCGACGATATCCATCATGTCGTTGTAGTCACCGTAGGCCTGGTAAAGTTCCAACAAAGTGAACTCGGGGTTGTGCGACGTGTCCACACCCTCGTTGCGGAAGACTCGCGAGAATTCAAACACCCGCTCCATCCCGCCGACCAGCAGCCGCTTGAGGTACAACTCCGGGCTGATCCGCAGATAAAGCTGCATGTCGAGCGTGTTGTGATGGGTCACGAACGGCCGGGCCGCCGCTCCTCCGTAGATCGGCTGGAGCACCGGCGTCTCGACCTCGAAGAACCCGTGGTCTACCAGGCACCGGCGGATCGCGTCGATGATCAGGCTGCGTTTCTTGAAGGTCTCCCGGACGGCCGGGTTGGCGAACAGATCGACGTAGCGGCGGCGATAACGCAGGTCCATGTCCTTGAGCCCGTGCCACTTGGCCGGCGGCGGCTGGATAGCCTTACAGAGCACGACCAGCGACTTGGCCCAAATTGTCATTTCGCCCGTCTTGGTCTTGCCGAGGGGGCCTTCGACACCAATGATGTCGCCGAGGTTGAGCAGCTTGTTAGCGATGGTGAAGGAGTGCTCGTCCACGGCCGACTTGCTCACCGCCACCTGCATGTCGTCCGACCCATCGCGCAGGGTCATGAAGATGAGCTTGCCGCACGGCCGGTGCAGCACCACACGGCCGGCAATCTTCGCGGAGCTGCCTTCGGCATGTTGGCCGGGCCCGAGGTTCAGAGACTCGCCTATCCGCAGCACATGGGCCACGGACTGGATACCCTGGTACCGCCAGCCATACGGGTCAACGCTCAGTTCTCGCAGCTTCGCCCGCTTCGCCTTACGATCTTCTACCTGTTGGGGGTCGCTCATTGTCGTTCGATCAACCTTCGTTCCACACTTCCCCCCTTGCCAATTCTTCTCACTTTCCCCCTCACCAAGGGGGGACACAGGGGGGTGCACCTTCCCCCCTGACCAAGGGGGGATTGAGGGGGGTCGGTCGCGAGGGCGTCAAAGCTCTTAGCTGTTAGCTATTGGCTTTTAGCCATTCGGGGGCGGGCGCCATGGCCACGGACTTGCGTAGCCATGCCCTTGCGTTACCTGACCGCCTCATGGACCAACGGCCCGTTCCGGGGATGGTATTCGGCCGGGGTACCAGATGCAAATAGCCATGCGTGGATCGGCTGCGGCCTTGTTGAGCCAGCAGGTCTTCTTGACGAGCCGGCGGCTTCATGCCGCCGGTCTTCAAGAACGCATGGTGTCGGAAGGTATCCAGACCACGGGGACAAACCCGTGGCTCGTCACCCATACGACAGGCCGAGCTGAATAGCGTATCATCCCTGCGGGATAGACTATCGGGCCCCGTTCGACACCGACGTTATTAGCCGCTTTGGGGAGGCACGTGATGCGCCTGCCATTCATCGCTATCGCAGCGTTGACGATCACCCTGGCCACATCGGGCCAAGCGGCTTCGCAGCCAGACTACGTCGAAATCCTCGACGATGAGCTCGTCGACAGGATCCAGGGCGGGCTGCTCGGGCAGATCCTCGGCAACCTCAACGGCCTGCCGCACGAACTCAAATACAACGATGCTCCCGGCAACGTCGAGAGCTACACCCCTTCGCTGCCGGAGGGGGCTCGCACCGACGACGACACGGACATCGAGTGGATCTATATCACCGAGATGCAGGGAAGCGGTCGGCTGCTCGTGTCCTATCCTCGGATCGCGGAGTTGTGGCGCAAGCATATCAATACGCACGTCTGGTGCGCGAACGAATACGCCCGCCTGCTGATGGACCTCGGGATCGATCCGCCGCTCACCGGCCGCATCGCCCTGAACCCGTGGTCGTCATTCAACATCTCGGGCCAGTTCGTCTGCGAGGCGTTTGGGCTGGTCGCACCGGGCATGCCGCAGACCGCCTCACGCATCGGCCTGCACTACACCCACGTCTCGATCGACGGCGAGCCGGCTCAGTCAACGCAGCTTTTCGACACCATGATCGCCACAGCTTTTGTCGAAACCGATGTGGAGAAGATCGTCGACGCCGGCCTGGCCGCCCTGGACCGGCGAAGCATCCTGCACGGGGCGG
>CAZTQK010000035.1:0-24253 GCA_964615635.1 uncultured Planctomycetales bacterium
GGCATACAACTTCAGCCCAACGTCGTTGAAGCGGCCATGTGGTTTGTGGATTAACTGGAGCAGAAGTTCTGGGCGGTTGTCGGGGTACCCGGCAGCCGGGCGGCGCACGCGGCCATTAACGTCATTGCGGGTGTCAAGAGTCCGCGGCTGGTGCCGTTCT
Organism: uncultured Planctomycetales bacterium; assembly: GCA_964615635.1. GTDB lineage: Bacteria > Planctomycetota > Phycisphaerae > UBA1845 > PWPN01 > JAUCQB01. The sequence goes on from CAZTQK010000035.1 coordinate 161, forward strand.
GCATCACCGGTTTGCACTACAGCACTTTTCGGACGCCGCTGGCCAAGGCGCTCGGCGTTTGCACCGACATGGGGTTTATCGAAGAGTGGATCCGTCAGTCGTGGCGTCTGGGTGAACCCAAGATCAGCCGGGCCATGGCGGGTATCAAGGAGCTGGCCGTCGTGAAGCACAGGGCGACGGAACTGACGCAGCTCTCGCCGGCCCTGGTACGCCACCTGCCGAGGTGGATCATGGCGACCGGCTTGCCCGAACAGACAAAGCTCAACTTCATCAAAGACCTCTATCGTCGCGGCGACGAGCAGATGCATCGGACCACGGTGTTGAGCATGTTGCCCTGCTCCGGCGAGCGGGTGGTCTCGCTGCTGACGGCGATCTCGCGGGACAGCGACGAGCGGACGGCCGCGGTTGCCCGGTTTGAGCTGGCTCTGCGTTGTCCGCTCGAGTATCCCCCGTCGGATCTGCTGGAGCCTCCGAAAGCCGCGGAAGCACAGCCCAGCCACGTCTGGGGGCGACCCGGGTCCGACCTCACCTTCGAGAAATACTGGCAGATCTACGACACCGAGACCGATGAGCAGCGTCGCGAGATCGGCCTGCGGGTTCTCGACGGGGACGCTTCCGCGGTGCGCCTGCTGGCCAGGCAGATGAATGCCTCGGAGGCCGGGGATCGGCTCAAGGCTTTGCGAATGGTGACCCTCCTGGGTCTTGGGGAAACGTTCATCGAGCATATCTATCGCCTGAGCCACGACCCGAGCCCGGAGGTTCGCAGCGCCGCGGTTACAGCGCTTGGCAAACTGCCCGGCCCGGTCAGTCGGCGTCTGCTGAAGCGGGCCCTGCAGGACAGTGATGCGCGCGTTGAAGCCAACGCGGTCGAGGCGGTCGGTCAGACAGGCGGCGAGGAGGTCACCGAGGACCTCCTGCCCAAACTGACCTCGCCCGACAATCGCGTGAGGGCCAACGCGGTCAAGGCTCTGCTCAAGCTCGGCGTGCGGGAGGCGGCCGTCACCCTTCTGAGAATGCTGGACGATCCGAACCGAGCGCAGCGGATCAGCGCCCTGTGGCTGATCGAACACATGGGATTGTTCACCCTGGCCTCGCGAGTCATGAAGCTGGCGGATGCCGATCAGGACACCCTGGTGCGCAGCCGGGCGAAGAACCTGACCGGCCAGATTGCCGGTCTGATGCCGGTGGGGGCGGCGAAATGAGCATGAGTGCGATTGCGTTTGTCCTCGATTCGCTGGCGCAGAGCGGGCTTCCGCTCGCCGATGTGAGGTGGTATGAATCGGTCCAGCGCCGCTTCCTGTTCGGTGAACCGGACCTGATTCGCGGTGTGCTCACCGCGGCTTTCGTCATCGGGCTGGTGCTGGTCGTGATCGGCGTCCTTCACCATTGGCAGAAGCGTCGGCAGCAACCGGCGCCGGCCCAGCCGATGGCTCTCTATCGACGCGTGTTGTCGAAGATGGGTCTGACGGTGATCGAACGGTGGCTGCTGTGGCGGCTGGCCAGGAACTGCAGGCTCGAACACCCGACGGCAATACTGATCTCATCGAGGCTCTATGACGGGGCGGTCGAGCGCTACTGCGCCGGCAGCGGTCTGTTCTTCGCCCGTGCCGGAAAGGCGGCCACTTTCGCGGCCATCCGCAGGCGGGTCTTCGGAGACAAGAGCAGGTAGAGTGGTCCCCAGCGTTGCATACGGCAACGCCGGGGAATGCGGAATTGTGAATGTAGAATTGAGAATGGGCCGTGTTTTGCCGCCCATGAACCTCACCACCGGTGAACTCCGGAAACGGTGGTGATTCGGCACAGAACGCCCGATCCAGACATGCTTCTCTCCACGCCTGCGGGGTCCTGAAAAGGCTGCCTACACTGTCACGCACCCCCGCCTGCCTTTCATGCCGTGCCTCCTGCAGCATCCTTGAGGCTTGTGCGTCAGGTTCGGCACCGCGGCCCGCGCGGGTACAATGCGTCTCATGCGAGCCGTCCGGTCCATCCTGTCGCGTGTCGCGGTGTTTCTCATCGAGTGTGTCATTCGTTTCTACCAGGTGGCCCTGCGTCCGCTGTTGATCGGCTCGTGCAAGTTCGTGCCGTCGTGCAGCGAGTACTTCATCGAGGCGGTGCACGAGTGGGGACCGATCCGTGGTTCGTGGCTGGGAATCAAGCGCCTGCTGCGCTGCCGGCCGTTCACCATGGGCGGAATCGACCCGGTGCCGCGGCGCGACCGGTCGTCTCCGTGATCCCGATGCAGGAGGCGTCTTTGGCGCCGATCCGTGTGGTGATGGTCACGCGGAAAGGTCGCGGCGGGATGGTTCCTGCCTCCCTGCCAAGGCGGCATAAGGTCTATCAGTGTACGGAAGAACGAGTCACGAGATGTGTTTCAGTTCGTCCATAATCATTCGACGGAGCTTCAGGAAGAGGGGCGTGCAAAAAGCCAATTCCAGGATGAGTATGATAATCGATGCGGCGAGTAGCGCACCGCGGGCCCGCTCACCAAGACTACTCACCCCTAGAGCAAGAGGGACAAAAGAAGCGAACAGCAAGGTCGTCACAAGCACCCACGCAACCATGCCCCAGATAGCCCAGGTCGTTGCTGTTCTGAGACTGTCTCTGTTCTTGCGGCCGGCTAGCCAGCAGCAGTAGGCGAGGAACGCGATTGGCATGCTGCCGGCCATCGGGGCAAGCAGGATCCACGACCATGCAAGGCTTTGGGGGCCGTTGGCGATCACCAGCCCGAGCGTCGGGGTCCCGAGTAGACCCGCAAGAAAGACTCGTCCAAACCAGCGAGGCTCCAGAACCATCGAATACGGCAGGTTCGCTCCCATCACCACGAAGGAGCCGACAAGAACAAGAAGAGTGCCAATCAGTCCCGGAATAGCGACGACGCCGTATGGTGGTTTGTGGACGCGAGGCAACCCTTCAATCACGAATAACGCAACAACCATGCAGCAGAGGCACAGAGAACCGCAGACGAGCAGATCAAACCCCGGTTTGATGGTGGTCAGCCAGTCCCGTTCGGTGGGCGCCGTCCTAAACTCGCGGACCGAAGCCGCGACTTCCTTTCCGCATTCGGGGCAGCGGCCATCGGCGCGCAGGGTGCGGAGATTGTACTCACAGCCGATGCACGGCAGGTCGCTCGCGATTCGGCCGGTGGCCGGGTCCACAGCCGGCTGCGGCATATCGGGACCAGCCGGCGGCTTCGGGTTGGATTGCACGGGTTTCCGGTCCGATTCTGTCACGCTTCGGTGACCTTTCGACAGTCAGTCCGCTTCGCCGTTCCTCCTGCAACACCGAGCAGGCCGGGCATCATCGTCGGGTCAGGTGGGAAGTCACCCGGCCGGCTTGCTGGCTGCTTCGACCACGACATAGAGCCACCGGTTCGTCTGTGCCGGTTTCAGCGTGAGGATCAGCGTCTCGTTCTCGACCTTGCTTGCGACAACCGGGCCGCGGCTGCCGGGTGTCGGGCCTTCGGCGAAGACCTGCACGTGCTGCGGCAGACCGCCGGCTGGAATGCGAACGGTGCCCGCCCCGTGGACGCGCACTCGCAGGATTGCATTGGACTCGGTTCGGCAGTTCGGCTCGATCGGTGCCCAGGCCACCAGCGGCATTGGCTTGTCGGCGAACACCGTCGCCTTGCCGTTGATGGTGATCTGGTTGCAGCCAAGGCCGCAGAAGGCGATCAGCCGGCCGTCGGCGTCGGCACGAAACGCGAGGCATTGCTCCCCCTCGAAACTCACCGTCTGCCCGTTGACCTTGGCGTCCTTGAGCGAGATGTGCTCGGCTGGCAGAGTCAGGTTCTTGAGGATCTTCTCATCCTCCTCGCGGTTGCGGGCAAAGCCTCCGGGCCAACACTCTGCAAGCAGGGACAGGTGCGGCGCAACGCTCACCGTCCCATTGGGGAACCGGCAGAACAGGTAGGGGGTTGTTCGCGAGAGGTGTTCGGTATTGTCGTTGATGCCCGAGAACTTGCCGCTTGCCAGGTACGCTCCGAGCGTGCTGAGGATGTCGAACCAGTATCGCATCTCGTAGCCGAGGCTGGCGGCCTGGTCGTCGCGCGGGCGGAAACCCAGAAACGTCACATTGCCGCCGTTGTCCAGAGCCCTGTGCGAACCGACCACCCAGTTCTTCACACGGGCCACCGGTTGAGCACCCGGGCGAGGTGCGACCGAATAAGCGCGATCCGGCAGCATCTCGGTCAGGACGCTCATTGGGGCGATGCCGGCCAGCTTGCCCTCGAAGACGATCTGTCTTCCGGGCACCATGAGGCCTTCGCTGTGCGTCGGCGGGTACTCGACGCCGAACAGATCCTTCCACGCGGGCAGGCTGGTCGATCCATCCTCGGCCAGCACCGGCGGCGGACCGGACCAGATCACTCGGCCGCCTTGCTCGGTCAGTTGGCGCATCATCTCCAGCAGCTTGATCGGCGGGAACGGTTCGAACAACGTCACCAGCGTCGTGAACCGCCGGCCGGCCATTTCGATCGCGCCGTTGGCGACGCTGCCGCGTTCCAACAGCTTGGCCGGCGTGACGTAGTTGGCGTATCCATACTGCGTCATCCAGTTGCCGAACCGCTCCTCGGCCGCCACTAGATTGATCGGGTACAACATGAGCACGTCGACGTCGCGGTGCTCCATGTTCTGCACCATCCCGAAGAACGGTCGGGCGGCATCGCCATACGCGTCGGCCAAGGCGTGCCGTCGCTGGGCGATCTCCGCGGGCATACCCCAGTGGGCGGCGTACGAGTTGGGCACGTCGTTGAGGATGCCCGTCGAGCAGGCCAAGGCGAGGGCGAAGTAGCTGCGGTCGAGGAAGCCGCCTTCGGCGTGGTCGTTGCCGTTGCCGGTCAGGAAGTCGCCCCACTTGAAGTAGTCATAACAAGCGGACGCGGCCTGGTGCGACATCGTCGAGCCGATGTAGTCGGGTGTGTACTCATAACCGTGGTTGGCTCGCCAGCGGTCGCACGTCGGGCTCTCGGCCCAGGTCGCGTGGGCACGGGCTTCGAGCTTGTATCCGACGCGGTGTTCCAGGTGCCGCTTGGCGGCGGTGAACAGGTCGACCACGCCGTCCTGCAGCATCCTGTAGTATCGGGCTCGCAACAATGCTGTGGCGCGGATGCCCTCCGGCGTCGGTGCCATCACGTGCATGACGTGATCCTTGGCGGTCATGTCACTGGCCGTATCTTCCTGGCCGTAGGTGAAGTAGATCATGTACTTCGCGAAGTCGGCGTACTCCTGGCCGTATGCGGCCGCGAACCGCCTCGCAAATCCGGGGCTCACGTAGCGTACGGCAAACTCGCCGTTGTCGTGGTGCGTGTGGTAGCCCCAGTCCTGCTGAATGTGCATCTCGTCGGCGTACAGCCCGTTGAGTTTCACGCCCGCGTCGACGTAGCGATCGGTCAGGTTGTTGAGGTATGGCAGGGCCTTGTCGCTGAAGTAGTCCATCTCCGGGGTCTTGTACTGCTGTACGACCAGCACGCGGTCGAGCCCGTTCGCAGCGGCCGGACCGCCGCGTCCGTGAACGCGGATGCGGACCGCACCGCCCGGTTTGCTGATCGTCTCACTCCATACGTCGACCTGAGCGGTATCCGAAATCTCCACGATGCTCTTCGGATCGACGTGGCGGTAAGGCGTGCCGTGTATAAGATGCTCGCGAAAGGCAAACACGCGCACGCCCGCATCCTGCACGTCGATGGGCCCCTTATTGTTGGCCCACTTGCGTTGTCGCCAGAGTTGCACGCTGTAGTCGCCGCTGACCGGATCGCGCAGGCCCTTGCGATAGTGCATCCAAAGGCCTGATTCGCCGGTCTGCTTCACGTATGCCGGGCCGACCTCCAGCGGGCTGAGCAGGCTCAGCTCGAGTCCCAGCCCGTACGTGGCGGCAAACTTGCTGATGGCCGCGATGCGTTCGATGTACTCGGGCATGTCGGGCGTCAGGCGGCGCGGCTTATCGCCCTGGCCGGGGCGGTACTGGGCGAAGAAGTGGTCGAATGCGATGACCAGCGTGCGCTGTCCCGCCGCCCGAGCCGCCTCGCACACCTGTCGCAAGCTGCGCTCCTGCGGCGTCCGGCCGAGGCTGAGATTGATCGCCTTGTCCGGATCGGCCAGAGCCTCGAGCTCAGCGTCGGTGACCAGGATGATCGAAGTCCGGTGGATCTGAAACGCCCAGGCGCCGGGAAAGGCGACCATCTCGCCCTTGTATGTGTTCTCCGGTACGGCTTCTCTCGTCGGCGCGGAAGCACCCACGCAGAAGATACATACCGCGATCATCAAGGCCCTTGAGATGGTTGTTTGCACGCACTTGTCCATTTGTGATACCCCCTGACTCAGGCACAGGCTCAGGCAAGTGATAAGCGGCGTTCGCCATCCATGTCAACTTGACTGCCTGGCCGGCAGTTGGGGCAGACACTTGCACACCAGTCGCCGCATTGTCTATTCTTGTTCAGTTCAAGAGACCCTGTGTTGGTCTTGTCCACAGGTGAAACCGGAAATGGAGATGCCCTCAATGACTACCAGCCAACCTGAATCAGTTGTGAATCGCACCACTCGTCGCAGTTTTATCCGCAAGGCAGGGACAGCCGCGGCGGCTTGGACCGTTGGCGCCGGTCTGGCCGTGCGTCCGGCCAAGGCACGCGTGCTCGGGGCGAACGATCGGATCAACTTCGCCATGATCGGCTGCGGCGGCGAAGGCAACGCCCTGCTGTCGATGGTCAAGATTCTCAAGGACCGGGGCGAGAACGTGGAAATCGTGGCCGTGTGCGACATCTATCGGCCCCGGCTGGAGAAGACGGCGGGCAAGTACAACGCTAAGAAGTACTCGAACCACAAAGAGCTGCTGGCCGACGCCGGTATCGACGTTGTCGGCATTGCCACGCCGGACCACATCCACGGTTATCAGGTCATCGATGCGGTCAAAGCCGGCAAGGATGTCTACTGCGAGAAGCCCATCACCCATTGGCGGCAATTCGAGTTGACCAAGCGGTTGTTCCACGAAGTCAGCAAGTCGGACCGCATCCTGCAGATCGGTTCGCAATACATGTCGGACTCGGCCTGGAGCCAGGCGCGGCAACTCATCAAAGAAGGGGCGATCGGCCAGCCGGTTCACGCGGAGGTTGGTTTCTTCCGTGTCGGCGACTGGGGCGAACGGGGAATGCCGATCGACGACCCGAACGCCCGACCCGGCCCGGACCTGGACTGGGAGGCGTTTCTGGGCGATTCACCGAAGCGGGAGTTCGACGTCAGCCGCTTTTTCCGCTGGAGGATGTATTGGGACTACGCGGGCGGGCCGGCCACGGACCTCTATCCGCACTCGCTCAGCCAGGTGTTGTACATGCTCGACGTGAAGATGCCGAGCTTGGTCGTGGGCACCGGCGGCAAGTTGCGATACGAGGAACGTGAGGTGCCCGATACGTGCAACATGCTCGTGGAGTACCCGGAAAAGATTTCCGTGTCGATGGTCGGCACGCAGGCCAATGATTTTCCGGGGGCTCACCCGCGTCCGCCGGCATGCAGCCCGATCATCCGCGGCTGGGAGGGCACACTGACGTTCGAGAAGGAAGAGATTGTTGTGACGCCCGTCGGGCGGGACGCGAAACAGGGCGAACGTGTCAAGATCAGGCAGCCGTTCGATCACGTGCGGCACATCAAGAACCTGTTCGACTGCTGCCGGACACGCGACAAGCCTGAGTACCCCGTCGACCTGGCTTACTACACGCAGACGCCGATACAGATGGGCATTCTCTCACTGCGCGAGGGCAAGGTTGCCAGGTTCGACGCGGCGGCGGAGCAGATAATGCTGTAGAATGTCGCCGGGATCTGGGGGCGTCCCTGGAACAAGACCCCGCCTGCATCGAATCGTATTCGGAATGGTGCGATGCCCGAAGTCACTTGGAGATACCGCAAGGGCCCAGCCCGGCGGCAACTATGTCGAACTGTCATCTGGGCGATCCTGCCCGCGCTGATGGGTGCTGTCGTGCTTGCTGAGAAACCTACCCTGCCTGAGAAAGTGGGTTCGGTTCGCCTGACCGGCCTATCGGATTTCGATTGCGATTCACTCGCCAACGATGCCCCAAACCAATGGAGGTGGCTGAGTCTGCCCGAGAGCCGGTTGGTCTTGAACCCGACGGCCTCGGACGACTTTGCGCCCTTGCCCCTGCGACCTGATCTGCCTCTACATGCGGCCTTTTATGCCGGCCGAAAACCCCAGCGGCTGACGGATCTTGTGACGGTCGGTATCGGGTCGCGGGACGGCAGCGCTGCCGACCGGTACCATCACACGTGGTTCCCGCACAAGCTGGCGTTCCACGCGACCTATCAGGGTGCGGGGCATCGGATTTCGGGTTGCGACTTCCTGGCGGACGAGAACACCGTTGTTCGCATTCTTGATGTCTTGCCCGGCAGGTCATCGAGTGTCCTGAGTTTCCAGGGTGCGACACATGGTCATGTGCAGCCGGACTCAAGAGCCCTGCTCGTCAAGCATGAGGATTTCTTTCACGCTCTCGTGGTTGGCAAGGCTGCGGGGCTGGAATTGAGGCCGGTACGGCTCGATGTCGGGCCGCAAGTCAGCGGGGACGAATGGCACCTGGCGACAGAGTTCGGTGCTGATCAGCAGGTAAGCAGCCCCGCCCCACTCAGTAGCGACCAGGCTTCCCATTACTTCGTGGCCATCGGCTTTGCGACCCGGGCTGAAGGGACGGAAACCGCGGTCCGACGGGCGTCGGAGGTGTTCTCCGGTCCCGGTCTGTCCGAGCTGCTGCAACGCCGAAAGGCTCGCTGGAACGAGTATTTGAGGTGGGTGCCGGCGCCGAAGAGCTTCGGAATCGTCGGCGTGGATCCCAAGGGCGTGACTCCCGAGATGCATCGGTGCTTCTACTATGGAGCGTGGACGTTTGTCATCTCCAATGTCCTGCCGGCCATGCCCGAGAACGACTATTCTCACCCGCAAACCCCCTGCGGCAAGCCGTCGCTCTGGAATTTCGGGGCCTCGAAGGCGCCGGCGTCGGCGGCATGGGAGAGCTTCTTCGGCCAGCAGATGCTCGCATATGTCATGCCCCAAACGGCCTGGGCAGCGTTCGAGGGCATCATGGCCCAGATTGATGAGACCGGTTGGCTCGACGGCGAGTGCCTGCCGTCGCGAAAAGCCCAAACCGCATGGATTCTCTATAGCTTGACCGGCGACGCGGCTCGCTTGCGGGCCGTGTACCCGGCGATTCGACGATACTTGCTGTGGCGGGAACAGAACCCGCGCTGGATCTACCTCGATCACGACATTCCCGACGAAAAGGATTCATCGTTCGTCGATCAGCTTCTCGTGGACATTGATTTCGCCGGGCGAATCGCCCGCGAGATCGGCGAGACAGCGGACATCAACATGTGGGAGCAGCGGCGCGAGGTCATCCTGAAGGATTATCGCGAGTGGTTCTTCTTCACCGACGGGCGCCCCCCTGCCGAGTACTTCTTCACTCAGTCGAAGCGGCATGAACCGGGTAACCTCAATTGGGTTCTCACCGGCCTGCACATTCGCGATTTGCCGGCCGACCTGGCGGATGAGTTGAAGCGGCTTTATCTCCAGCGGCACAAGCCGGATCGAGACTTCAGTGGTTTGGGCTGGACGAAATACGGCACGGAGAGCTTCACCGCGTACGGCCTGATCGAACACGGCATGCACAGGCAGGCCCGCGAGTTCATCAATGCGAGCATTCGCGACCAGATTCGAGCGGGCGAGTTCTCTGAGAACTACGCCGCGGGCCGCGACGATGGTCCGCCGCATGCTTGGGGAGTCAGGCCGTCTCTGTTTGGCGCGGTCCAGATGATCGACTTCACTTGTCTGAACAACGGCGTCCGGCTGGACCAGGGACGGCCTTCAAGTGTCAATTGGCCGCCGGATGCGGCCACCGGCCCGGCCGCCCAGGCTGAAAGGAAGGAAGACTGACGAATGCCGCTGGATGCAAGCCGAATCAGAGCCATTCTGTTCGACTACGGCAACACGCTCATTCCGTTTGCACGGCCGCAGATGGATGCGTGCGACAACGCTCTGCGCGAGGCGATGGAGAAACACCTTGGTCCGGTGGATCGTGACCGGCTCAGAGAGCTTCGCGACGCCGACCGGCTTGCTCCGTTCAAGAATGGTTACCGAGAAAACGACCTGACGGAAATCGTGACCGCCCTGGTTCGCCGGTTGTTCCATCGCGACCCGACGCCCGAGCAGACTGCCGTCCTGCTGCGGGCCCGCTATGAGGCGGTGGTGGCGGCGATTGAGGCACCCCCCTATGCGGCCGGCGTGCTGGCGGAACTCGGGAAACGCTATCGGTTGGCGCTGGTCTCCAACTACCCCGACGGAAAAGCCATCCGCGCGAGCCTTCAGCGCACAGGTCTTGCCCGCTTTTTCGAGTCGGTGGTGATTTCGGGCGAGGTCGGCTTCGTTAAACCACATCCGCGGCCGTTCGAGGTCTGTCTTGAACAACTCGGCCTGCCGCCGTCGGATGCGATCTACGTCGGCGACAACTGGCTGGCCGACGTCCAGGGAGCCAAACAGATCGGCCTGCACATGATCCGGACCCGCCAGTATGAGGCTGTCGACAACTTCGACGCCAAAGCCGGCGATCACCAGCCTGATCTGACCATCCGGCACCTGACCGAATTGACGAGCGTCTTCGAGCCGAAGCCCGGACAAACAGAGTCGCCGTAGCCGATGCCGACGGCAGAGCGCCATAAGGATTCCCCAAGAGGATGCTCTCGCAGACGCAGTGACGCGGAGTATCGCAATGAACGGCCGGGGCGGACATCAGCCTCTGCGGGCTCCGTGGCTCTGCGAGAGATCGCAGACATTCGTGTCCCTGGTATAAACGGGTACTCAGATTGGGCTTGTCTCCGGGATCAAACCGTGACTCCTGCCCGAAAACGGGCTTTGCGGAATCGCGTTTCCGACGGCCGCCTCTTGACGTCCATCTGTAGCTACAATATAAATACACGGATGTCCGGTGTTGGCCGAAAGCGGTGGTTCTTCTTCGTCTGGGATGAGGACAACATCGAACACCTCCTTGGGCACGGCGTGTTGCCACACGAAGCCGAAGAGGTGTTCTTCAACCGGTATGTGATCACCCCCAACAAGAAGAAGCACGGCCGACGGCGATATCGCATCGACGGAAGGACCGATGCCGGTCGCGCCCTCCGGCTGATCTTTCAGGATCTCGGGGGCAACATCGCCAGAATCATCACGGGATGGGACTTATGAAAACTGCAAAACGCACACGAAAGAGCAAACCGTATCGCTACAAGCCCGCGGATTGGGATGAATCCAAGTCGGTCGTTGTCGAGCCCGAGCCCAGGATGAAGGCCGGCATTTCCACCAGCATCCGCCTGCCGAGGCAGATGGTTGCCCGGCTTCGCCGGATCGCCCGGCGTAAGGGCGGCATCGGCTATCAGACCCTGCTGAAAATCTGGATCGCCGAACGGCTCGAAAAGGAAACCGCGTAAGCAGGTACGGGCGGGCCCTGGCGGACCATTCGACTGCCTTCACTCTGCGTCAATCTGCGTGATTTGCTGGCAAAAACCTCATATGTGCTCCGTTCCGTCTACATGACTTCTCGTCAAGAACGCCGTTTGGCCGGCCTGAGCCCGAAGCGTCGAAAAACGAACCCGTTTTCTGTCCCCCCTCAGCCGGACCATCTATAGTCAGTAATATCCTCTTTAATCACTCGTCGTCGTCAGTGCTTCTGCTCCATCGGTCCCAGAGTCGCTTCGCGGTATACACGGCCATCCCCAGCCCCAGAGCAATGATAATCGGATAGAAGAGACGCGACGGCGACCTTGAGTAATACCGATACCAATCTCCACCTGACCGCGCCTCCCACGCAACCACGCCAAGCATTGCTGCTCCCCATATCACCCATAAGACCCATTTGTGTTGCTGGGCGGTCTTATAAGAAGCAATGGAGCGATCAATGCCGTCGAACACCGCCTTGCATTTCCTCTGCGATACAAATGCCAATCGAAGGTAGAGGCCGAAAGATACGAATAGCAGAACGCAGCCGCCGATCATGGCATACATGAGGATACGCATCGCGACAAAGATCAGATCCATCGTTGCCATACTCATCTTCGCGGGATCAAGGAAGGACGCTGCGATCCCTGAGAGAGCAGGGAATGCCATTGCCAAGGGAAAACCGCATAGTGCCGTCCATTTCGCACAGCGGCTCGTCCGCTTTGACAACCGTTGTCCTCCCTCGATCACATACTGCTGCACGAGGAGCCGTCCGCGCTCATACTCAAACCCGCATTCCGGGCAACGATCCTGCGGTAAACCACGCAACAGGTAGTCACAGTCAGGGCAATGGAGCGGAAAGTCAGGCTCTGGAAAGGCAGTGGGGTCCACGCTGGCGTCCGGTGGAATAACATCACCATACGCCATTCGGTAACCCAAGATTTTACGATGCGCGGTCTTCCGCTCGCGCCACATCATCTGCTCCTGATTCGGAATTGTCTTCGTACAGTCGACGGATGTTTTCTTCCGCCGGGGCAAAAAAGGTCTCAGGATGATTTGTCTCTTTGATCACGTTGTCTCCACGGCCGCCCCCGGGGACACAGGGTGATTCCCAGCCCGAGCCGGGCGGCGATCCCTGCCTTCCGGCCGTCGGTCCCGAAAGGCACGCCGCGGAGTGCCAATTCCCGACTCTCAATTCCCCATTCTCAACTCCTTCGTTTCGTGGGCGAGCGACGTCGGGCTTCACCGCTTGCCCAATTCGGTCACCAGCCGATCATAGGCCCTCTTCACCAGGGTGGCCTCCAGGCCGTTGGCGGCGCCGGCGTGCGAGGATGACCATTTCATGCTGGTGGTGTCGGCTTCAAGGGCCTTAGCCAGGCGCTTCGTTTCAGGCAGCAGGGTCTTGGCCTCATCGCGACGGCCGGCCTGAACGTGCGTGTGGGCACGAACCAGCGCGTCGAAGAAGTGCAATGTATCGGCGGCGTAGCGGATGGGTCCGACATCCTCGGCGATGCGTGACCGCACCCGCTCGGGCCACTGCTGCGATTGCAGTTCCTCGATCAGCTTCAGACATTTGTCGATGGATGCGACCATCTCGATCAGATCGGGCCCGTCGTCGGTGTCAAAACGCGTTGCCTCATACTTCAGGTGGCGCGTCGGGAAAAGATCCTTGTCGTTGCGATTGAGCCGATCGACCAGTTGGTATTTCAGCGGCGTGGCATTGCACAGAGCGGTATCGAGTAGGCCGTAGAGTTCACGCATCTTCCCGGCAGCCGGTCCGTAGCGGCGGACGAAGTAATCATCGAGCAGGGCCTTGCTGTCGAGTTTGGGGTCCCAGAGCATGCGGGCGAGCTGCCAGTTGGTCAGAGCCTTGGTGCCCCAATTCTTTGACGTGCAATGCATGTAGTGCATGTGCCGGGCGCCCTGCTCGAAGTAGTAAGGGATGTCCACCGACATGGTTCGCTCGAAGACGATCGGCAGGCACTTGTATCGGCTCACGTTGTAGTATTCGCCGATGAAGATCTGCCCGCGGTAATGGCGGTCCGGATTGACGAACCAGTTGACGAAGTGGTTCATGTAGCTGCGATTGAACTCGGTGCAGGCCGGGTCGTCGAAGCGGTGGACGTAGCAGCGGCGAATGGGGAAAAACGTCGCGATGCAGTTCTCGTAATCGAAGCCGTCCGGCAACGGCCGGGTCGGCGGTTCGATGACGTCCGAGTAGGCGAGGAAATAGACCCTAATGTTGCGGTGCAGGCGGTTTTCCCGGGTCGCCCGTTGGAGTTCCTGTCGCAGCCGGTGAACGAGCAGCAGGTTGCGGTCGGTCGGCGTGCCGAGGGCCTTGCACGCGTCGCACTGGCACCACTTGCCGGCGTCGAGCGTCCAGAAGTTGATGCTGTCGGCGTCCTTCCACTCGCCGTCGATGAGGTCCTGGACGAGGTTCTTGAAGAACTCGTCGCAAGCATGGCGGTTGGAGGTGCAGAAGTTGTCGCCGAAGTCGCCTTGGATACGGAAACTCCGCTTGCCGCCGATGAAGCCATACCACTCGGGATGGGCCTCACTGTAACTGAGCTTGCCGTCCTTGTCCGCATCGCCCTGGAAATCGGGGCTGACGGGGTACGGGTCGGCCGGACGGTCGTCGTCACCCGCAAAACCCCTGTGGTTGTAAGAATACGCGGCGGCCGGGCTGATGAACCGGTGCATGAGCACATGCCCGCCGCAGCTCATCTGAATGCCGCGCTTCTTGAGCGCAGCCTTGTCGGGCACCTGCACGCACCAGTAGTTCATCCGGTTGTGGGCCATCCAGTCGAAGAATTCGGGGTCGCCGCGATCTTCCCAGGCGTGGAACCCGCGCGAGACAAAGGCCGGCTTCTCCTTGATGTTCAAAGGTTGGTCCAAGTCCTGCAGCCGGTGACGGGGGACCTCTTCGCCGATCTCACCAGGTGACAACCAGCGCACACCGAGGTGATCCAAGAAGCGGTACACGCCATAGAGTGTGCCGATTCGTCGCTCGCCGCCGATATGCACCGACCGCCCCGAGTTCCGGATGATGTAGCCTTCCGGTCCGAGGCCGCCGAAGTCTGCCTGCGACAGCTTCACAGCCTTGTTCGTTTGCGGATTGCCGATGAGGATGAGCTGCCCTTGTGGCGGTACTTGATCGTCATCGACAATCCGGTAGTCCTCCTGCCCATCGGGTCCGGCCATCATCCGCAGGTATCGCTGCAGCTCCAGGGCCGCAAAGTTCTCGGTGCAGATGATGTCGTCGGCATCGTCGCCGTCATCCCATTTGACGTTGGCTTCGTCGTTGCCGGCCTGTTCGGCGGACTTGTACTCGCCGCGGTTGACCACGATGAAGGTGGCAGCGGGCGCGGCCGAGGCGGCAAAGCCGAGAAGGGCAAGTATCAGGGGCAGAGACCGCATGCGTGATCCTCCGATCCTGCGAGACCACGGGTGAGAAAACCAGAATGACGAGACCGAGTTGTCATCAGTTGTCAGTTCTCAGTTTCTCTTCGGGCCAAGTACTGATCACTGATAACTGAAGACTCTTCCGTGCTTCCTTGGCTATTCAATCCGTCGCGACTACTGCGCGAGGACGGGGATCTCCGTCACCCGCAGTCGCGTGTTGCCATACGGGATCAGTTCGACGTCCACCAGCGGCTGGTCGGACGTTACCGGGCTGACCGGCGGGGCGCCCGCGGAGTTCTGGACCATTTCCCACTGCGGAAGAACCCGCCCCTTGGCTTTGAGGACCACCGGAGGGTTCTGCTGATCGAACGGCAGCTTGCTGATCTTGCGTTTCTCGACGGTGATCGACTTTTCAGGGTTCTCGCGATCAACCAGCAGGCCATAATTCCAGGGCGTCGTCGGCTCGATCGACCAGTCGATGACCGGGAGCGTCTCGTGATGTCGTTTGATCTCCTTGTACTTCTCGCCGACTCTTACCGAGAAATACAGCGGCCCGCGAATGATCGAAAGGGCATTGTTGTATCGCGTCTCGGTTCGCAAGCTCATCGGCAAGGTCAATTCGAGCACGTCGCCGTTCTTCCACAGACGATCGACTACGGCAAACGTGCCGGGCCGGGGATCGATGGTCTGGTCCGAGGCCTTAATCTTGGCGCCGGTCGCCCAGGCCGGGATTCGCAGGTACAGCGGGAACTTGGCCGAGTGTGGCGAGTCCATGCGGATGCGCACCAGCCCGTCGAATGGGTATTCGGTCAACGCGACGAGCGTCACCTCGACCCCGTCTCCGACTTTTGCCTTGACGCTGCTGGGGCCGTAGGCAATGACCGCCAGCCCCTGGTCGTGCGTGGCCATCCACATGCTGGACACGAATTTGGGCCAGCCCTGGTGCATGTTCGCGGTGCAGCAACCGAAGTTCGGCTCGAGGCCGTAGACGTTCGAGGCGTCGCCGTTGGTGCTCCACTGGCGCTTGGCCACGCTGACAAGCACCTGGTTGGCTTGCTGGTCGTACTGGTGGGCCCAGTAGTCGGGCGTGCAGGTGCCGGGGTTGGCATTGTAGGCCAGGAGTTCGAGACGATCGGCGTGGGCCACGTTTCCAAGGGCTGCAACCAGGTTCTCCAGTGAGAACATGAACTCGACCACCGCGCACAGTTCGGTGCCTTGGCTCGGATGCCGGCCGGAGAGGTGCTCGTCACCCGAGAAGCGCCCGGTCACCTGGCCGTGGTACTTGTCGAGGCTGGCCAGGCCCGACTTGACCGCTTCGACCAGTCTCGGATCGCGAGCCTGGATATATCGCATGCCCGGATGCTTGACCGCCATGGCGATGTTGACCACGTGGGTGGGGTGGCTGTACTTGACGCCCTTGGCCATGACCTCATCGGTGTACGGGAAGTTGAGGAAGTAGTCGGTCCACTTGAAACTGTTGTTGTAGATCGAGTCGGCCACCTGAAGGATGGCCTTGTCACCCGTCCGGTTATAAAGCCAGTAGGCGGCGATGATGTTCTCCATCGCCCGGACACCGCGCCAATCCTTGTCCGGCCAGTCCGGCGGGGCCGTCTTGAGGTAGTTGAAGTAGTTCTGCAACAAGGGAATGACGCGCGGGTCGCCGGTGGCCTCCTGGTACTGGATCAACACCTTCATGGCCACGGCCAGAGGCCAGCGGTCCTTGTTCTTCTCGGGTCCGAACCATCCGTCCGGCCTGCCGGAGGCAAGAATGGGCTCGATCCATGATTTGACCTTGGCGATCAGACGCTGGTCGTTGAGCAGGTAGGCCAGGGGTACCAGGCCGTCGAGATAGTAAGGTCCTCGTTCCCAGGCTTCCGCATCCTTATCCTTGCTGCCCTTCCAGGCGTTGTTGGCCAGGCTGGGCCAGAACTCGTCCAGATTGCCGGTCAGGCCCTTGGCCTGGATATTCAACTGGTCCTTGAGCCAGCCCTCGGGTCTGACGGTCCCCAATGGCAAGGGAACGAACTTGCTCTGAAGCAGCGGTTCGCGGTTGACCGGATAGTGCCTGTTGGCCGGCTCGGCCGCCAGCACGCAGGTCACCAGTATTCCGACGACACACAGTCCGATCACCAATGATTGCGTCATGGTTATCGCTCCATTTCAGCCGGGACAGAACGTACGAAACGCGTGTCTCAATACCACTATCCCGCCGCGAATGCAACGCGGAAAGGCATCCAGGCGCTCGGGTGTTCGAAACGTCACCTTCCGCCGCGTGTCATAAGCGCTTCTGAACAGGAATGTAACATGGCGTCGCCGAAATACGCAGGGAGATTGCTAAGATGAACTCCGAACCAGGAATAGCCGATGGCAAGATGTCGAGTAAGGTAGTTGCCCCGGCTGCGTTGTAGCGGCCGCCGTCTGTCGGAATGGATATCCGTGGGAGCCGGGAGCGACTGGTTCGGTTCAGGAGGCAACCTGTTGGGGAGACGTACACTCATACCGACTGTGATCCTTCTGGGCCTGGCCCATGTTGCTTGCACTGCCGTCGGTCTCGGGTGGTTTAATCGGAGCACCTGCACGGCGATGTGTGGCACGCTTGAACGGCGGGCTTTCGCCAGTCTCGAAGGAGCCACCCGGCGGATGATTGGCTCCGCATCGTCGCCAGAGCTTGCTGATCTGAAAGCCCACCTGACAGCGCGAATGAACGGTCACCCTGCACCCGCTCATGACACGATTGGGTTCATGCTGGTCGATGCCCAATGGCGGGTGCTGGCGTCTGATAGGCACGAGAAGCTAGGACCGGTGACAGCGTGGACACCGGCGGACCAGGATGCCCGCGAAGCTCAAGGGTCTCGTTCAGGGAGGATCACCTTGCCCGACGGGCATCACCTGGCGGTGGCAAGCCCTCTCGATCACGGCCTCGGTTACTTGATCGCCCATGTCCCGGAATCCTCGCTGGCGGAATCTCGGTCGGACCTGACGAGCCCGTTGCCCGCCATGGCCTTGCTTACGTTGTTATGGAGCTGCGTGCCGGTCGGTATTCTCATTTACATGGTGGCCCGTCACTGGCAGGAGGCAATGAACCAGGAACGGCAGACCGCGCAGGCCGACGCCATGCGACAGACGTACGAGTTGGTGCGAACACGAGACGCGATCATCGTGGGTTTGGCGAAGCTCGCAGAGTCCCGCGACCCGGAGACGGGCGATCACCTGGAGCGCATCGCAGCCTACTCCACGCTCCTGGCTGCCTCACTGGCCGAACATCCGAGGTTCCGAGACCAGATCACGCCGACGTTCGTCAAGTTGATCGGGAGCAGTTCCGTGCTCCACGACATCGGCAAGGTTGGTGTTCCGGACAGCATCCTTCTTAAGCGAGGACCTCTGACCGACTCGGAACGCGCAGTCATGCAACTCCATTCCGGCGTTGGCGGTCAATGCCTGCGTGAGATCGAGAGGAAGATGGGCAGCTCGAGTTACCTCAAGATGGCCCGCGAAATAGCGTTGCACCATCACGAACGTTGGGACGGGAGCGGATATCCGCAGGGTCTTTCGGGCGAGGACATCCCTCTGGCTGCCAGGATTGTTTCATTGGCTGATGTCTATGATGCGTTGTCCACACGACGCGTTTACAAGGCCGCCATTCCGCACGAGCGGTGCGTGGCCATCATCCGTGAGGAAAGCGGTTGCCACTTCGACCCGAACATCGTGGACGTCTGGCTGACCATTGAGGGACAGTATCAGGACATTGCGCGGCGCTACGCGGCGACTCGCGACAAACCGGGCGATGAACAGGATGTGACAGCCTTGGAGTCGGCGAAAGACGGAGTATTGATCACCGCCGGTGCAGAGACATGGAGATGATTCTCAGACCACAGTCTGAACAACAACGATCGCGGGCAGAGTCGTGCTGAATGGGAGAGTGCGATGAACATCAAGAACGCCAAAGATCGTCATTTCTTTGAGATCATGCTGATCGTCCTCGTCCTTGCGACGTCGGTGCTGGGATATCGCATGGGCGCGCAAAAAGCGGTGATTCTCAATCTGTTCTATCTTCCGATCGTCCTCAGCGGCTACTACCTGGGCCGACAGGCCGCCGGGGTCCTGGCGGTGCTTTCCGTGTTGGCGATGACGATCGTCACGGCCTTCGACTCCACCGGTTTTGCGGCGCAGACAACGCCGGTGATGGTCGGATTGGTTCTGACTGTTTGGGCGGGAGCCCTTGGCCTGACCGCCATCCTGGTGGGTACTCTGTGCGACGAGCGGGCCAAGACCCTGCAGGAATTGCACGAGGCCTACGTCGGTGTTGTGGAGGTGATGTCGAAGTATTTGCAGGGAACCGAAATCGGCGCGAAGACTCAGTCGACGCGAATCGCGGAACTCAGCCAACGCGTGGCCGAGCGGATGGGATTGTTTCCCAGGCAGGTCGACGACATCCGCGTGGGAGTCCTTCTGAGGGACTTGGGAGACGTGGAGATCACCACCAAAGTGCTCGGGCGGGCCCTCGGGGCCCTTGAGTCCAGGTCTGGATCTGCTCGCGACCGCACTTTTCTTGGGACCGAACTGGTCCACTCGCTGGGCGGCGTGCTCACCGACGCGGCACCACTGATTCTGTCTCAAGACGACACCGTCCAGGACTGCCTGGTGGATGGCGCCGAAGGCAACCGTGCGAGTATCCCGCTGGGATCGAAGATCATTCGCGCGGTTCGAGCGTATGACGCGCTGGCATCGAACGAGTCAAACGAGCTTTCCCGAGCCGAGATCATGCGAAGGCTTCGCCATGACGTCATCACGCGGCATGATCGCGAAGTCCTCGATGCCCTCGAAAGCGTGGTCTGCCGGCCGACATCGCCATCCCGGCGGAAGCCTGTGCAGGTGTGATATCGGCTCATCGCAGAAGTCATCGCTGGTGCTTGGCGGCCAGGGCCGCGAACGAGAGTGGCAGCTTGAGACGGGAATCGTGCTCCTGCGGCTGGCGCAATCGCTTCCTGCCCGCTTTCGTTTTTCCCTCATCCCACAGCCACAAGCGCCCGGGCGGCTCCGTACGTCAGGAACGATGTGATCAAGACGAAGTAAGCCGCGCGGAAAAGCCGGTCTTGACGATCGACGAGACCAACGAGGCGCCGGCGTGCACCGATCGGGAGCAGGCTCACCAGCGCAATCGTCGCAAAGACAACAAGGAAGAAGATCCCGAACGGATGATACTCCCAACTGGTGCCGAGCATGCCATGAACGGCGCAACTGAGGCTGCGGCTCAGGCCGCACCCCGGGCAAGGTATGCCTGTCCAGCGAGCCAGCCAGCAGACGGGCAGGCCCAGGCCGTGCGGCGGATGGATGGCGGCCAGGGCCAGGACCACCCATGCGACCAGTGTGTTCTGGCGACCGAACACGCGTCGACTTGTGGAAAGATGGTGCCTAATCGATCGCCCCTCCCACCGAGTAGCTCAGGATCGAGGACAAGAGTGCCGCACCGTACGCCCATTTCAAGAGCACGCTATCATTTTGCTCGGAGAACACGAAGTAGATCGCATAGCATGGCACGCAGAGGCAAAGAAACCCGGTGCCGACACCTTGGCAGAAAGCCTTGATCAGAACGCAAACGGTGACGACCAAACCGAAGATGCCTTGCGCTGCGAGATAGACCAGGGCGAAGTTCTCGTTGCTTTTGGCCATCGCAAACAGGATCAGGAAGAAGACCGCAGGTATCGCCCCCATAAGCCAGGGCTGCTTGAATATCGCTCCGGCCCCACCGAGAGCGCCAAACGAGAACCCGCCTCCCGTCTCGGCCTGTGCTGCCCCGGCCGTGCCCATCCGCGTACCGAGCTGTCGGTTGTACCCGCATCGCATGCAGAGTACGGCGCCCGCCGGCATTGGGTGTCTGCAACTCGGGCATGGAATCTCTTGCACGGTGGCGACCGCTGCGCCTCCTTCTGCCGACGACAGCTCGCCGAACAGGCCCAGACCGGCGTCCTCATCCTCGGGGATCAGTTCGGCCTCCAGGGGCTCCTCGGGCGGGGGTGCAACGGCCGCCATCTCCGCTTCGCGCCGCTTCTTCCTCCGGGCAGCTCGCTCGTAGCATTCGCGGCAAAAGTAGCGACCGTGCGGGTCCTTCACTCGGGGACCGCCGGAACAGTCCTGGCCGCAAACGACGCACACCTTGCCGGGCCGTTGTTCCTGCGACGACATGCAAATCTCCTCTGTTCGGTCTGTGATGTTCGCAGTGAACTGGTAAGGTAACTGTTTGACCGTTGTCTGTCCATACGCCTCCGCACAAAAAGACGGGTCTGCCGCCGGAAAAGGTGCCAGTCGGATGGTTTTTCCGAAGGAGGGAACCACTTCGCCGCAGGCAGCCAGGCCGGCCGACCCGGCCCCTGCGGAAAGACGCGGGTGTACTTGACGTGGTCTCTTTAAGAGTGTCCGGCTGGCGCCAGAATCCGCTCTGGCGCCAGCCCCAGAATCCATTCTGGGGCCTTCGGCGCGGAGGATTCCCAACCTCATTCTCATCGAATGCGGAACGGATTTGGGGCCCGGCAGGGGTACGTGTTTACCGCGCAAGACAGCGGGTCAGGCACTTTTTGCCGTCTTCTTGTCGCCGACGAGTCCCGCCGGACTGAGCCAACCTCTCCTAATCGCACCGCGAACGGCATTTGGGCAAAAAGAGCCAGACCCCAGCACGCCAAACACGTACCGGAAGGGATTCCGGGCCGAGCGGAGACCGAGGGGATGAACCCCTCGGCTCGTCAAGATCGAGGTCGCGGGCCGCTCCTACGCTTCCAGTTTCCACGGGGCGCGGTACGGGGGCAGGAGCTGGTTGTCCAGGTCGGTTCGGCCGACGGGTCGCTCGTTCTTGGCGTCCCAGATGATCGTCGCCTTGCTGCGCAGGGCCAGGTTGCCCAGGTGGGCGGCCGTGCTGATGGCATGGCCGAGCTCGAAGTCCTCGGCCGGGCGCTGCCGCGAGCGCATGCAGTCCAGGAAGTTGCGAACGTGCTGCGGACGGCCGGCATCCGCGAACTTGCTCTCGTGCTTCTCGGCAGGGAGAGGTTCCTCCTCTGATTGCACCCGCTTGTCCTTGGCCGCAGGTGCGACTTCCCACCCGTAAGCCCCGACGGTCAGCGTTCCCTCGGTGCCGTAGAACGCGATGCCATGCTCCTTGCCGTCGACGCCAGCGCCGGCGGTCATCTGGTGCTCCCAGATCAGGGCAAAGCCAGGATAGTCGTACACGGCGAACTGCGTGTCGGGTGTGTCTGAGATGTCGTCATAGATGTACTTGCCGCCGGAGGAGCTGACGCGCTCGGGCATCCCGACCTTCATGCCCCAGAGGGCGATGTTGATCAGATGCACGCCCCAGTCGGTCATCAGGCCACCGGCGTAATCCCAGAACCAGCGGAAACTGAAATGGAACCGGGCGGGGTTGAACGGCCGTTTGGGTGCCGGCCCGAGCCACATATCGTAATCGACGCCGTCCGGGGCCTTGGCTTGGTCTTCCGGTCTGCCGACGCTGTGAACCCAGTTGAGATAGGCCCAGCAGCGAACCAGGCGAATCTTGCCCAGCTTGCCGGAGTGAACGTACGCAACCGCCTCGGCGAAGTCGGGGTTGCTTCGCCACTGCGTGCCCATCTGCACCACGCGGTCATATTTGCGGGCGGCGTTCAGCATCGCCCGGCCTTCGCCGACGCTGGTCGCCAGGGGCTTCTCGCAGTAGACATCCTTGCCGGCTTGGCAAGCCATCATCGTCGGAAGAGCGTGCCAGTGATCGGGCGTGGCCACCACCACCGCGTCGAGGTCCTTGCGGTCGGTGATCTTGCGGAAGTCCTTAACCGTCTCGGGGGCCTTGCCGCGGGTTTTCTCGATGACCTTGACACCCTCGGCCAGCATCTTGTCGTCAACGTCGCAAATCACCGGGCACTCGACGTCGTTGTACTTGAGAAAAGTCAGGATATCGCCTCGTCCCATCCCGCCACTGCCGATCAGGCCGACGCGGATCTTCTCGTTGGCCCCCAGGACGGACCGGGGAACGGCCAATGATGACCAGACGGCCGAGCCGGCGGCCGCGGCCATGGAACTGTTGATAAAGTGACGTCGAGTGATGCGGGACATGGAAGATCTCCTGAGAAAAGCTGTCAGCTCTCAGCCTTCAGCCCTCAGCAAACAGCTTCAGAGCCGAAGCCACGATATCTGCCGGAATACCGTACCCGGTCGTCTGGACGACCGCAACCGGCGAGCGTAGGGTGTTTGTCGGCGGTGCGGCGAAACATCTGCCTCTCCGGCGCGTCTATTGGGGCAGGGACACTGTCCCCGCGGCGGGGATCATCTTGACGAGCCGGCGGGTTTATCCCGCCGGTGCTTTCCCTCTTTCTTGAAGACCGAGGGGATAAACCCCTCGGCTCGTCAAGAAGACCGAGGGGATGAACCCCTCGGCTCGTCAAGAAGACCGAGGGGATGAACCCCTCGGCTCGTCAAGAGGACGGCGATGGGTGATCTGGGCGAGGGTTTCTACGTGGATGAGGGACCGAGCACGACGACGACAGTGTCAGAGGCACCCGCCCCTCATGCGCCACAGGGATTGGAGTTTCTAGCGAAGGTATGCCCATGGTTGCGACCGGTCGCATGGGCGCCCGTGGTCGCCAGGACGCCCCTGAGGTCGTGTTTTGCGATTCATCTTCTCGGCGCACTCACTGCTTTCGTGACCTGCATGGTGATGGTCGATCTCGCATCCGCGGCTTCCGGCAGCAGTTGGAGCCCATGGGCGGATTTCGGGCTCTTTTGGATGGATCACCCCGGCATCGCGGCCGTGGTGACCGGCATCACGGCGGGGTCCATCGAACTTGGTTTCCTCGCGGCGGCGTTCATCCTGACACCGTGGGGTGCGGGCGACGAGCGCCTGCGTTCCAGCTACACCCACGCCCTGCGGCACACCTGGCTGCTCTCGACGCAGGCAGTTCCGCTCATTCTGTTGATCGGGCTGATGATCGTCCCCATCTCGGCGTCGGCTCGCAGCTTTGAAGCTCGGCACCCCTACCCCGATGTCACGTTTCCCACTCCGCCGTCCTTTCCGGCGGGGGCCGCGCCTGACTCCCAGGCAATGAAGGACTACCAGGCGGCACAGGCCGAGTACCTGAGTCAATCCAGGTCCTACGGCACGCGCTGGCGACAAGCCATGCGGGACTACGAGCGGACGCAGCCGTTTCTTGTCCGAAACGGGCCGGAACTCATCGGCTGGACCTG
>CAZTQK010000036.1:0-24110 GCA_964615635.1 uncultured Planctomycetales bacterium
GAGCTCGGCTTTCCCGCTCATGCCGTCCGCGCTCGCAAGGAAACGGATGCAGTCGGTGCCGAGCTCACTCGCGACCGTGCGCCACACCGAGAAGCGGCATCGCGTCAGAGCGTGCTCATCTCGCTGCCCCTCGGACGTGATGCAGGCGTAATAGCGGCCGTCGCCTCGCGGGATGATGCCCATCTGGCACCACACCACCGGCGTCCAGTAGAGAAACAGCGACGTGCACCAACTCACGCCTGATCCCGGCTTGATGCGACACGACGCGCGCACGTGGTCGACGGCCAGGCGGCGCTCGATGTGGGCGTAGGTGTTCTCCTCCGCGCGGATCTCCAGCAACCCTTCTTTCGTCGCGATCGAGTTACCGCCGGAGACATCGACAGCCCAGTCCGGCGCGAGCTTCGGTCCGGTGAATGACTCTCGCAAGACGATGCCGGCCGGTTCACCCCCAAGACCGGCGGAGGAGATTATTGCACACTGCCACACCAAGGCCAGGATGATTTGCGATCTGACCATTGTGCCGCCTCCTTCTGCCTAGCTGCTCGTGCCTGGGGATTGCAGATCGACCGCCAGCCATGCTCACGCGGATGCCTCGCGGCCCCAGGAATGGCCCACGAGCGCATCCTGGGTCCGCTCCAGGATTTGCTGATAATTGGGATAGCCGCCTTTCTCGGCAAATGCGGCAAACATCACCCGGCGGCGGTCGGTGGTGACGCCGATCGCCTCGGCATCGTTGTAGTCGCTGGCAATGAAGCCGCCGTCGGGCGTTCCCCACTCGTCCAGCAGGCGGTGAGCCTGAGCGCGGATCTCTTCATAGCCGCCCCGGGGCAGGGTGGATTGCGTGTCGACGATCGACTCAAAACAGATCCGCCCTCGATACCGGCGGCTGATCTCGTCGATGCCGACGGTGTTGGGCTGCTGGAGGTTGATCACTTCCAACCCGCAGTCGATCAATTCCTCGATGAGTTCGTTGACGTGCCCGCATGAGTGCATCCACGGATGCATCCCGGCGGCCTTGATCTCGTCGAACCACCGCTTATAGCGAGGTTTGAAGAATTGTCGAAAGAGTTCCGGGCTGATGAAGGCCCGGTCCTGCATGCCCCAGTCATCGGCCATGGCCGCCGCGTGCATCCGACCGCGGGCAATACGCACACAGTTACGGAAGACCCGCAGGTGATGATCGAGGACCCGCTCGATACCCTCGTGAATCCTGTCCGGCTCCTCGTAGAAGTCCATGAGCGTCTCCGTCATGCCGTGGAGCATGTGCAGGCGCTCGAAGATGCCGTTGCCGAAACAGAACATGACGAACCGGTCTTCGGCGCCCGCGAGCTGCTCCTCGAAGTCGCGGTAGCGGCGCGGATCGTCCGGGTCGGGCCACTGATGGCCGACCAGGCGCGACCAGTCCTGCAACGGGTGACCGACGACCTGGCCGGTGTTCGAGACCTCGGTGCGTTCCCACACGCAGCCCCATTCGTCTGCCGCCCGCCCCTTGAAGGCCCACGTCCAGCCGGTCGGGTCATGCGTCCATACGTCATAGCAATCGTTGACCCCCACCACGTCGAACTTCATCGGCAAGCGGGGAGGCTTCGAGAAGGTGATGGCCCGTTCAACAATCTCACGTCTGGTCATGGTAAGGAGCCTCTATTCGTATCGTCCGGCATCTCGGACTTCGGCCAGCAGCGTCTGGTATGTCTCAAGCGTCACGCCGGGCGGGATCGAGTGGTCGGAATGATAGATGTAGCCGTGGTACGGCATCGTCGCAGCCAACTTGGAGCGGACCTCCTCGCGGACCTGTTCCGAGTCGTTGCTCATCAGCACCGTGACGTCGATGTTCCCGCAGAAGCCGAGCCGCCGGCCGTACTTCGGCGCCAGCTCGCGGACGTCCATGTTCGCCTTGGCCTCGAGCGGATTCAGCGCATCGATGCCGGAGTCGAGCAGATCGTCGATGACCACTCGCACGTCGCCGTCTGTGTGAAAGATGATCGGCATTCCTCGCCTGCGGAACTCGTCGAACAGCCGTTTGTGGCACGGCTGGACAAACTCGCGGTAGTGCGCAGGGCTCATGAACGGCCCATTGCGGTAGGCCATATCGCCATAGACGAAGGCCCCATCGCAGACCATGCCCTCGGCCTCGACGATCTCAAACATCTTGATGTGCAGGTCGGTGTAGGTCTCGAAGAGTTCGTGCACCCACTCCGGGCGCTCGATCATGGACAGCAGCATGATCTCATGGCCGACCACATCCTTGAGGTTCTCAAATGGGTCGGCTACGCCGTAGCACACGAATCGGTCGGCCTTGCGGGCCCGGTGGTACAGCGGCCAGAACTCGTTCCAGCGGACGCGGTCGCGCGACGGCGTGAGGAGGCCCTTGACCTCGGCCCATCTTTCCGGGGTGTCGATTTCGAAGCGGACATGCTCGGGCGTGCCCATCTTGTGCTTCCACCACCGCAGTTCGGCCCAGTTGCCGTCGCGGAGCAGGACCCACTCGTCGGTCTCCTCGAGGACCTCAGGCTCGATGAACCGGAGGCGGAAATCGGGCCACGCGACTTCCGCGATGTCCATGTCGAACTGCTCCCAGAGCGTGGTAGCCTGAGTCTCGGGTGAGACTGCTCCCCAGTCAAAAGTCGATCGCTCGCGATGGAACACGAAAGGACAACCCAATTGCTCGCGGTACTCCCGTTCGACCTCAAACCAGAACTTGTCATAAATGGGGACGCGGTCGGGCTGCTTGTGGGCGAGGGTTCGGGCAACGCGTTCCTTGTGAGTCATGCGGGCTATTGTACATGACGGAAGCTGGACCGTGCCAGCGGTCGCCGTATACTCATGGCCATGATTCAACACAAGCCAACCGGCTGGAACACCTGGGATTTTCGCGGTTTCAATCGGCTGGTCTTCCTGCGCGAAGGCCGGACGGAAATCGCGGTTCAGTACGCGATTTGGGACGAGCACGTGCCGCCGCCGACGCCGGACAGCAAGCAGACCGGGCGCTTGTACGACACCTTCCGATGGAGCGACGTGCGCTGCCTTGGCCCGCACGCTCCGCTGGGGCTGCCGGCCCGGCTGGAATTCACGGTCTGTGACGCGCCCTACGCGGCAGAGGCGACAGAGACCGGCGGGGCCCTGCGTTTGACGGTGACCCCCCTTGCCGAGACCAAGCACCGCATCGTGTTCATGTTCGTCGCGCCCCTTGGCGAATCACCGGTGACCACTTCGCACGGCAGCACGTTCTCCCGCTGGCGGATTGAATTGGAGGGTGCCAGTTGGCCGCACCACTACTTCCTCAACATCGCAGAACCCTACGCGGTTGCCGAACCGGGCCAAGCGGCTACCCTGATCGCCACCCCCGCCAAGACCACGGTGACATCGGCGGGGTCCTTCGCGGCCTATGAACAAGCGGCTCTGGCCGGCACGGGAGCACTGGCCGAAGCCCCGGAGGCCATGATGCGGGCCATCCACTGGAATACGCTCTACGACACGCGGCGGCGGCTGGTCTCCTCGCCTGTCAGCCGCGACTGGTGCTACGACTGGCGTGGCGTCCTCGTTTTCTGTTGGGACACCTTCTTTGTTGGGGCCATGCTCTCATGTGAGTCGCGGGATCTGGCTCGGGCCAACTTCGAGGCTGTCACTGCGGCCGTGGACGAACTGGGGATGGTGCCCAACTACTACATGGCCCACGGTGCTGCTTCGCTCGACCGCTCCATGCCGCCCCTGGGCGCCCACATGATCTGGAAGGTCGAGCAGGCCGATCCCGATACAGCCTGGCTCCGGCGGATCTACCCTCGTCTGCGGAAGTGGCACACCTACTGGATGAAGAACCGCGACGGAAACAAGGACGGCCTGCTCGAATGGGGCACGAACGCGGCGCCGGCGTATGAGTTTCCGCAGCTTCTCCCGTACAACCCGTCGCTCCAGCACACCGCCAAGTGCGCGATGTACGAATCGGGCCTGGACAACTCCCCGATGTATGACGACGCGCCGTTCAACAAGGCGGCGAACACGTTGGAACTGGCCGATGTGGCATTGAACTCGTACTACGCGATGGACTGCGAGGCGCTGGCGGCGATGGCCGACGCTCTGGGCAAGGCGAAGGATGCGGCCGGCTATCGCCGCGAGCACGAGACTATGCGGCGGCGAATCAATGACCGGTTGTGGGACGAGGAGCACGGCATCTACGCGAACCGGCACTGGGACGGGTGCTTCTCGAACCGCTGGTCGCCGACGTCGGTCTTCCCTTTGATCGCCGGCGTACCGGATACGCGCGAGGCGGAACGGCTGGTCCACGAGCACCTGCTCAACGAGACGGAGTTCTGGGGACGTTACGTCATCCCCGCCATTGCGCGAAACGACCCGGCGTTCGGCGACAACGACTACTGGCGCGGCCGGATATGGGGCCCGTTCAATCTGCTGGTGGCCGAGGGGCTGCGGCGTTATCGATTCGATGATGTGGCGGCCGATCTGGCCCGGCGAGGGCTGGAGATGTTCCTGCACAACTGGCGCAAGGACGGCGGAGTCTACGAGAACTACAACGCGACGACCGGCGAGGGCGGCGACGTCTGGAACGCCGCCCGGCTCTATCACTGGGGCGGGCTGATGGCCTATATCGCCATCCAGGAGTTGATCGACGTGGAGGCTACCGGTTTTCTTCGTCTAGGCTCCGTGGCGTTCCCCAACACGGGTGTCCGCAACGTCCGGATCGGCACCGACCGTTACGAGGTCCAACTTGATGAAGGTGTGAGGGTCCGACGCAACAGCGAGCCCTTTCTTGAGTGCGACTCCCGGGCGATCATCCGGATCCCGCTTCGCGCCACACCCGCCAGGCCGATCGAGATCGCCTCGCTGGGCGCAGGAACGCTGACCCTGTCGGCCCCTGAGCAGCCTGCCCGACCCTGTTGCGTCAACAGCAAGAGAACAGTCCATGCTGATCGCACCGCCGAAGGTCTCGTCTACCACTGGCCGGCGGCGGCACCCTGAGTCAGTCGGCGCAGGTTGAAGGCGGGCTGACGCCCGGTCCGCTGACGCATCGCTGGAACACGCTGAAGTCGGACTGATCGACGTCGTTGTCGCCGTCGAAATCGGCAACCGCGCAGTCCACAGAGGGCAACCCTACGCCCGGGGCAGTCGCGCAGTCCTCGTAGATGGTGTAGTCGTTCTCATCCACGTCGCCATCCTGGTCGAGATCAGCGGGCACCGTCGGCGGGAGATCGAAACCCACGCCGTCCCACCAGAGGGTGAAGCCGGAATCCCACGTGTCGGCGTGAATCTCCAGGAACTGGATTTCGGCCAGGCTGGGACTGCCCACTGTCGTGCGCCGCCAGCCCGTTTGCGTCGTGGATGACGCGTTCAGGGGCACCTCGTAGGACCGCCACTGACCCAGGGCCTGGTTCAGCAGGTTGTACGGGGACCCGTTCATGTAGTACTGGTACTCGAAGTAATTGTTCTCCGCGTCCTTGAGACGAATCCACGGGCTGCCGTTCTGGAAGTCGTAGGGACTGGGGTTCTCCGCGTATACCCTGAACTTCAGCATGGTGGCGGACGTGAGGTTCCATCGGGCGGTGAAGGTCCGCGGGTAACGGACGTAGGTGTCGAAGCCTCCGTCGGTGACAAACTTCACTGAGCCGGCGCCGACCACTTTGCGGCCGGTATCGTCCAAGACGTACGTGTTCTCGGGGCTGGAGCCCTCAGCCCAGGCCGCCCAGTCCGTGGCGTTCAGTTCCGTCATGTCGTCGGGTGGCCGGGCTTGGACCGGGCCGCCCAAGCCGAGCGGTCGCTCGAAGATCGCCGTCGTCGTCTGGCCTTCCCAGTAGGCGACATTCGCTTCAGTGATGTCAAGCCAGCAGTAATCAACTCCCCCGTCATACTCCACGCGGAAATGCAGGAGCCCGTTCGTCCCTACGACGGCCACGTATCCGAACGGGTTGGCGTTCAGCACGTCACCGTTGTAGGCCGGCGGCACCATGCCCGGATCGACGGACACGTTCGGCAAGGCGTACTCGCCGTTGGCGTCAGTGAGCCCCTGGGCCTTGATTTGCGTGGTGATCACCTTGCCTTGGCCGGGGCGCTCGCAGTACTGGTACATTTTGACCGTCGCGCCGGACAGAGGCTGGTTCTCAAAGTCAAGGATCCGCAGTCGGATCTCCGCCGGCAACTGGTACAAATACTGGCCGTAATAACCGTGGACCGTGTTCAGCCAGTGATTCATACCTCCTGCACTGTGGGCCGAGATCAGCGGGCTGCACCCGTGCATCAAGTCAGCCCGCGCGCTGTAGCCCTGCCCGGAAACATGGTTTGCCTCGGCGGGAACATCCATCTGGTAGATGTCAATCAGGCCAAGTTGGTGGCCCATCTCGTGCAACAGGCCGTAGTCAATGTCGTCGGCCGGGCTGTAGTAGCCGGAACCGCGCGGATCACCCTCGCTTGCATGGTAGCGGAACGGGAAGATGGCGTAGGGTGTGGTGTCGACGGCCGGGTCCGCCGCGGTGTCGTCGAGGACCTCAAGCACGTTGTAGTGAACACGCTTTTGGCAGTCGGCGACTGCGAACAACTCATTGAACCGCGACATGTGGCGCTGGAGCCAATCGATCAGGTCGTCCGTTTGGGCCTGCGGATAGCCGACCGGTGTGTTCTCCCTGAAGTTCTCGATGTAGGACCGGTCAACGTAGGTGAGGAACGGCACCGCTTTAGTATTGACGGTCAGCAAGTTGTTCGTGCTGCGGGCGTCGGAGACGTTAACTGCAAAGGCGATATCGTGCGCGACGGCCAGGCCTTCCCAAGTTCGCAGGAGCGCGAAGCTCGCGGTGGCGTTCGGCGCGAGCGTTACCACTTGTGTTGGACTGCTGACGACCGATCCGTCCACCGTCCACGTACCTGAAAGCGTGCCGCTCCAGGTGTTCGTGCCGCGGTTGCGGACCGTGGCGGTGTAGGTGACCGTGTCGCCGGTGTTCGGCCAGCGTTGAGTCGCGCCGGTCTGCCCGCCGCCGAGGGAGGTGGCTGCGGAGAAGACGTACGGACCGAAGCCGGACGGCTCGGTGACCGAGT
This sequence comes from uncultured Planctomycetales bacterium, assembly GCA_964615635.1. Lineage (GTDB taxonomy): Bacteria > Planctomycetota > Phycisphaerae > UBA1845 > PWPN01 > JAUCQB01. Next base: position 7,036 of record CAZTQK010000036.1, read on the forward strand.
AGTAGGTGTAGTTGGGCAGGTATCGCGGGTACTGCGGGGTGCGTGCGAGACTGAGACCGTGCAGATCCGTCTCGCCGCGGGGCGTGCGCGGGCCCACACTGTCGACGCTGGTGATCTCGGTCATGCCGATGGTGACGGTGGTGACGCCGTAGTAGTAGTGGATGCCGTTTGCCGCCGTGGAATCGAGATAGCTCGTCGTGTTGATGTTTCCGACGGTGCCGATCGGGCTCATGCCGTCGACGGACGTAAATGGTGCAGTCGCGCGGTAGACAGCGTAGTGATGGAATTGGCCTGTCGGATCGGCGACGGGCTGCCAGGAAAGGGCCACGGCGTGGTTCAGGGCCACAGCGGCCTGACCGGTCGGCGGCCACAACTGGGCCGTTGCGCCGGCGGTGATGTCGATGGCGCTGAACAGGTTCTCGACCGCGTAGCTGGGGCTTTCGCCGTCGCCGTTGCCTGCGACCCAGGCCGTGCGGAGTGGGAGGTAGAGCAGGCCGTCCGGGGCGATGGTGGCGGTGGCCCGGGCGTTGCCCGTCGAGTCGACCGCAAACGTGTCAAGCAGCACGGGTTGAGTACCGCTGTCCTGGATCGCGTAGTACGTGCCGCCGTTGTTGTTGCCGACGACGACGACACCGTTTGAGGTCACGATCGGCGAAGAGGAGACCATCTCCCAGCCGGTGCTGCCGGTGGAGTAGGTCCATTTGACCGAGCCGTCAGCCGTGTTGATGGCGTACAACCGCCCATCGCCCTGTTGGCTGTTCGTCTGGAAGTAGTAGGTGGTTCCATCGTGGCTGAGGCAGCCGGCGGCCTGGGCACGTTGCGGGTTGCCTGAGCCGCCGTAGAAAACCATCACTGCCTCGCTGCCCCAAAGCGGATTGCCATCCTTGTCCAGGCCGGCCACGAAGACAGAGTCACTACCGCACCCGACATAAATGTTGCCGTTGGCGGGGTCGATCGTCACGGTTGCGTCCACGGTTGCACCGACGTCGGTGGTCCAGAGTTCGGCGCCGGTGGAACCGCTATATGCCTTGATCTGCCCCCACCGGCTCCCGATGACAACCGTCAAGGGACTCGTGCCCATGTAGAGAGATGGATCGCTCAGCCCGCAGTCGGCGGCGGTGGCCGCCGCCCAATTCTGTTCGATCATGCTGCCGTCGTCCATGCCGGCGTAGGGCCGGTCCACCCAGGAATGCAGGAAGATGCGGCCGTCGGGTGCAATCGTGGGTGAATGCATGCTGAGATGGCCGGGGTTGGCATCCGAGCCGTTGTGCCAGTAGGACGAAGGCCCGACGTTTGTTCGGAATGCCATGAGCGGGTGCCCGTTGGGGTACTGAGCATCTGCCGTCGCGTCGTTGACGACATAGACCGTGCTGCCGTTGTTCGAGAAGGCTGGCGTGCTCGCGCCGATCGTTTCTCCGCCGCTCGGGTTGCCGTTCCAAAGGAGCTTGCCGGTGTGGCGGTCCATGCCCTGGACCCCTTTGGGCCAGTGATAGCCTGCAACGACGATGTCGGCGCCACCCGGTCCGGCGCCGTCATAAAACACCATCGACGTGCTCGTGAAACCGCCCTCGCCGGGCGAGCCGGGCGAGCGTTTCTGCCAGTGCAACGTGTCGAAGAACGTGTCGTTCATTCGCTCTGCGGGCACGGTGTAGTCCGCCCGGCCGGTATGGGCCGGGTCCCGATGCTTCATTGGCCAAGATGCGCCCATCACGGGTGCGGCACACACCACCCAGACAAGCACGAAAAGGGGGCTTCGGGTCATGGCTTGTTTCTCTCCTAGGGTTCAAACGTCGCCGGCATCCGGCGTCTGTCATCCGGCACAGGCCGTGTCGCCCGGCACATCGGCCCCGCTGAGACAGTTCACGAAGATGGCCAGATCGACGGGATCCACGTCGGTATCACCATCCAGAATAGCATCCTCACACCCGGGGGCGACCACGCCGCCCGAGCCGGTCAGGCAGGCCTGGAAATGGCCGAAATCCTGCTGGTCTACGTCCCGGTCGCCGTCGAAGTCGCCCGGGACCGGCACGACCGGAACGGCAGAGAAAATTTCGCTGGTGCTCTCGGCGCTGTCGGCATGCCAGGCGATTTGGCTCTCGTCGTTCATGCAAGGGGCCCGATCGTCGTAGTCGTTGTTGGTGACCTGGAAGATGGCTCCGTCGCGAAGCGTGTAGATTTCCCAGTCGGCCCCATCGAAACCCTGCCAGACAATCTCCCCGACGAGGTTGATCCGGGGGTACTGGTCGTGCGTGCTGTTGTTGGTGATCTGCGTGAGGCCGCCGCCGGCGGCATTGGCCCGCATGATCTCCCAATCCGCCGGCCGGGCCATCCAGACAACCTGCCCGGCGTCGCTGATCTGCGGGTACCAGTCTTCGTAGGAATTGCTGGTCAGCCGCAGGACGCTGCCGCCGGTCGCATCCGCGCTGTAGATCTCGGCGTTCGAACTGGTGTGCCAGGTATGCCAGACGACCCGCCCGTTGTTGTTGATCTGCGGGTACTCGTCTTCATAGCTGTTATTCGAGATGTTGACCAGGCCACTGCCGTCCGCATTGGCGCTATAGATCTCCCAATCGGACCCGTCGTAGCCGAACCAGACCACGCGGTTCGAGCTGTTGATCTGCGGCCAGACGTCCTCTCGCGGGTACCCGGAAGCCGCGGTGTTGTTGGTGATCCGCACGACATTCGTCCCGTCAGCGTCGGCACTGTAGATTTCGTAATCGGTCCCGTCGAACGAATCCCACACCACCTTGCCCATGTCGTTGATCTGGGGGTGCCAGTCGTTCACGGCGTTGTTGGTAATCCGGACGACGTTGGTCCCATCGGCATTGGCGCTATAGATCTCGTAGTCCTGACCGTCGAAGCCCTGCCAGACGATCCGGCCGGCGGCGTTGATCTTTGGGTCTTCATCGTTGAACGCATTACTGGTGATCCGGACGACGTTGGTCCCGTTGGCATTGGCGCTGTAGATCTCGAAATCCGACCCGTCGGAGCCGTGCCAGACGACCCGGCCGGCGGCGCTGATCTGCGGTGACCAGTCATCATGAAGGTTGTTGGTCACGGGGGTGAGGGCGCCGGGATACGTCTCGGCCGGGGGAGGCGTGCCGCCGGGCACATGGTCGCCCCCGCTTTCCGGGTAGGTGTTGAAATCCTGCAAGTAGGCCCACCAGTTGTTCAGACGGGTCATGCCGTATTCTGTGATCGAGCCGGGGGCATGCGGGAAACGGGTGAACCACCACTTGTGGTGCAGGCGGATGTCGCCGTAACCCCACTCGCTGCAATTCATCGATCGTTTGTAGTTTGAGATCTGGCTGGGATAGCCCTCGGGGAAAACGTTGAGCCAGTAGTCGGCAGTGCTGTCCACGTAACGCCAGTTGCCCCAGTCGTAGTCGGAATCGCTGTTGGGGGCAAAGTGCACGTTGCCGCAGGCCGCCTCACCAGGGTAGACCTTGTCGTAAAGGCTGAAGCGGTTCCAGGCGTGGGTCATCTGGGCGGACCAACTGCCATACACGTGGGTGAGGATCGATTCGCTGCGATGCCCGAAGTCCTCGAGCATTTCGCCGACGCCCCGCTCGTAGTTGAACACCGAGACAATGAAGATCTTCGAGCAGGCCACCCGGGTCAGGGCCGGAGAGTTGCACCAGTAGCCTCCGCGGCCGATCATCCGCGTCTCATAACCCCCGAAGTAGGGGGCGCTATGATCGAGCACCTCGTCGATCTCCCCGAGATCCACCTTGCGGGCCAGGTCGAAGTCGCGGACCTTGGCCTTGTAGTCGCACAGGTCCGGCGTGTGCCAACCCGACCAGGTGGCCAGGCATGCCAGGTACGAATCATCGGTGTAGCGGAAACCGTCCTCCTTGATCGGCCAGATGTCGGCGTTGACCGTCCGGGTCAGACGATACAGAAGCAGCCCGTGGCTGGTGGTCTGGAAGTCACTGATATATCCGGCCGTCAGGCTTGAGGGATCGTTCCATCCGCCTACCGTGTGCAGTCGTTGCCCCGACCGGCTTTCAATGATGGGGTCGAAGTTGATGAGCAGGGCCCGAGGACGCAGGACCGCAAGGTCTTGGGCGACTCCCAGATTCGACGTGCAGACGATGCCCAGAATCAGGGCGGCGCAACGATATACCTGCCTCATCTCCGCACTCCTTTGAGTTCGATGCTTGCTTTAATCGAGACCGTTTCCGGCCCCTCTCGCGTCTATTCCAGCATAACCGGCTCGCCCCCCCATCTCAAGGCATAAGCCTCCCTGCCAGGGGCTGCAATGGCTACTTCTTGTCCGGTCCGGCGGGTTCCATCCGGAACTGGAGTTGTGCGAGGCCGTCAATCTCGAAGTGCTCGATGCGGACCTTGTGTACACCGGCTTCTAATTCCACCGTGGCGCTGTTCTCCTTGGGCGGGTGCCAGGTCCAGTCGTCGATGATCCGCTGATCATCGACCCAGACTCGGATGCCGTCGTCGGAGACCGTCCAGATCTTGTACTTGCCTGCGGGAAGCTCGATTGTTGTCGTGGCCACTGTGCCGAAGCGGTCAGGGCCGACCTTGGCACTGGGTGCGCCGCCGCCCCACTTGAAATCGATCGCCGAGAGCTTCTGGGTCTCGACGGGCGACTTGGCGATCATCGCCTCCCAGCGGTCCTGATGCTCACGGGGGTCGTCCGCGGGATCCCACTTGTAGAACCGGACGTCCCAGTCAGCGGACACCAGCGTCCCGCCGGCCGAGAGTTTTTTGCCGCCGGCATCCAGCTCGACGGAGAAGGGTAAGACGCCCTTCTGCACGGCCGAGACCGTGATCGTCCCAGGCAGTTTGCCCTCCATGGGGCTCACTTGTACCGAGCCGGTAACCTTGGTGACCTTGAAGCCGCCCGAAGGGCCGAGTACCTGCACCGTGGCCTTCTCGCCCGCGAGCACCTTTCGGGGATAGAGGATGAAATCGGTGAAGTCGTACGGTCCCCACTCGGTCATGACGATGTTCTGCCGCCCAGCCAGTTTCTTGCGGGCCCCGACCGGCCGGGTGTCGCCGAGGACCGGATACTTCGGAGGCTCCCACTTCTCGGCCGGTTGATCGAGCTTGGTGGTCTTGGCGTTCTCATCCGCTACGATTTCCCGTTTCACGCCGGTCATTCGATTTCCAATGAGGATCGTCTCGATCGCGTGGCGCAGGTGAAAGCCGACCTCGTCACCGTCGAACGTGTTCCAGGCGATGGTGGTGGGCTTCAGATCCTGGTGGTTCGCCTTGCCCCAGGGCTTTTCCATAAAGGCGGGGTTCGGGGCGCACCAGAGGTGCACGCCGCATCGGTTGTTCTTGAAGCTGTTGTGCTGGATGACGTTCGCCGAGCCGTGCTCGATGTTGACGCCGCCTCTTTCCAGACCGTAGCCCATTCCTCCGTTTTCCTCGAAGACGTTGCCGGCGATCAGGGTATCCTGCGAGTAACCGCCCCAGACACCGCAGATGGCGTTGCCCACTAGCCGGTTGCCGATGAACCTGTTGCCGAAACTGAAGGTCATTTCGATGCCGTGCGCCGGAGCGTAGGAAAAATCGTTGTTGATCAGCAGGTTGTCGTTGTTGCCCCGCCTCTTGTAGTCGAAGTCGGGACTCGGCGCCGGCTTGTCGCCGAGGGCCTCCAGGCCGGCGAAACCAAAGAAGCAGTCGCCCCCGTGGGTCGCGGAATTCTCCGCGAGAACGTTCTCGCAATTCTGCTCGAACATGAAGATGCCGGCCGAATCCTGCCCGCGGTTGTACACGCCGTGGCTGTAGCCCCGCACGCAGAAATCGAAGGCGTTTCGGGTGATCACGTTGCGGTTCGACCGCCACATGGCCAGGCCCCAGCCGGACAGGAACGAGCAGTCATTGTCGTAGATCTTCGAGTCGTTGACGCGGTCGATGCAGATGCCGTTCTGTCCGTGATGGGCTTTCACGCAGCGAATCGTGACCTTATCGGACACCTCGACGTACAGCGCCGCGCCATAGTTGGCGATCCATTCCTTCTTGTCGTTCTCGTGCCCGAAGATCCAATCGCTGCCGTCCTCGGCTTCCGGAGTGGACAACAGGTGCTTCTGGTAGTTGCCGGAAACATCGACATCCTCGATGAGAAGCCCCGGGCACTGGTTCGCGTGGATGCCCACCTTGTAGCCACGGACCTTGGCGTTCTTGAGGGTGATGTTCCGGCCGCGAATAACGATCCCTCTGCCGGTGAAGGCATCGGGCTGCTGTCCTTCCGAGGATCCGTCAAGCTCGGCCCCCTGAAAGTCCACCGTGATGTCGTTTCCGGTGATGCGAATAGCGCCGTCGTCGCCGGCATCCGGCAGACGGTAGCGACCGGGCTTGACCAACGTATTGTCCCTGATCTCCATGTCATCCCCGCTCAGGGCCCTTGCGTCGGCCGCCCGGGCCGAGGCCGGGACAAAGATCGCAAAAACCGCCAGAACCAGAGGCGTTGTGAACCAGCTCATGAGATTCCCTCACATCCAAGCCGCAATTCGAAATCCGCGATCAGTAGAACAGAAACACCCACCAGTTCTTCATGGGTTTGCCGTCGTCATCGACGCACTGGTTGTCCAGCCCCGGCATACACTGCCGCCAGAAAACCATCCACGCGCCCATGCAGTCAGGCACGGTCCTGCGGTATGGGGCGTATTTGTCCTTATTGAAATCAAGCACCTTGTCCTTGCCGCCGGGACCGTTGCGCAGCCGGTAGTTCTCCATGGTGCTTTTGACCGTGTATGGGCTGTCCAGGTCGTAATGGTGCCGCGCGCCGGGCGGCCAGTGGACATTGCCCCCGAAGGCCACGTAGGGCTCCACCGTGTACTCCTGACCCCGGTGCTTGACCTTCATGCTCGTCGCCGATGGGTAGGTGACGGCGCTACGATCCTCGTAGGGCATTTCGTACAGCGAATTGAACGGCATCTTGAATCGCTTGTCCAGATCCAGCTCTGCGAACTCCCGGAAATACCGCCGCCAATAGCCGATGGCATTGTGGTTGGCGTATGCCTCCAGGCCGTGGCCGAAGTTCTCCATCTGGCAACCGGTGCCGCGGTGCGGGTTGAAGAACGCCATCCGGAAGCTGCGTCCCGACCAGGGCATCGAATCGTCGTGCCCGTTGCCGGCCGGACCGTGCTTACCCTCGATCGGCCGGCACTGCTCGTCGTAGTACTGCTTGAACTCGGTCACTTCGAATGCCGGCCAGCCCACCTCGTATTCGTGGATCGCATAGAACCACAGCTCGTGCACGAGGCCGGCGTTGATCAGCTCGTGGAGGTTGAAGTATCGTCGGCTGTTCTTCGGATCCTGAAACCCGTAGAAGCGAGCGAAGGCGTCGCTGTAGAACGCGCTGTAGTCGCACCCGAAGTCCTTGGGCCCATCGGGCTTGAGCGGCAGGAAGGCGCTGTTCTTGTGCAGGCGCTCGGACGGGACGGGACGGTCACGCATGTCGACGTACTTGACAACTTCATATTTCAGGAACGCGGGGGCGTCGGGATTCTCGAAACCGTGATAGCGCGTGCTCTCGGCCAGGGCTCTGATGAGCTTGTCCGTACGCTCCTGAATGCCGGGCATATCCACGTCATTCGCGAAATTGAGCACCATCACGCGAGGGCGCATCTCTCGAATCTTGTCGTGGTTCTGCCAGATCCAGGGATCCGAGGTGCAATAGGCGACCTTATTGGGCCAGACGGTCAGGTCGTCCGGAAGGCCGGCCGGGGCTGTAGCGGGCTGAGTCGGGACTCCGGCGGGTACCTCCTTGACCGTCACGGCCGCGGTCGTCGCAGGCCTCGCCAGGAAGGTGGAACTTATAAGTAACGGCAACGCAAGCCACCGATACGATCTGTAGACCCGCATGCTGTTCTTGTCTCCTGGGTGACGGCAACGAGCGCAGTTTCAGTTCGGTCGGCGTCGTTGATCGGGGGGCAGGGTATCCGGAAACCGGATCGTTTCCAAGTTTCGAAGCCCCGAAGAGCTGTTGTTCGAGTCGAACATGGTCAGCGTGGCGTCCAGCCATCTTTCACAGAGGTCCTGTCAGGCAGACGGCCTGTCATGGCGAAGCGCGACAATCCATAACATCTGATTTTACAATGGTTTCGAATCTTTCAATATGTTGTTAGCCCATTTGCGTTCGCGAGCCTTGGCGAGCGGACGCCGCCTTTGCATGCGCCAGTTACCGACACGTTTGGCCAAGCCGCAGAAACGACGGAAAAACGCCCGTCTTCCGGATGAGAGGGTTGACCCCGAGTAGCCCCGCCTGTAGCATGATAGGCAAGAGGGGCCGCTGCTTGTATGTCTACGGCGGCTGTGCAGAGGGGGGGACGAGGGCATATCTCGTCGATCCTCTGAACGGTCTAGTCGTTGTACCTTTCGCAGTTTCGAACGCGGCTGAATCCGCCATGCGGCGATCACGCCTTTGGTGCGTCGAAGAACACGTTCTCACGGATCACAGGGCTTCCTATTGGCCCTGAGGTGAAACAGAAGTGAAGTTGGTTTCTTAGTCTTAAGGAGGACGAAAACCATGAGAACTATCCTGTTTGCTGTCGCAGCCCTGTTGGCTGTCGGGACCGCGGCTCTTGCGCTGCCGGTGTCGATCCCGTTGGATGCCCAGATCAACTTGGGCTACACCTACAACAGCCAGTCACCCAGCGGAGACGCCATTTACCCGGCGTTCAACACCGACACCCAGACCTTCTTCCCTGGGAGCCACGTCCGGCACAATATAGTTGCCGGCGGAGGGGCCGCTAGTTATTGGTATCAGTATGTTGACCTGAACCTGGCCGGCATCACCACACCGGGCGCCGGGGTGAATCTGAGTGCGCCGGACAGCACGGTCGTCTTCGACACCCGGTACTACCAGAACGCTGAAACCAACACCAACCCCTATGGCGATGCCCCCGTGTTCCTGCGGCTCTACACGTACGCGGCAGACGGGAACACCTACCTCGGTCACCGGGATTACAGCATCGTGTACGCCACGCAGGCCCCCTGGAGCAACCCTCCGTACCCCACTTGGACGACGGTGACCGTCAACGTCAACACCACCGCCTACACCGATGGTGGCACGTTTGACGTCACTAACGTCAGCCGTCTGCGCTGGTACGGCACTGACTGGTCCGGGACCGGCGACGACTTCGTCGATTTCAAGAATCTGGTGATTACGCCGGAACCGACGGCTCTGGTCCTGCTCGCTCTGGGTGGTGTGCTCGTTGCCCGCCGTCGGCGGTCGTAAAGAAGAAAGGGGAAAAGCAATGAGACTCTCAAGTACGCTATGTGGATTGGCCGTGTTGCTCATGGCCGGGCCGGTGTTGGCGGTTGACTTGTACAACTCGAATGGCTTCGAGGCGCCCGGGATTACGCTCGGACCGCTGGCTGGCCAGGATGGCTGGACCGGCGGCGGAGGAGGTGGCGGAGCGGCGCCTACGGTCGTGACCGCTCCCGATCCAGTCCTGGGGCAGCAGGCCGTTCGTCTTGAGGTTCCTGACGTGCAGGGCGCCGCGTCCGCGATGGATCATGCGATCCCGGCCATCAACCTCACGGGACAGATCGTAACGGTGAGCTTCGACATTTACCGCCAACAGGACCCCTGGTTGTCGAACCTCTGGTGGTGGTGGTGGGATGCCGGCGAACCGACCTACGGTCTGCAGTGGGACGCTGGTGTGGGTAACCCGGGGCAAACGCTTCCCCACGGCTGGAATCCGGGATCCGGATCGGCTGCGACGATCACGGGACGTTATGCCAACGTCACAATGGTGTGGGACTTCCAGCAGTTGAAGGCCTATTCCTGGTACGATGGCGTCCTGGTGGATAATGGTATCCCGATCACCAACATCGCGTCGCTGACGGGTTGGACCATCCAACTCGGCCACGACGAGGCTACAGGCAGTGGGCCGGAAGTGGCGTGGATCGACAATTTCGTCATCACCGCGGTGCCGGAACCGGCCTCGCTGGGGCTCCTGGCCCTTGGCGGGCTACTGTTGGTCCGGCGACGTAGGTAGAGCCGTTACTGGGTTTGGGGCGGGCCATCTCGCCCGCCTCAACCCGGGGGCATGCCAGCAGAACTCCGGGCGCAAGGAATGCGCGTGAAGCCTGGGGGTAATGTGTGGCACCCGCACCGACCGGGAGATTGGATCGCCTCCGCCGATTCGCTCGGAGACTGGGGGGGTGATCACCCGACTGTCAAGATGCCAAGTGCCAACCCTTCAGGAAATGTCAATCAGGAATGAATAATTCCTACTGCAACAGAATCGTCCGCCCCTGTCGTCGGGAGGGTGGAGTTCACAGTGGCAGGAAGAACTTGAATTTCGGCGATTGTCGGGTAGATTGAGCGTAGGGCCGACGGAGGGGGTTCTGACTGGCGCCGGCGTGCATTTCGTGTCGGCATCGTGTGTGGGGTCTCGCATAGGCCGCGGGCAAACGTCTCGTGAGCAACTGGGTAAAGATTCTCGTCGCGGTTGGGCTGCTTGCGTTGGCAGTCGGCTTGTATGCGTTGCGCGCCGGAAATGTCAACGATATTACTGACCGGACGGACTACAACGCGAGGCTCAAGTGCCGGGAGTGTGGGAACGAGTTCACGGCCAAGTTGGATACGGCAGTGAGGGCGCCGTTCAAGTGTTCGAGTTGCGGGAAGATGGCTGCCTGGAAGTTGTGGCAGTGCAACCAGTGTGGGGCGACGTTCGTGCCGGAGCCCATCGGCGATCCGCCGCACCCGCCGATTACGGCGCCTTGCCCGAAATGTGGCAGTTCGTTGACGAGCCAGATGCTGGTGAAGGACGACTAGTCCATAAGCTGGGGGTGGATCATGAGACGGAAACGTGACTCCCATGGCGCGTTCACGCTGATCGAAGTCCTGGTTGTCGTGGCCATTATTGCCTTGCTGGTCGCTATTCTGCTGCCGTCATTGACGGGGGCCAGGGAGCAGGCCAAGACGGTGGTCTGCGCTTCGAATCTTCGGCAGGTAGGGTTGTCGCTGAGGTACTGTTTCGAGCAGGCCAGATCCTATCCGTTGCTGGATGACGGCGACAGGTCTGGTTTGTCGGGGCACGGCAGAGTCATGGCCACGTGGGTCGACGTCCTGGTCGCCAAGCGGCATCTGGCGAACCTGGAAACCGGTTACTGCCCGAAGGACAAGAGACCCGACCCGATGAACCAGGCGCGGGGGGTAGACTGGGCGTTCAATTATCCGGACGCACAAGGCGGTGGCCCAGGCGTGGATTACAGCTACGGCATTTCCGTGCCCTGCGCGACGTGGGGCTGGAAGGTACCGGGCAGCAAGTTCTCAATCGAGCGATTTAACAGCAACGTGGTTCTGGCCGCCGACGGGTGGTGGAACTGGATGCACGGCTTCAGCGCCGAGGGCCTCCTATCCAATCGCCCGACCATCCCGTATTGGGGTGGTAACACGGTGGGGTATCGACATGGGAACCGTTCACTCCTGGCCGCGAATGTGCTGTTTCTTGATTCGAGCGTGCGGCTGGTCAAGCTCAACCCTGCCGACCAGTACTCGAACGGGAACCTCCGCGGCCTGAGAACTTACGAGCACTACTTCTGGCGACCGGGCGAGCACACCCTCATCGGTTTAGGTAGTCCCAAGAATGACGTCGACATCAATGAGAACCCTTTCCCGGGCAACTACAACACTTACCCGGAGGGTGCGCCCGACCCCGACAAGGGTTTTCCCGTGGATCTGGACCCCCGCTATTGGACCGAACAGCACAAGTGGCCCGCGGCCGTCAAGACTCACAAGGGCTGGCACCACTGATCGGGAGTCGGCAATGCGGATGGAGTTAGCAATGTAGAGGATGTGGAGATGAAAGAGGCGTAATCGGCAAGTCATCAGATCCCTTTGTCGCGGCGTGTGCGGCAGGATCGTTACTCCAGGAACTCTGGAAAGAAAAGGAGGAGTTAGATGAGACACTCGATAGTTTGGCTGGCGGGGCTGATTCTGGCGGCCAGCGGATCGATCGTCCTGGGCGCCACCCTGGTTGACGTGCCCATGGATGCCCAGATCAACAATGGGCACACGTACAACACCCAGTCTCCAAGTGGGGATGCGATCTACCCGGCATTCAACACCGATACCCAGACCTTCTTCCTCGACGGGGCTACCGATCCCCAGAGCGGCCAAGTCGAGCCCGAGGGCTGGAACCGCCACCACCTTGTCGCCGGTGGCGGGGCCGGGAGCTGGTGGTACCACTATATCGACTTCAACCTCGCGGACATCACCACGCCAGGCAATGGCCTGGACCTGAGCCATCCCTGCGCGCGGATTGAGTTCGACGCCCGCTACTACCAGGACCCGAATACGAACTCCAACCCGTACGGAGACGCGCCGATCTTTCCGCGGCTTTACACGTACGACGCCGATGGCAACACGTATCTCGGGCACCGGGACTTCAATATCCGCTACGGTCCGAATGCCGGGCAATTCCCATTCGGCGACTGGTATCCGACCTGGGCACACGTGGTCGTCTTCATCAACAGCGGCTCATACTCAGACGGCGGAACGTTTGATGTCGCCAACGTGAGCCGTATCCGCTTCTACGGGACGGACTGGAGCGGCGGAGGCGATGACTTCGTCGACTTCAAGAACTTCATCATTACCGACGACCCGCTGCCGCCGGTCATCACCCCGGTCCAACCCGATCCGCAGACGGCCTACGCCGACATTCCTTACTCGCAGCAAGTTCTGGTCGATTCCTGCGAGACGGTGACCTGGACCCTGCTCCAAGGGGGGGCTCTCGGGGCCAACATCGACAGCAACGGCTTGGTTAGCGGCTGGACGCCAACGCAAGCCCAGGCCGGGCAGACTTTCACGTTCGAGGTGCAAGCCACGAACACGGCCGGCAGCGCGACGGACCTCTGGCAGGTCACGGTCTATCAACCGCCGCCGTCGGACGGCAGCAACATCGCCGAGCCGTGGGGAACCCTCCACGGGAACATCTATGCGACTCAGTCTTCGGATGATCCCTCACTTCTCTTCGATAGCCGCTGGTCAAACGACGCCCAGGTGGCCTGGACCTACACCGCGTCCGCTGATAGCCTGACCGGGACGACGGAGCGGGGCGGGATCACGTTCGACGAGAGCGGAAACCTCTATTGGAAGACCACCGAGGGTCTGCTCGCCTCCCTGGCGCCGGACAAGACGCTTCGCTGGAAAGGCAACGACGCCGGGACGCCGGTTGACCTGGGACAGGGCGACACCACCACCCCGGTGGTCGGTGACGGCGGTGAAACAGGGCGGGTATACGTTGTTGGCGATTCGGGACTGTATGCTTTCCGGAAGTCCGACGGCGTGCAGCTTTGGGCAACGGCCCTGCCTGACGCCAACTTCGCCACCACCGGCGATCGCCTGACGCCCGTCCTCTACGAGGGACGAGTCTACGTCGTCGGCGCCGGAGCGACCACCAAGACCGCCTATGAAGTTGACGCCGCCACCGGCACGGTCGTCTGGGCCAAGCCGATCGCGGTGAACCTCGACACCGGTTGGGGCGACGCCAAGGGGGCAATGACCCTGGTGCCCAACGCCCTGGGAGCCGGCATCCACGGGTTGTACTTCAACGCCGATGGCAGCGGGGACGGTACAGACGTCTACTGCATTGCCATCAATACCAGCACATACAGCGGGTCGCTGCAGTGGATGGCTGACGGCGGGAAGGCGGTCCGCAGCCACGTCATCTACTCGGCCACCACCGGGCGGCTCTACACCGCGACGTGGGGCGATGACGGCAAGCAGTTCTACAGCTTCGACCCAACCTCGGGGTTGCTGTTTGGAAACAACAGCGCGGAGGGCAGCGGCCATGGGTACAACGATTTCGGCTGTCTGGACTTCAGCGGCACGGACGTGATCGCTGCGGGCTTCGGCGGCAACGTGATCCGATATCACGACACCGGTGACGGCTCGACCACCAGCACGTTCTACCCGACCAGCAGCAACTACGGCGAGTTCCGCATGTACGGCGGGCTCTACAAGGACGCGGACGGTGACAGCATCGCCGTGATGGCGACCCGCAGCATGGAAGGACCGAACGCCAGGGTCCTCGCGTTCAACGCCACCACAGAGCCCCAGGTTACCTGTTCCTCCTACGAGGACTCGGGCGTGTACATCGACAACCTGAAAATCACGCACGGGGCTACGGGCGTGGAGACCACGCGGCTGGACGTCGCCGGCTTTGAGAGCTACACCCTCGGCGATCTGCCCGGCCAAGCCAACCCTGGCGGGACGGGCACGGCGACGTGGGAGGACGATACCGGCGGCGGCCCGTCGGGCGTGGGCATGGTCCAAGTCGTGGACAGCCTGCCGACCGGCGGCAGCGGTAAGGGAATCGTGATCGATGCCGCGGGCGGCTGCGGCGGTTGGCAGGGCGTGTTTGCCAACATCGGCGGTTCTCTCACGGACACGGTTGTCATCGTGAGCTGGGACCAGTACCGCGACGACCTGACCGACAACGAATGGTTTGCCGAGGACATCAGTTGGAGTGGCTGGTGGGCCATGGCCTGGGACTCGTCGAGCCCGGTCGGGATCATCTCCCCGCGCCAGTATGACTACGACCCGCCAGTGGGGCTGACTGCTGGGGTCTGGCAGCACATCGAGTACCGATTCGACTTTGGAGCAGCGACCCCAACGGTGAGCGTCTCGGTGGATGGTGCCTCGGCGAGCGCCGACCTGGACGCAGCGGAGACCAGCATCCGCGGGTGGGACTTCGAGGTCGAGGGCACACTCAAGGATGACGATTTCACGGCCACGCCGATCACCCCGATCTTCTCGTATGATACCGGGACCGTTGACACGATCAGCGGCCTGCAGATGGGGCCAGTCGTCGGCGACGCGGCCCAGCACATTTACTTCTGGGTCGGGGATACCCTGACGGCCCTGACCTTCGTCAAGCCGATCCCCGGCGATTTCAACGGCGACGGCTACGTCGATGAGAACGACGTCACCATCTTCGAGAGCTGCGCGACTGGAGCGGGGATTGCCTACACCGACCCGGATTGTGAGATTGCCGACATGGATCCGGATGATGACATCGATCAGGCGGACTTCGGGCTGTTGCAGCAATGCTTCCGGGGCACGCAACCGGGTGACGTGGACTGCCTGAACCCGTGATGAATTGAATGGTCCACGAGGACCATGTTCCGTTAATCGGGCTCTGAAACGCAAGCGAAGTGATTCCCCGTGTGAACCTTCGCTTGCGTTTCAAGCCGTTTTATGGGAGGCAGTGTCGCGATGATTGCGGGGCTTATGTTATACGCACTGGCGATGGCAGCTTCTGCCGGGATGGAGCTGCCGCCCCCGCCGCCTTTCTCGCCTGCCGGCAATCTGGCGGCGCCGGTCGCGGAACCGGCAGCAGACCCTACGAGCACGGCCGACCTGGATGTTGCGTACATCGAGCGCACCCCGCGGTACGATTACGACGCAGCCAAAAACAACCCGGCTCCGGGTGATCTGGTCACCTTCAGAGGGCACATCAGGAACACCGGCGACGGCACGGTGGCCTCCGTGGGTTATGAGTGGCGGCTGGACAACGCCCCCGTCGCTTCGGGCACACTGACCAACCTGGCAGTAGATGAGGAACGCGTGGTCACCTGGAGTTGGACCTGGCAGGTCGGCGATCATTGGATCAAGTTGGTGGTCGACCCCAACAACCTCATCGCCGAGAGTAGCGAAGTCAACAATCAGGTCGTCGACCGAACCAACGGAATCATCGTCGGCTTCTGGGTCGAGCAGTCGGTCTACGACTACTTCCACCTGTACCAGAAGAACCTGGGCGTCGACTCGAATTCATGGGATGATTGGGCCCAGCGACAGATGGGCTTTTGGAACCAATTTTCTGCGAATGCGATCTACCCGACCACGCCGAACGGGGTCCTGGATCGGGTGCGGATCGACAAGATCGTTGTCGTACCCGATGGGGCCCTGCCCTTGGCCGGCGGGTATCCCACCAACCATCCCGACCTGGGTGACAAGACGGTGGACCTGATGTGGGGCTTTCCGGCCACGCTGCTGGACGGCTCGATGTACAGCAACCACACCAGCGATTCCATGGGCAACCCGTTTTACTACGAGGGCTCATTGCTGCACGAGTTGGGGCATGCCCGCTACCTGATCGACACTTATGGCTTCGACGTGCACAACACGGCTCACAACGGAGGCTACGACTCGGTGCAGATCTGGGAGGGGAGTACCTACGTGGGCGGCAGTTCTTACATGCCGTACATCGCGTGGGGCGAGGTCCTCTACTACAACAAGCACGGCAAGATGATGTCCGGCGGCTACGATGAGGGCTGGTCGGAGTACGACGCGGGAGCCCTCAACCGTATCGCCGGGCAGCGGGCTTGCTGCGGGAACTACAACGCCCCCGGAAACATCGGCGTGTTCCTCAACGACCTGCCGGCCAATAACCACCTTCGGGTCACCGATGAGGTCGGCCAGCCCCGGCGCGGCGCCAACGTCCGCATCTATCGAGCCACCAGCGGACCGGGTTGGTACGGCAAAACGATCGACAATACGCCTGACCTCGAGTTCACTACCGACAACGCCGGGTATGCCCATTTGCCGCGGAACCCGTTTGCCGCCGGCAGCATCCAACACACCTACGGCATTGCCAACAGCATCATGGTGCTGCGGATCGCGCACCTGGACCAGATCTGGTATCGATTCCAGGAGGTCACCGACTTCAACATCGAGTACTGGCGGGGCAACACCCAGGATGCCTACTACAGCATTGCTGTGCCAGGGCCCAATGAGACGCCGGTCTCGGCCGACTTTGACGGCGATGGGGATGTGGACCAGGAGGACTTCGGTCACTTCCAGGTGTGCCTGACCGGCTCGGGCGGAGCGATTGTCTCCGGCTGCGAGAACGCTGTTCTGGACGGCGACACCGACGTGGACGCCGCCGATCTGGCTGTCTTCGTGAATTGCATCAGCGGTGCCGATGTGCCGGTGGATCCGGACTGCCTGGATTGAGTCGTGGGGTCTGTGACAGTTTAGGCGGGGAGACGCTATGGCTTTTTCAGAACCGCGACCGTGAGGGAGCGGCCCCCATGTGGTGTTGGCCGCTTTGCGGCCTGGCCCCTCGCTTACGCTCGGGGTTCTGAAA
>CAZTQK010000037.1:0-23651 GCA_964615635.1 uncultured Planctomycetales bacterium
TTTCGGGCGGTGTCCCCTATCCGATCCAGCCGGAATTTGCAATCTACAGCCTCCAGATGGACCAGACGCTGCGGCAGTTTTTTGAAGGTAACCAACCCGCCGAGCAGGCGCTCCAAAACGCTCAAGATGGCATCCTGGCCGAGCTCGCCAAGACGCCGGCGCCATAAGCCCTTTTTTGCCCAACTGCAATTAAATAATCTTCGTACCAAGGGGTTGGCGACCGTCAATGACCTTTGTATTCATTAAAGATGACAGTTGGCACTACCCAAACTTTCTCATGGAGTGTTTAATGGGATAATAACGGTTGGAATTCGGTTTGTGTTTTGTTTGTGGATCAAGGAGGCTTGTGAATGGCAGTCGCGCGTCAGCGCGTGCGGGGCCTTGTCGAGGACGCAGATGAGCTGGTCCATGATGGCGCAGGTTGCGTGGGCATGCTCGTGCTCGGCTTGCCGCGCGAGCAGGGCCAGGGTGATGGCGTCGACGCGCTGTTCGGCCATCGCCAGCAAGGCAAGGGCTGTTCCGATCTCAAGCGCGGCCGAACTGCTCACGCCGGCACCTAGCGGGACATCGCTGTGGATCGTGAGCCGGCAAGGCGTCAGGGGGATTCCCTGGCGAATCAGCATGACCGCAACCCCGCGGACGTAGTTGGCCCATGCCGGCTCCGAGGGCGAGCCCGGGTTGTCGGCGGGGAACTCCACAGTCTCGCCGAAAGCGGTGGAATGAGCGGAGATCCGGTTATCCGGAGAGGGGCCGGCGGTGACATACAGTGCCTGGGACATGGCGATTGGCAGGACATAACCGTCGTTGTAATCGGTGTGTTCGCCGATCAGGTTGACGCGCCCGGGCGCCCGAATCGCCACCCGTGCGGCCGAACCCGGATACGCGCGGGCGTGCAGATCTCTCAGTTCCCCGGTATTGACCATGCTCGCAATCTCCTCAACAATAAGCGGTGCGACTGTAGGGCGTCAGTTGAGGCCTGTCAAGAAACGCCCAGATCGGTGGACGCGTCATGTCCCGACCGGTTCTGATAGACACGGATATGGGTGTTGACGACGCCATGGCCATTGCGCTGGCCCTGAGTTCCAGTGAGGTAGAGCTGGCCGGGCTGGTCAGTGTCGGCGGAAACGTGTCCCTCGATCAGGCGACGGCCAACATCGGACGTCTGTTGAACGGCCTGTCCCCCGAATCGCTGCCCCTGGTGGCCAGAGGTCTGGATCAGGATCTCGCTGGCCTCAAAGATGCGACTCACGTGTTTGGCCAGGACGGTCTGGGCGGAGTCGATCTGCCGGTGCCTTCGGGCTTCGCGCCGGGCGGGTTTCTGGAGGCTTACGAGCAGCTGGCCGCGCAGCACGGGCACTCACTGACGGTGGTGGCCCTTGGGCCGCTCACCAATCTGGCGGCGGTGTTGCGAGAGAAGCCGGACGTGTTGACCAAGGTCGGCCAGATCATCGTCATGGGCGGGGCGATCTGGTGCCCGGGCAACATCAGCCGCTGGGCCGAGTTCAACTTCTATCGCGATCCGGCGGCGGCAGCGACGGTCTTGTCGGCGGGGTTGCCGCTGACGGTGGTACCGCTGGATGTGACCCGCCAGGTGGCGATGGACGAGTCCCACACCGCGCACCTTTCGCGCGGGGGGACGCGAGCCGGCGACCTGCTGGCCCGCATGATCCGGTTCCTCATGGAGCGTAAAACCGAGGCGTCGGCCCCTGGCTCATTCATCGTGCATGACGCGGTGGCGTTGGGGGTGCTGCTCTGGCCGAAGCTGTTTATGCGATCGAAGATGGGGCTCCAGGTCGTTGCCTCGGGCGAGCAGGCCGGGCGGTGCAAGCCGGTGGTGGTCAAGGACAAATCCCGCCAGATCGGCGTGGTCATTTCCGTGAACGTCGGCGAATTCATGGAGAACATGCTGGAGCAGCTCAGCCAGGAGAAGTTTGTGGTTTAGGGGCGGATCGGCTCAAAGCTGTCGGCAATCAGCCATCGGCCGAGTCGGAGGCGTTTGGGCCGGTTGGCTGCTGCGGCGGTTCAGTTACGCGCGCAATGGCCTCGGCCGGCAGAACCCGCGAGGCATAGAGGTACAGGGCCAGGGGTATCGACAACCCGGCAAGGGCGGAAGCGAGAATACCCAGTATGCCATAGACGGCCGTTTCAAGCGACGAAAAGGAGTACAGTTCGTCATGGAAAAGCAGGTTGATGATCTGGCCGGCGATGACGCTGATGGCGGCCACGGCCAAGAAAGCCTTGAGGTGCCGGCGGGTCGAGGCCGGATTCCGCCAGACGTCGCGGGCTATCCACGCGAAGCACACGGACTGGGCAGCGAGCAAAAGCGTCCAGAAGATCGAGGAGGTAGTGCCCTCCCACCACGCGATGCCGAAACTCGAGTTGTCCATGGCGAGCCGTATCAGCCAGACTGCCGTCTCCACCAGCCAGCCGAAGGATGTGAGTGCCGACACGGCAAGCAGAGCGACGAGCACGGGCAACCAGTCGTTTCTGGGCGGGAAGACACTGCGTGGGAGCATGCGGGGGGCATCAAGAGAGCTGCGCCGCAGAGACTTGCGCACGAGCCGTGCGCAGAGGACGCAGGCGAGTATGAGAGACGGGAGGCAGAGCTGGCTGGCCAGCCTCCGCAGGCGCAGGACATACCAGATTACTCCCACGTCCAATTGACCGTTTATGCCGGCCGAGATGAGACTGAACACCGTCATGAATGAGGCAGGCAACAAAAGTGCGAACTGCAAGAGGTACATGCCGACGGCGATCTTGCGGCCCCAGTCTACCCTGCGTATCAGCCCGATGATGGCAAAAGGGGCGATCAGAATCGTTGTCACGGAGTCGAACAGAATGAGGGAATTGTGCTCACTGCCGACCAGCAGGTGCCACAAGATGGGACGATTGGTACTGAGGGCCTCCAGCACCAGCGATATCAGTTGAAGAGAAACGGCAACGCAGCAGGCCGTCAGATCCCAGACGACCAGCCGCGGCCATTCCGGCAGATAGCTGCGGGTCATCTGCTGCGGATCGAAAAGCGTACCACATTCCGGGCAGCGATTCTCGGTGAGCCCGCGGAGGGGGTAGCCGCAGTGAAGGCATGATGCGTGAGCGAGGGCGTCGTCATGCGGGACGGAATCAGCCTGCAGTGATGTCACAGCCGACACCTCGTCGGTTTCGCAACATCAGATTGCCCGTGTACTTCCATTGAAGGTATCCGTATGGCCCGACCCGTATGCTAAGGGCGGTCAATTCCGTCTGCAATCCGAAATCTGCAATGTGAGATCCCCAGCCAGTCGCGGACGCAACGGCTCAGCAGTCTGGGATCCCGGAAGCATGGCACCCCAACAGACTGGCTGACCAACAGACCAACAGACCAATAGACCAACAGACCAATAGACCAACAGACCAATAGACCAACAGACCAATAGACCAACAGACTAACAGACTCCCCGCCCAATCGCGTATCATGTGTGCGATGTTCCACCAGTTGGACGACACCATCGTGGCCGTTTCGTCTCCGGCCGGGACCGGAGTGCGGGGGATCATTCGCCTCAGCGGGCCGGGTGCGTTCGGCTTGGCCGCGGGTGTGTTTACCTGTGGTGACGGGCGATCTCTGACGGAGCTGCCGGGCCACCGCCGCGTTGCCGGTCGCTTGTGGATGGAAGCGACGGCGGCAGTGCCCGCCGAGGCATACACGTTTCGTGGGCCGGCCAGCTACACGCGCCAGGATGTGGTCGAGCTTCACACCATCGGCTCGCCCGCAGTGCTCGCCGCGATTCTGGAGCGGTTGACGACTGCCGGCGCACGGCCGGCCGAGCCTGGCGAGTTCACCGCCCGGGCGTTTTTCTCCGGGGCGATGGACCTGACGCGCGTCGAGGGTGTCGCGGCGATCATCCATGCCCGCAACGATTCGCAGCTTCGCGCGTCGGAGGCCCTTCTGCATGGCCGTTTGAGTCGCCGGTCCAATGAGCTCCGCGAGCAACTTGTCGACCTGCTGGCCCTCATCGAAGCGGAGATCGACTTCTCCGAAGAAGCGGTTGAGTTCGTGACGCCCGCAAGGGTGGTCGAGGTGGCCAGCCGCGTCTCGGAAGAGCTGGCCTCGCTGATTCATCACGCCCCATCGATCGAGCGGCTTGAGACTCTGCCGGAAGTGATGCTTGTGGGGCGGCCCAACGCCGGGAAGAGCACGCTGATGAACGCCCTCACCGGCATGGATCGGGCGATTCAGTCGGCCATGCCGGGCACCACGCGCGATGTGCTCTCGGCCCCGCTGAGCGTTCCGGGCGGTGAAGTGATGCTGCTGGACGCCGCGGGGTTGGATGTCGAGGCCGGTGCGCTCATCGATGAAAAGGCCGCACACCCGGACGCGCAGGCCCAGGTCGCTGCTCGCCGCTCGATGCGGCGAACCGACATGTTGATTCTGGTCGTCGACGCGACGGATTCGCCGCGAAAAACACTTGAATCGCTGCGACGTGCCCTGCCCCCTCGCCCGATGTGCGTTGTCCTGAGCAAAGCAGACCTGGCCCTGCCGACGGAGCTTGATCGCCTGGCAGGACAGTTGAGAGGGCCTACACCGGTGCATGTTGTCAGTGCGATCGCGGGGCAGGGTGTGGATTCGCTGCGAGATGAGATCGGCAGGACCGTGTTTGCCGCCGGTGGATCGAGCGCAGCCGAGATTCTGACGCTCTCCGACCGCCAGCGTCAGTCGCTTCGCAGCGCATATGACGCGCTGCGCCGCGCGCGCCACCTGTGCGAGGATTGCTCCAGTGTCATGAACGCCGCCGAGTTGCTCGCAATCGAGATTCGCGAGTCGATCAACGCGCTCTCGCTGCTTGTCGGGGAGGTTGCAACCGAGGAACTGCTGGGTCGAATCTTCTCTCACTTCTGCATCGGTAAGTGAAAATAGTAAAGAGTACCCGCGCGATCGGTCGATATAAAAAAACGGCGTTCAAACTTGAGGACTTTTTGCAGGAAAACCTCTGGAAACGCCAAGGTTCTTTGACAAGCGTTTAGATGTCCGTTTAGGCCTGCTACTAGAAAGGAGACATTTCGGTGGCAAAGAAGAAAGCCAAGAAGGCCAAGAAAGCCAAGAAGGCTACTCGTAAGAAGAAGTAAGCCGAAGCAAACATCAGCCGCGGTTGCCGCCTGACAGTGTGTGCCGGGAACGGCCCCATCAGTGCGAGGCTGCGGCGGTCGCTTCTTCGCTTGTATGGAAGAACGACAACACAATGTGGGAAGTGCCCCGCGCCACGGCAGCACTTCCCATTTTTATGCGCCTTGCCACCTCAAGCTCTCCAACAGTATTGAAAACCGGGTGGGCGACGAAAATGCGCCACCTCGCTGACATCTGGATGACAGCTGCTTTCTTCGCTCGCATGTTGCCAAGCTGGCTGTTACGATCGTCCTGCGCAGGACCGATATATGGGATCAACAGGAGGCGCGGTTGCCGGCGGTCATCGGTACGTTTTTCGCGTACTGGGGTCTGGCTCTTTTTGCTCAAATGCGGTTGGCCGTGCAATCTGGAGTGGTTGGCTCAGTCAGGCGGGGGCTCGGCGGCGCGAGAAAGACGGCAAAAAGTGCCTGACCCGCTGTCTTGCACGCTAAACACGTACGGTCATCGATGCTCGCCGTGCTCCGAGTGCGGATGGATTGAACGATGGTACGCAAGTCAGGGCCGTCAAGACGCAAGCGCCGAGGCCAATCGCGGCGGTTTCCACCTCATGTGTGGAGCAACTATCCTGAGGATCGCCTCCTTGACATACGATTGTGTGATCTGGGAGTGGGCCTGTCGCGCAGGCCGATCAAGCACTGCATCGAGCGGATCTACCAGGAGTTGGAGCAACGACAGATCCGCTTTCGGCCACACTTCTGGCTGGGGGAGGAGTGGTTCACGCCGGACGGCATTCCAGGGGCGGCTATTCCCTTCTATCTGGCTCACCCACGACTGGCGCGCCTGGAACGAAGCCAGATGCTCGAAGCCGAGGGGGGCACCTACAAGTGGTGCATGCGCATCCTGCGCCACGAGGTCGGGCACGCGATCGACCACGCGTATCTGTTTCACCGCCGTCGCCGCTGGCAGCAGCTTTTCGGCAAGTCGTCGCAGCCGTATCCGGAGCGATACGTCCCCAAGCCCGATAGCAGGAGATACGTCCTGCATCTTGACCACTGGTACGCACAAAGCCATCCGGACGAGGATTTTGCCGAGACCTTCGCGGTCTGGCTGCGGCCCAAAGCGTGGTGGCGAAGGCGCTACCAGGGCTGGCCGGCACTCAAAAAACTTGAGTATGTAGATGAGCTGATGCAGGAGATCGCCGGGAAACCGCCGGTGGTCACCTCCCGCAAGGTTATGGACCCTTTGTCGAAGATCCGTAAGACGCTGCGTGAGTACTACGAGCAGAAGCGGTCTCGGTACGGAGAGGGTCTGCCGGGCTTCTACGACCGCGACCTGCGCAGACTCTTCTACGGTACGGGTGACAGTCCGCAACGAGAATCCGCAGCGTCATTCATTCGCCGCCATCGTGCCGAAGTCCGGCGGATCGTGTCGCGCTGGACGCGGGAGTATCAGTATACGTTGGATCTGGTCATGCGAGAGATGGTCGCGCGGTGCCAGGAGTTGAATCTGTACGTGCAAGGGCCGCGCGAGCAGATCAAAATGGACTTCGCCATACTGCTGACGGTTGAGACGATGAACTACATTCACAGCGGGCGTCGGCGGTTGCTGATTATGTGAGCCATGAAGAAGAAGCGTGTTCTGGCGATCATGCACAAGGATTTGGTCCCCCCCGACAGCATCGAGGGGCTGACCGAGGCCGAGATTGCGCCGTTCAAGACCGAGTATGACGTCATCACCGCGTGCCGCACACTGGGGCACGAAGTGCGGTTGCTGGGTATTCAGAGCGATCTGAGCACTCTGGGCAAGACGATCGACGAGTGGAAGCCCGACATCGTGTTCAACCTGCTGGAGGAATTTGACGGCGAAGCGGTGATGGACCAGAACGTGGTGAGCTATCTGGAGCTGTTGAAGCTGCCGTACACCGGTTGCTCTCCGCGCGGGCTGATCCTCGCCCGCGACAAGGGCTTATCGAAGAAGATTCTGAGCTACCACCGGGTTCGGGTGCCGGCGTTCGCCGTTTTCCCGAGGCGCAAGGCCGTGAAGCGGCCAAATCGTCTCAAGTTCCCGCTGTTTGTGAAATCACTGGTTGAAGAAGCCTCGCTGGGCATCGCCCAGGCCTCGGTTGTGGACGATGATGAGAAACTCAAGGAACGCGTGGCGTTCATCCATGACCGGGTGGGCACGGATGCCATCGCTGAGGAGTACATCGAGGGGCGGGAACTCTACGTCAGCGTGTTGGGCAATCGCCGGCTCGAGGTATTCCCGATCTGGGAGCTCAAATTCACCAAGGCGGGCGACGATGTTCCCCTGATCGCGACGGCCAAGGTCAAGTTCGATCTGGGGTACCAGAAGAAGCTCGGAGTGGAGACGTCCGAAGCCAAGGACCTTGCTCCCGAGGCGGTGAAGGGGATACTCAGGCTATGCAAGCGGATCTACCGGAACCTGGGGCTCAAGGGTTACGCCCGAATCGACATGCGCATGACCGCCGAGGGGCAGGTGTATGTGCTGGAGGCCAATCCCAATCCGCAGTTGGCCCGTGGGGAGGATTTCGCCGAGGCCGCCCGGGCGGTGAGCATTTCCTACGAGCAGCTTATCCAGCGGATCATCAGCCTGGGGCTCGGTCGGGCTCGGTAGGCCTCGTTTTACTTGCGCCAACGACCCAACCGGCGTGGCCGAAGGAGGAGTCCCGCACCAGCCGTCCGCAGAACCGACGGACCGGAGTCTCGCTAACCATATATCGGGCAATAGGCTACGAAACACTGCCCGCTGATTTCCTGAGAAACGAAACTCAACCTTCCGGCAGTAGAGAATCGATATTCTCGTGAGTAGAATTGATATCGGGCCCTTTCGCTTGGGATGTTTCCTTTTCAAGAGCGGTCCGCTATGGGTAACACGACATGCCGGTGGAGACTTTGTTGATCAGCGGTCCGTGCGGAGGCGGGAAGAGCTTGTTGGCCCGTCTAATTGCGGGCGAAGTGCTCGACCGGCCCGCCCACTACCTTCGCACACATAGGTCGGACGACGGACACACCAATGCCATTGTCCCTGTCGAGCAGGCGGACGATGATCCTGCGCCGATTTGGGCGTCGTCCTTTACAGTCAGCTATACTCCGGAAAGGGTGTTTGAGACTCTTCCGGACGGGCTACGCGAAGTGCGCAAGCTCGACCGCTATGGCTTCGCGATCATAGAGGCTGACGGAGATCCGTCTCTTCGGCACGCGTACCCTTATGACTACCGCGTTTTCGTGATGCCCCCGCCTTCTGACGTTCATCAGGTGTTCCGAGACACGTGCGAGGCGACTCATGCCTTGCAGCAGGTCATGCAGGACACGGCCTCGTTCGCATCGGAGATCTTCGGTTTGTTCAATTCCGCCTGTTTCGACGACGGGGTAGGCGTGGCGCACCACGAAGCAATGTCAACCGGGCCTGCACAGTCGGCGGTGGAACGACTTGAGATTGCCGAGTCACAAGTCCGCGGCTTCCTCAATTCTCCGTTGGGTGTCGAAATCGCCTCGCGGATTCAGCTTCAGCCCGACTACCACGCCCTTGTCGAGTCGGACGTGGTTGTGGTCAACACCGGGGCGGGCAAGGGCGGCAAGGTGATGAAGGAGTGCGTCAAGCGCGTCGAGAAGCTGCTCGCACGGGTCCGCCACGACGCCCGCCGCTCAAGCATTCTCTACTGGGGCAACTTCCTGGACAGGAAGGATCCCACGCAGACGAGACTCCTCAAACGGTTGCGCTGCCTGTTCGCGATGAAGTCGTAATTCGGGTTCACCGCAAAGGGGCGAACTCGGCCGCGGAAGGGGAGCCGGGCATCATTCCCGGCTCGATGGGCACGGCGAGCTTCCATGTCACCGGGCGGGGTTGTGCGGCGGCGCTTCGTTCAAGCTCACACGGCGCCGGCCGTCGTATGGCACGTCATGAGGCTCGGCGACGCGTTTCGACGAGGCAGTTACTCAGAGATCTTGAAGGGGTGTCTTTCGACGGGCGATTCGCGGAACGGCCTCGTGAGGAAGCCCCGTCGGCCTATAAGGACATCGAGGTCGTCATGCGTGCTCAGCGAGAACTGGTCCGGCTCCAGAGGCGATTGCGGCCGGTGCTGGTGCACAAAGGGGGCTGACGGCCCGTTGGGAGGAGGTGGGGACATAGCCCACCTTCTCAGAACTGGCGGCACGCGAGCACGATGGCGAACGCTTCTGACCGCGAGACGATGCATAGGCGAAGGGGACCTTCCCTGATGAAGGCACGATGAACGCACCTCACATCAATCGACGGCGCCCCGAACACAGCCGGGTCGTGTTGCGTATTGAACACAGGCGAAGTTGCCTCAGGAGGAGTCCCCTCGGCGTATCGCTTCTTGTGTGAAAGGCGAACCATGACACCTGTGGGCCACAGCATTATCGGCGCGACGATCGCGGCTGCTGTTATGCCTTCTACGGCACGACGGCGGACGAAAGCTTTACTGATCGCCTCATTTGTCTTGCTGGCAAATGTGCCGGACGCTCGTTTTTCCGGCTGGGGGCATGATCGCTACGACATCAGTCACAGCCTCTTTGTCAACGCCATGTTGATCGCTTTGTGTACTGTGCTCCTGGCATGCTTGCCGCGTGCTCGCCGCCTGATTGGTGGTCGGCGCATCATGCTTGGTGGCGCGGGTGCTTGGTTGAGTCATTTGCTTCTTGACTCGTTCTACAACCACGGTCGCGGTCTCGCCATTTTCTGGCCTTTCAGCAGAGCTCGTCTGGCTTTGCCAATCCCCTGGTTGGACAACCTCCACCATCGCCTGCCTTGTATCGATTTTCACACAGTCAAGGTCACAGGGCTCGAAATGCTCACCTTTGGGAGTATATTCGTCTCCGTTTTGCTTGTGCGATGGTTTGTCGGCCGGGACGCCGGCCAGTGGCTGAGAAGAGACTGCTATCCCGAGCATCCTCAAGGATGGTAGTGCTCACGAGCGTAAGGGCTCTGCACCGCTTTCCTTGCTCCATTCGTGGGGAGTTGAGTCCCGAGAGCCCTAGAACACCAGCACCGGTTCGGTATCGATGGGCAGCCAGTCGACCTTTCTCATTCGTGAGATGGGTGGCAGGCTGACGGTGACGGCGTACTTGACGCCGATTTCGCAGCCGCGTTTGGCGGCCAGGCCGGTGTAATAGTGCAGGTAGTTGAAGGAGATCTCGCCGCGAAGAAGCTGGTGCTCGCGGCAGGCGGCGACCCATGTGTCAAAGACCTCCGAGACGTCGATCCACAGGTTCGGCTGGTAGTCCTCCAGGTCCTCCCAGTTCTCCAGGTAGTACAGGCCGCGGATCAGATGTGCCGGCTCGGCTCGCTTGATGCCCGGGAGGGCGGCCAGGAAGCCGCCTTCCATGGTGATGGTATACGCTGCCCGGTGGTCGCGATGGAATGAACCACGCCAGTGAGTCAGGATGATGTCCGGTTTCAGCCGCCGGATGAGGTCGCACATCTCGTGAATGGTCTTCTCGTCGGACTGCAGTTCGCCGTCGGGATGGTCGAGGACGATGCATTCGGCGGCGCCCATCTTGCGGGCGGCGGCCTCAGCTTCGCGGATTCGCTGCTTGGCGTATTCCAGGTGGTCCATCCGTGGGTTGCCCTTTTCGCCGGCGGTCATGTGCAGGATGGTGGCGCGGTGGCCGGCAGCGGCATACTTGGTGATGAGCAGGCCGGCGGTGATTTCGGCGTCGCCGATATGTGCCCCGATCGCCAGAATGTGTTTCTTGTTACTCATGATGGTATCTCCGGTCCGAATTCGCTCCCCCGCCTTCGTAGGACGGCTCTCCGAGCCCGATTCGCGGTCTTGACGAGCCGGCAGGTTTATCCTGCCGGTCCGGAACCACGGGGATAAACCCCGTGGCTCGTCAAGATCGCGGTCGGAGACCGCTCCTACGTTCGCCCGTACCACTCCCAGATACCCGTGAACGCAAACCAGCCGATGCTGATCCCGAGGGCCCATTTCCACAGCCCCGGCCACGATTTGAGCCCTATCCACGGTCCGCGCACGTCCTCGAGCGTGTGGACGGTCAGATTGACCAGCCGCGCCGGATCAGGGGGCGGCTCGAACCAACTAAGGACCATCGTCGCGACGACCGCGTAGACGAACGAAACGAAGCCGCGGTACGCGAAATTCCAGTCACTCCAGATGTGCAGCCCGACGGCCAGGGCGATGGCCGTAATCATGGCGAAGAACGCCGCCCCGGCCGTGGCCCGGCGGGAGAACACACCTACGATGTACAACGCCACGACGACGCCCATCAGATCGCCGAAAAAGTCCTGAACGAAGGTGACAGCCGATTGGGCCCGCATGGCGACGGGGACGAGGCTCAGCGAGAGCACCATGGCGACGACTTCCAGCACCCGCGTGACCAGCTTCACTTGCTGCTGGCTCGCGTGGGGTCGCAGGAATCGCAGGTAGATGTCCTGGGTGATCAGGGTGCCGGAGGCGGTGAGCAGGCCGTCCGCCGAAGACAGCAACGCCGCCATGATGCCCGCCACCAGCAACCCGCGGACGCCCGTGGGAAACATGGTGAGCATGACTTCCATGAAGGCCTGGTCGGCCGGCAGGCCGGGATGCAGCTTGCGCATGGCCGCCCCGACAGCAAACGTCAGGAAACAGGCGATGTTGGCGAGCACGGCGAGGAAGAGCAGGCTCTTCTGTGCATCCCGCTCCGTCCGCGAGGCGAGCAGTCGCTGCACCATGCCGAAGTTGCAGGCGATCCAGGACAGGCCGGCCACGGTTGCCCAGACGAGGATCGCCGGTAACGGAAAGAATGTTCCGGACCGCAGGCCAAGGTCCAGCGGCGGCGTCATGCTTCTGATCGGAACGCCGGCCTTGCCCGGATCCTGGATCGCCGCCAAAGCCCCGAGCCCGCCGATTTCGGCCAGCACCCGCCACGCGACGACGATCAGCGTCACCAGCAGGATCGCACCCTGGTACACATCCAGCGAGAGCACCGTGCGCAGCCCGCCGACGACCACATAAAACGTACACACGATCGCAATGACTGCGACACTGACCGACAGCGGCCAGTCCAGTAGCTTCGTGACCAGTAGGGCGCCGAGGTAGATCGCGCTGGCGAGAATGATCACCAGGATCGCCGCCATCAGTACGGAGAACAGTGCACGGCACCGTGCATTGAACCGCCTCTCCAGATACTCGGGCGTGGTCACGATCCGCGTGCGCCAGTAGATCGGGATGAGGAACATCGCGGCCACCCAGCTTGTCACCCAGATGTGGACGCCGGTCCACTGCGATACGTACATTCCCCAAATGAATGCGATGCCCGCCATGCCCATGTACGTCGGATCGACGGCGAAGGCCAGCAGCGTGAGGCCGGTCTGCCACCACCGGAAGGTCCTCCCCCCGGTCAGGAACTCCGATGTCTCCCGTCGAGCGAATCGCCGGGCGAGGAGGGCACCGGCCACGAAGACCGCGATGAAGTAGCCCGCGACGATGATGGAGTCGAGATACCTGCTCATCGGCTGCTATTGCGTCCGGCGCGTCTGCTCAAGCCGGGTCACAACTCCTTCACGAAAATGGAGTATCGTCGTGTTGCGGTCAGGCCGAACCGGCCGTAGAAGCGTGCGGCGTCGTCCTCGGCCCAGTTGAACCATGCAGTTCGCCCGTCGGCTTCGCGGATCTTCTGAACGGCTTCGACGAACAGCTTGGCTCCGATCCGCCGGTTTCGGTATTCGGTTCGCACGCCGAACGGTCCGAAGTGCTCGCCCTCCCATTGGCAGTAGCCGACGATCCGCCCGTCCACGATGGCGACCAGAATCTCGTGCAGAAGCCCGGCGCGGATCTTGGCCCGTGCGGCCGTGTTCCAGTCGCCGGGGAAGGCGTCGGCCAGGAACTCGAAGAAGTCTGAGACCTGCTCGGATTGTACGGTGCCCACTCGGACGTCCTTGCCGATTTCCCATGCCTGTCGGCGGTACTCATCGACATCGAAGTTGACCACTTCGCGGGACATGGCCACGGAGCCGCGGTGGACGCGGAAGCCGGCTTTGGCGAACGACGCCAACCCGCCCGGATAATCGTCCTTGTCCACGCCGGGGAAGACGTATCCGGGAGCCGAGCCGCTGTTGCCGCAAACCCAGAGCCGCCGGCGGCCGTGTTTGCGGAACCAGTCCAAAGCCGCCTCGAGCAGTGCCAAGCCGATGCCGCGCCGCTGGCAGGCCGGATCGACCGCGACGACGGGAATCCAGCCGAGTTCGGGTTCAAGGCCCGCCCGGTCGTTGGGCGTCCGCCTAATGATGGCTCTCAGGAAGCCGACCGGATGGCCGTCCTGCACGGCCACGAAGAAGCCCGAGTCATCTCCTGCCCAGTAGTCGGGATCGGCCAGAACCCACCGGACGAATCGCCCTTCGGTCATGGGGTCTTTGTTCAGGGCACGATTCCAGATGGCCAGCACCTTTTTCAGGTCCGAACCGGTGAACGGCCTCATCTCCATCTTGCTCATGCGGCCTCGCTCAAGAGGTGTGATCCGGATCTCGGGCTTCCCCAGCCGGCGTCGTTGGCAGTATCGCCGCCGGCCCGGCCGGCCGCAAGCCCGAGGAGTGCCCTGTCTTGTCTGGCATTTCGTCGGTCCACTGGCCATGGTAGGTGAGGCTGGTAGACTGGGACGATCGCGGCGGTGGAACGGATTAATTGAATGGCCGGCGTAAACGCGTCGTGGTAAGAGAATTGGTGCATGCCCGATCATGGTCAGTGCAACCTGATCTGCGAACGGTATTCAGATTCTTCGGGTTTGTGAGAGCAGCATGAAGTGGGTTCTGTTGGGCATTCTCGGTGTGCTGATCGCGTGGTCGCTGCTGGCCTACGCGATCGTGCCCGACCCGTCGGATGACGGCCGGACAGTCATCACCTGGGTCAGCGACGACAACCCTGCCCGCCGGGGGAGTATTCGGCTGTTCGAGGAGCTCAACCCAGACATTCGGCTGCTTCTCGATCCCGCCAACACCACCGTGGAGAAGATCATTGTTCAGTGCAAGGGGGGCGTCGGCGGCGACGTGTTCAACTGTTACGGCCGTTGGCAACTGGTCGATTTTGTGCGAGCCGGCGTATTGCAGCCGATCGACGAGGAGGCCGCACGATTGGGTTTTGATGTCACCAAGACCTGGCCTCAAGTATTGGATGAGATATCCATCGAGGCGTTCAACCCCACCAGCGGCCGATACGAGCGTCATCAGTACACTTTTCCGCTTAACGTCAACGCCAACGTGATGTTCTTCAACAAGCGGATCTTCGACGAGGTCGGCGAGCCCTACCCGACGAGCGATTGGGACTGGAACGAGTGCCTGCGGGTGGCCAAGCGGCTGCTAAAACGCGATCCGAGCGGGCGAATCGCGCGTTACGGGCTCGGCACGTATGAGATGCATGAGACCGTCGGGCTGGTCTGGCAGTTTGGCGGCTCGTTTTTCGACCCGACGCTGACCTACTGCACGCTGGATTCGCCGGAGGCGATCGAGGCCATTACATTTCTGTATCGGATGCTGGTCGTGGACCAGGTGATGCCCTCGGTGGCCGAGCGGAACGCGATCGGCACGCAGGGCGGGTGGGGATCGAGCGTGATCGACCTGTTCTGCACCGAACGGATTGCGATGTTGCGGATCGGCCGGTGGGGGATGGTCAAGTTCCGCACGCAGCCGAACCTGCGAGGGAAGATCGGGGCCGTGCTGCTCCCACACATGCGAAGCGGAGCCGATGAGGTAAGAGCGCTCAGTGTGGGCATCAATCCGAAGAGCCCGAACAAGCAGGAGGCCCTGCGATTCTTACAGTTCCTCGCTTCGGACGAGTTCAGTTGGCACGTGGTCGAGTCGGCGGATGCGTTGCCGCCCTCGCCAAGAGTGGGCCAGGACGAGCGGTTTCTTGACGACGCCGATCATCCGGAGGAGGACTTCAACCACTTGTTCATTGAGGCAATCAAGCGGGGTCGCAGCAACCATTTCCCGCCGTTTATTCAGACGACGCGGGTGGAGCGGATATTCAATCGGCACCTGGCAGTGATGAGCGACCGCAAGACAACGCCGGAGCAGATGTGCCGGGCCCTGACCGACGAAATCAACGAGGAAATGCGAGTCAGTCTGACGCGCTACGCATCGATGCGCGAGGAATACAAGCGGCGAACGGGGCGAGAGTTCGACCCGGCCGACTATCCGCCGAAGGGGGGGCACCGCTGATGGAGGAGCGGCTGTCACGTCGATCACGGCGGGATTTCGGGTGGGCGATGCTCTTTCTCCTGCCGAACATGATCGGCTTCACGGTGTTTGTGGCCGCGCCGGTCGTGTTCAGTTTGGTGATGGCGTTCACCAACTGGGACCTGGCCCAGCGAGAACCGTTTGGATTCGTGGGTTTCGAGAACTTCGAGCGGTTGTTGAGCGGGCCTGAGGCAAAGGATTTCCGCAAGGCTTTCGGGACGACGCTGTACTTCATGCTCGGCATGCCCGTGTCGATTGCCGGCTCGCTGCTGCTGGCGGTGCTGCTGAGTGATCCGATCTACCTGGGTTCGCGGCGGGCACGCGGGTTGTTGATTGGGGCGAGCCTCGCGGTCACGTGCGCGGGAGTGGTGGTGTGTGCGGATACCGGGCGCACCACAACAGGGCTGGCTATGGCGATCATCGGAGTCAGCGCGGTCGTGGCGATGGTCTTCAACCGGGTTGGCCTGCGAACGTTGTTCTACCTGCCGTATTTCACCGCCGGCGTGGCGCAGTACATACTGTGGAAGCTGATGTTCCGGCCGGATTCGGGACCCATCAATGCGTCGCTGCGCGCCCTGTTTGCCATGATCGGGCTGGACATCGATCCGCCCGACTGGCTGGGCAGCACGGCCAATCTCTTGTGCCTGGATCCGCAAACCGGCCTGCCTGCGGCGGGAAACTTCGGTCTCGGTGCTCGCGATGCCATTGTGATCATGGGCATCTGGGCCACCGTCGGCGGCAACAACATGCTCCTGTACCTCGCGGGGCTGGCGAACGTCCCGCAGGATCTCTATGAAGCGGCGATGATCGACGGCGCGGGGCGATGGAAGACGTTCTGGCATGTTTCCTGGCCTCAACTGGCCCCGACGACCTTCTTCATCGTGATCATGAGCATCATCGGAGGGCTTCAGGGGGGCTTTGAGCAGGCCAAGATTATGACGGAGGGCAACCCGGCGGAAACCACGATCAGTCTTGGTTTCTACATTTATCTGACGGGCTTCTCTGATTTCAGGCTGGGGCTGGCTTCAGCGATTGCCTGGACGATGTTTGTGATGATTCTGGCGGTGACGCTGGTTCAGTGGCGGTTCGGCAGCCGCCAGATCAATGCGTGAGGACGAGATGGACCCCGTTTCGATCGGCATGCTTGCAGAGGACCCGCTGGCTCGCAAGGCCAGCAGTGGGGCGGTTGAGGGGCGGTCGCCGGCTTGGACGGTCATCAAGACGATCGTGATGATTGGTTTGGCCTCATCCATGACTGTGCCGTTCGTATGGATGTTGCTGGCGAGCTTCAAGCCGCCGCACGAGGCGGACAAGCCGGATTTCATGCCGGGTGAGTGGAAATGGAACAACTATCCTATCGTGCTGAGCCTCGCACCCGATACCAAGGGCGAGAGATTGCCCATTCACTTCGGCCGTTGGTATTTCAACAGCCTGTTCGTTGCCTCATGGGTGACCTTCTTGCAGGTGGTGACCAGTGCCATGGCCGCGTATGCCTTCGCCCGGCTGCAATGGCGGGGGAGGGATTTCGTTTTCCTGGCCTACCTGGCGACGGTGATGATTCCGGCGGTCGTCCTGCTGATCCCGAACTACTACATCATGTTTCGGCTGGGCCTGTTGGATTCCTATCTTGGCCTCATTCTCCCGGCGGCATTTAGCGCGTTTGGAACGTTCCTCCTGCGTCAATTCATGCTAACCATACCGACCAGTCTGGATGAAGCCGCTGAGATCGACGGGGCCAGCCGCTGGCAGGTCTTCGTGGAAGTGATCTTACCTTTGTCGCGGCCGGGACTTATCGTTTTGGCGATCTTCACTTTCCTGGGCAACTACGCGTCGTTCTTCTGGCCTTTAGTGATGGTCAAGAGCGACCATCTCCGTACCTTGCCGGTGGGGATGATGTGGTTTGAGAACCTGGGTGGGGCGGGGTATGGCCGGCAGACGGAACTCATGATGGCCGCAACAGTTATGAACGTTGTGCCTCTCATTGTTCTGTTCGTGATTCTCCAGAGGTACCTGGTGCGCGGGATTCAACTGGGGGCGGTCAAGGGCTGAGGATATTCGGACCCTTCAGTTCCGGCGGCCGGCTGCCGATGCTGAGGGCATATGTCTCGACCCACGCGACCTTCCTCGTCGTCCAAGCTCGCGGCCAACGTTGCGCCGCATCACCGTTGGTGGCGTACCGCACTGATCGCCGCGGCTTTCGCGGGCGGGCTCTATGCCTTTTTTGGTCCGCGCGGCCCAAAGATGGGGCAACATGTTCTTGTCACGTTCGTGGCGGCCTACATGGTGGTGTGGTTCTGCAATCCGGCGCGGTTTTTCCGGCGGATGTCCTGGCTGGCTCTGATGACGGTCGGCGGTGTGGTTGGGGTGTATCTCCTGCACACCAAGGGGTACTTCGGCGGCCAGTCGTCCGCGACCTTTGTGATCTCGCACGCTCCGTGGCTCGTGGCCGTCTTCAGCGTGGCGGCGATTCTGTTTGCTGTTCTGGAGTACCTGCAACACCGCAGCCCGCCGGATGCCGATGCGGTGGGGGATGAGATTGTCAAGCCGGAGCCCTCGCTGAGAGGACGTCGACGCCGAAATGATGATTTGCCGAAATTCCCGCCGCCGGCCCCGTTTAAGCGTAACAAGCAAGTTCCGGACCAGGAGACTTTGACGAAGATCTTGGAACGATACGCGGCGGTGCCGGCATCCTCGGCGATCCCGAAGGTGACCGTGCGCATGTTGCGATCAGAGCCTGATCGGCTCATTGATCGGCTGGATGCAGCCTTGTCCCGCGCAGACTCACTCGCCCAGGCTGGTGATGCCGAAGCAGAGGCGGCGGCGCAAGCTGCTCGTGGCCAACTGGATGTCGAGCCGTTGCAGCAGTTCCTGGTCGCAGAAGCTGATCGTCGGGGCTATAAGACTCGCGAGGATGCGACTGCGTATGTCGCCATCTGCCGCGAGATCGCCGGCGTTGCCGAAATCCGCCACGATTGGGAGTGCGCCCGGAGCAATCTGCAGGAGGTCACTCGCCTGGTGCCCGGTGATCTGGATGCGTTTTGCCGTCTCGGGCGTGCCTGCCTGCTGCTGGATAAGCTGCCTGACGCCGAGGAGGCGTACCAGAAGATTCTTGTCCTGTCTTCGGAGGACGAGTGGCGAGCGATGGCATTCACCAATATGGGCACCGTGCAGCAACTGCAGGGTGCTTTGGAGGAAGCCGAGCGGGTCTTCGACCGGGCGCTGGAAATCGACGAGCGCATTGGCGATGTCAAGGGCATGGCCGCCAACTATGCCAACATCGGCAGCGTTTGTCGGCAGCGAGGCAACCTCGG
The DNA here is from genome assembly GCA_964615635.1 of uncultured Planctomycetales bacterium. Taxonomy (GTDB): domain Bacteria; phylum Planctomycetota; class Phycisphaerae; order UBA1845; family PWPN01; genus JAUCQB01. The sequence continues at coordinate 18,622 of CAZTQK010000037.1, forward strand.
CAAGGCCGAGCGGATGTTCAATGCAGCCTTGGAGATTGACGAGGGGCTCGAACTGGCTCACGCCCAGCGCCGCTCGGCGTAAACATGCCCTGCACGAGCCAGGCAGGGCGTGCTCTGCACGCCGTCACATGCCTCAGATCATTTCCGCCGCCGCGTCGAGTCAAGATACTCCTTCAGCGCCACGGCGTTGTTATGCTCGGTGTCCTTGGCCCCGAACAGCAGCGTGACCTTCTTCTTGCGTTTCTCCGCATCCACGATCGACCGGCAGGCCTCAGGTTTGTGATCCAGCTCTGCGAAATACCGCCGTCGAAACTCGTCCCATTCGCGCGGATCGTGTCCGAACCACTGTCGCAGCTTGTCGCTCGGGGCCACATCCTTGGCCCAGCCGTCCAAGTGGGCCGCATCCTTCTTGACGCCCCGAGGCCAGAGCCGATCGACCAGCAGGCGGCAGCCGTCATCGCGTTTCGGCGGGTCGTACACTCGCTTGACGGTAATCATCTCAAATCCTCCAGATGAACACGAGTCCGGCCGCCGGTCCCTGCACCATTGTAGGCCCCATGTAGGGTTTGCCCCGGCATACCGTCGCCATATTCAGGGCAGATCAGTTCGCTACAATCAATCGTGAACTGCCTCAATGCGGTCTGGCAGGGCAGTGCCTTGCTCCTGTCCGCCCGACGAGACACAATAACTGCGTGGCCATGGCTTGTTTCTGGGTGCTGTTGATTCTTGGTACTCCTGCGGTTCTTCTGTATGTCCGGACCTCGGCGGCAGTCAAATGGAGCGCGCTCCTGGGATCATTGGGGTTTCTCGCGTACTCATTGTTCGAGGTCCTGACGGATCGGGAGATAGATCCCCCGCCTTGCCATTTTGTGCTTGTCGTAGGCTTGTGGGCTGCTGCCGCCTATAGGCACTGGTTCTATCCCAGCCCGAAGGCCTTTCCGTCCTATTGCTGTCAGAAATGCGGGTACAACCTCACAGGCAACGTCAGCGGCATCTGCCCTGAATGCGGTACTCCATGCAAGGCCCAGTAAACCCGCCAATAGGAACACGTGCACAAGGCACGCGAAATCCCACAAAGACGGCAGGTCTCGCTTCGCTCGACGCTGCCCTACATTCTGGAGTTCGGTGATTGGAATCGATGCTCCGCGAGCGCGGATCTTACGCGAGGGTGCCCTTGGTTGAAGGAACAGACCCCTCTCGCGGGTCGATTTCGACTGCTTGTCGCAGGGCTTTGCCGAGGGCTTTGAAGATGGCCTCGGCGACGTGGTGGTTGTTCGTGCCGAATGGGACGGTGACCTGCAGGTTCATCTTGGCGTTGGCCGCCAGGGCGCGGAGGAATTCCTCGACCAGTTCGACGTCGAAGTCGCCGATCTTGGAGCCGCGGTACTTGACGTTGTACACGACCGCCGTACGGCCGGAGAGATCGATGGCCACGATTGCCTGGGACTCCTCCATCGGGGCGATGAAGAAGCCGTAACGGCGGATTCCCTTCTTGTCGCCGACGGCCTGGGCGAGGGCCTGGCCCAGACAGATGCCGACGTCCTCAACCGTGTGGTGATGATCGACGTGCAGGTCGCCCTTGGCTCTGACCGCCAGGTCGAACAGCCCGTGCCGTCCGATGTGGTTGAGCATGTGATCGAAGAAGCCGACGCCGGTTTCGACGGCGACCTTGCCGGTGCCGTCGAGGTTGATGGCAACCTCGATCTGGGTTTCCTTGGTGGACCGTCGAACAAGCGCCTTGCGCGCAAAAAAGGGGACGGGGCCCTTTTGCCGCGAAGCGGCCCTTCGGGTGCTATCTACAAAAGAGGCGCGTCCCCTTTTTCTCTGCTGTGGTTTCTTGCTCACGACACCAACTCCTTGAGAGCGGCGATGAGGGCGTCATTCTGCTCGGGCGTGCCGACGGTAATGCGCAAACGATCATCGATGCCCGGGCTGTTGAAGTATCGGACGAGGATTCCGCGGGCCTTGAGCGATTCGTACAACTGGCCTGCCGTCGGCCGAACGGAACAAGCGAACAGGAAGTTCGACTTGCTGGGCAGGCAGGACAGGCCGAGTTTCTCCAGTTCCGTCGCCAGTCGTTGCCGCTCGCTGATGACCTTCCGCCGCGTCTGCTGGTAGTAGTCTTGATCCGCCAGCGCGGCCGAGGCTGCTGCGATGGCGATGGCATCGACGTTGTAGCTGTCCTTGACCTTCACCAGACCGGCGATCAATTCGGGGTGTCCGACCGCGAACCCGAACCGCAGGCCGGCCAGCGAGTAACCCTTGGACAGGGTCCGCATGACCAGCACGTTTGGCCGTGTCTTGGCCAGTTCCATGCAGTTGGTATCCGCGAAATCGACGTAGGCCTCATCGACGCACAAGACGCCGCTCAAGGCGTCGGCGAGTCGGGCCACCTCTTCGACGGGCACGAAAGTACCCGTGGGAGCGTTGGGATTGGCCAGGTAGGTCACGGCCCCGCGAGCCTGGACCAGTGCATCATGCGGCAGCGAATAGTCCGGCCCCCAGGGCACCTCGCGGATGATCGACGCCTGGAGTTGACCGAGCACGGTGTAGAGTGTGTAGGTCGGCACGGGGTACACCAGTGCGGCCTCAGGTCCGCTGAATGCCCGACAGGTCAGGTTCAAGATGTCATCCATTCCGTTACCGCAGAGCACATGGTCGGGCGTTACGGCGAAGATCCTTGCGGCCGTTTCGCGAAAGGCGTTGCCCATCGGGTGCGGATACCGCCTCAACTGCTCCGGCTGAATACTCGCAATGGCGTCCATCACCTTAGGTGACGGCGGATAGGGGTTCTCGTTGGTATTCAGCTTGACGACAGAGAGACTATCCGGCTGCTCGCCAGGTGTGTAGCCTTCCATCGCCTCAACTTCAGGTCGAAAGTAACTCATTGGCAAGCACTCAGCACTCAGCTATCGGCTTCCAGCGGTCAGCTTCCAGATTCTGGTGAGCTCCGTGAAACCGCAGTCTACCCACACGGGCAACGGGGTTACTCTATTCGGCACGGATTGTGGCCGAGCGGGCATGGGCCTCCAGGTTCTCGGCACGGCCGATCAGGTCAATCGCCGCAACATCCCGTCGCAATCCCTCGACGGTGTATTCGATCATGCTGTTGGCCCGCAGGAAGCTCAGCGAGGAGAGCCCGCTCCAGAACCTCGCCGTACCGCCCGTGGGCAGCGTATGGGACGGCCCGGCCACGTAGTCACCGGCCGATTCGGGCGAGAAGTGGCCGAGGAAGATGGCTCCGGCCGCGTCGATCCGGTCGGCCAGTTCCCGCGGGTTGGCGGTTTCGATCTGCAGGTGCTCCGGGGCGATCTGGTCGGCCATCTTGGCGGCCTCGTTCATGTCGCGGACAATGATGATGGCGCCGAGTTGCTCGAGGCATTGGGCGGCGGCGGGCCCGGTTGCAAGGGCAGCCAGTTGCCGGTCCAGTTCGGTGATCACCTTCTCCACCAAGCTTTCGTCGTCGGTCAACAGGATGGCCGAGCCGGGGTTGTGTTCCGCCTGCGCGAGCATGTCGGCCGCAACAAAGGCCGGCCGTGCGGTGCGGTCCGCGATGACCAACACTTCGGTCGTCGCAGCGAACATATCGATGTCCACGAGGCCGTAGAGATAGCGCTTGGCCAGTTGCACGTACATGCCGCCAGGGCCGACGATTTTGTCGACGCGCGGTACGCGCTGCGTGCCCAGAGCCAGGGCAGCGATGGCCTGTGCCCCGCCCATGCGGTAGACCTCCGTGATACCCAGTTCGCCGCAGACGGCGAGGATCGTCGGGTGGATGTCGCCGTTGTGACGAGGCGGTGCGACGATGGCGATTTCCTTGACGCCCGCGACCTGTGCGGGCAGAGCACTGTGAACGACCGAAGACAGGAGTGGGGCGGCCGCGCCCGGTACGCACACCCCGACACGCCGCAACGGCCGTACCCGCAGCGAAAGCGTCAGCCCCTCGCTTTGAACCGGCTCTGGCTCCGGCGTCAGGATCGATGCCTGAAATCGCCGAACGGCCTCGATCGACTTCTGGATCGCCGCTCTCAGCGCGGGGTCGGTCGTCGCCTGGGCCCTCGCAATCTGCTCGACGGGGACGCGCACCTGGTCAGGCGGGATGGTGACGTGGTCGACGCGGGCGGTGATCTCGCTCACGGCCTGGTCACCGCGGCGGCGGACCTCGGCGATGATGTCGCGGACAGTCTTGGTCTGGGGCGGCTCGTCGAGGATCAGATGATCGAGCAGCAACGACTGCCGCAGCGCTACCAAGTCCGCCACGGCGGTTGAGTCGGTCGTTCGGATGACGCGTATCTTGGGCATGATGGAACCAGCCTTGCGCACCAGGGCGGCTTCCCTGCCCTGGAGCGATCCTAAAACGGCTGATTGTAAGGGCTTTGGGTGGGCTTGGCCAGTCCTGGCCAAAGAGCCGCATTCGCAAGGGATGTGGAGTTGGACCAGGTTACGGCTTGCCCGTGTCGGTGGCTGCTTGCGCGGATTGCGAGTTCGCGGCGTCGTCGGCTGTTGGACCTTGAGATGCCAGGCTGTCCCCGGTGGCCGGCAGCTCGGGCGTGTACGCCTGGCCGGGCAGGATCTGAGTGGAGCCGGAAAGCGTATCGATGGCGATAATCGACTCAACGCGATCGACGACGCGGCTCACAAGCTTGACAGGGCCCCGGCGTGCCTTGGTGATCGTGGTGATCTTGTCGCCGAAGATGAGACTGACTCCGCGATAGACCATCTTGTTCACCAGGATGCAGACTTCCTGCTCGCCTGACGGAGAATAGGGGCCCAAGACCTCATCCTGCTTCTTCTTCAGCGTGTCGGCCTCCTCATCAAGCCGGTCGGCCTCGTACATGAGTTCTGTTGCCTTTTCCCGCTGCTGCGGATTGAGACGTTTCAACTGCGCGAGGAGAGGCTTGACAGTCTCGCGGATCTTGGCCGCGGCTTCCTGTCTCTTCTTGATGATCTGGCTGATCTCGGCAACCTTGACGAGGGCCGAGGGCAGAAGCCCAACCGCGACCTCAGGGGGGAGGTCGATATCGGTGCCG
>CAZTQK010000038.1:0-3175 GCA_964615635.1 uncultured Planctomycetales bacterium
ACCAACTGCTCCCATCCCAGGAGGCTACTCTGTTCGCCGCCACGCCGCCGGCCGTCGTGAAAACGCCCCCCGCGATCAGCTTACCGTCGTAGACGGTCAGGGCATAGACAGAGCCATTCATCCCCGACCCCAGGGGGGACCAGTTGATCCCATCCCAGGAGGCTATGTAGTTCGCCGCCACGCCGCCGGCCGCGGAGAAATAGCCCCCCGCGATCAGCTTGCCGTCGTAGACGGTCAGGGCATTGACAATGTCATTCATCCCCGACCCCAGGGGGGACCAACTACTCCCGTCCCAGGAGGCTATGAAGTTGGCTATCTCACAACCAGCCGCCTGGAAACCACCCCCCGCGATCAGCTTGCCGTCGTAGACGGTGAGGGCACGGACACTCTCATCTACGCCGGGAACGCATGGTGATATGCTATTATCCCAGTAGATGTCATCGGGGTGGTCGGCGAAAGAAGCAGGAAAGGCAGCTTGGAAGTTCAGCTCACCGGTGGCGGGGTCGATCCGTGACTCAACGCCTTCGATGTCAAGCGGGCCTTCGTAGCCGGAGCGCCGAGCGGCGTCGAGGTCGAACCGGCCGTCGGGGGTGAGGAACTCGCCGATGCTGCGGGCGGAAGGAGCGGGTGTGGTTGGCGGTTGGCCGGCAAGAACATTGCCCGCAAGAAGCAGGCAGAGCATGAAGACGACGGAGAAGCACTTCATCACAGCCTCTTACCTTGGCGGCACTGTCGCCGCTGCTGTTGTGAAACCCTACGCTAACTGTCTTATGATAAACAACGTGAACGAATTAGTCAAGGCTAACGCTCACGGTTTGTGCGCCGAGCCGGCAGCACAGGCGGGGTGCTCACGCGTGACCGCCGCGGGGAGGAGCGGCGTGGGTGGTAGTTCGCAGGCTATGGATTCGTTGTTGTCGGGCGCTTGACGAGACGCACGAACCCTTGATCGTGACTAACGCACGGCACCGGTCCTGTGCAGCTTGCACCTCGGTTAGCGGCCGCGGTCCACAAAGAGAAGGCCCGTGACCGAGGCCACGAGCCTATATATCTGCATCTCACTGCCAACTCACGGGCATGCCGCCGGGACGGGGCCGCCGCGGAACACGTAGGCAATCAGAAACGTGACGTCAGCGACGTTCACGTACGTTGGGTCATCACCTGTGACGTCAGCATGAAGGCTGCAATTCGGAGGTGGGGGGAATCGAACCCCCAACCAACGTTGTGAGTCAAGGACTTACGGGTCATTGTGACCAAATTGTGACGTTTTTTTGCAGCATTCTTGTAGCCACAACAGACGGAAGTATCCACGGATGTAAGGGCTGTGATGCGTTGTCCGGTAATCACGTGCACTGCCAATAAGCGTGCTGACCGTCAACCGCAGCCGTGCTGGCATACATTCATTTCTTGGCAATACCCAGACTTGCATCAGCCGAACATATGGTGAGCAAGTTAAGGGCTTTCGCAGCGCGGTCATCGGCGAGCGGCTTTGAAACATACCGTACATCGTGATACTTCCAAACATGGCCGCACAGACGAGTACGGCCAGTTCGTCAGGCTTTACTCGCCTGTTCAGTTGCTCCACCGCCTGCGCCTCCTGGAATGCAGCCGTAAGTTTATCGGCGACGATACCAACCACTGTCTCGATCTGCCTATGGACTGCCCGCTGGTTTTTCGGCACTTCGTTCGAAAGCCTCATGGGAATCAAAGCTGTGTCCACCCACCGCCGAGAACTTGGCCCTTGCCATTTTGGAAAGACACGGCCGCAAGTTACGGTCGGATCATTGGGAGTGCCGCTAACGGAGGCTGAAGTAATCTTCGCTTCAATGGCGCCCAACACTCCGGCGACAAGATCGCTTTTCGACCTGAAGCAATAGAATAACCCCCTTTTGGTCACCCCCGCTTTCTGAGCAATCGCCACCAAGTTCGCGTGTTTGTATCCTACAGCCAGAATTTCTCCAAACGCTTCCTCCAGAATTCTCGTTTTCGTGTTCGTACGGTCCTCCAAAATCTGATCCGCTGGATCGCAAGTACGTACGGCAACGTGTCGGTCACTTCCTAGCAAGAGGGGCGCGAGGGTGGCTCAGGCCACCCTCGCTGGTTGAGAAGCGCCAGGCAGTGAATGAGGGGTTACCTTGTCTTACTTGGCGCCGATTGGGAAGTAGAATGTCAGTCCGCCCGTCACACTGATTGCGCTGGGATTGGAGAAGTCTTCGCCAAACTTCTCTTCGTCTTTGGCGAAAATCAGGTGGTATTTGCCTTCGGCAAACACGGAGATGTTCGGAGCAACGAAGAACTCTGAGCCAGCGCCGAACTGCAGGCCAAAGCTGGTCTTCTTGAACTCTTCGCCGTTGCCAAGTATGACTGCATCGCCCCCGGCGCCGTCATCGGTGACCTTCCAGAAATACACCCCGCCACCAGCCAACAAGTAGGGATTGACGATGTTCTTTTCCGACTTGATGAGCGCACCCAGGTTCCACTTACCGTCGAGGTACACGTACGGTGTCGTGAAATAGGGTTCACGGCCCGCGTTAGGACGAACCTCGTCCTTCATCTTCAAGGAAGCATAGTCAAAGCCTGCTTCCAGAGTGAAGTACCGGATCGGGACAAAGGACACGTGCGCCCCGAGGTCCGGGGCGACCTTAAAATAGTCGTTGAAGCTGCTGTCTCTTGTAACGTCACCGGACACAGGAAGCAGTATGCCTCCGTTTAATCCGACGCCGAAATTCCCAACCTTCGGTATCTGACCGAAGCTTATTCCCGGCAGGGCGATTGTCACGATTAGCCCCAGCAGTACCAATGTCCGTTTCATGTTTTTCTTCCTTTCCTGTTGTTGAATACACATCACTTGACTTGATAGCATGTCGTACAAACGGAATCTTGTGTCATGCCGCCTCCTTCACCTTGCCAGACCCGAGATAGGGATCTTGCTTTCTTATATACGTGTATGTACACGCATTTACCTAAAAACACGGGCAAGTGTCTATCCTTGCTCCGCAGCTCCGAACATTCTCACGAATTCGGCCCACTGGGCCAGCATGGCCTCACGCTCCGCACTTGACATGCGACCGAGCAGTACCAATGCCGGGACGAGCTCCGACCCAAGTGGGTCTCTGCCTACAGCGGCTCGGGCAGCCTCGGTAACCCGAGCCACGCTCTCGGGAGTCAGTACCTCTTT
>CAZTQK010000038.1:3275-23573 GCA_964615635.1 uncultured Planctomycetales bacterium
TTTCGGTATTTGTCAAGAGAAACCTTAGGGATAGACTCGGCAGCGTTCGTCATGACCTCTTTAGATCGAGGGTGGGGGGCATTATCCTTTGTGACACGAATCGTAGCACCAGACGGAATGTATCTCACGGTAGAACATCATCTTATATGCGTCGGACGGGGGTATAAGACCCCCGTCCGGCTTGTAACATATTGCGTACTAATTACTTATATTTTGGCGGTGGGGGAATCGAACCCCATACTCGCGTTGTGACACAAGGACATACTGGTCATTGTGACCAAATTGTGACGCTTTTTGTGGGTGAAATACAATCGGGCAGATCACTTAGATCTGCCCGGTACGCTCAGAATGTGTGATGTAATCGCGCTACTTAATCAGCAGCATCTTCTTCGTCTGTACAACATCACCGGCCTGGAACCGATATAGATACACGCCCGTTGAGACCGGGTTGCCACTATGGTCAAAGCCATTCCACTCGACTCGATATGAACCCGCCGCCTTCGACTCGTTCACTAGCGTCCGCACCTTTTGACCCAGCACATTGAAGATCTCAATCCTCACGTCCGTCCGTGACGGCACACTGTACTCAATCGTCGTCGTCGGATTGAACGGGTTCGGGTAGTTCTGGCTCAACTCAAAACGATAAGGCAGGTTCTCTCCATGCCCATCATCTCTGACATCAGTAATGATGGTCGACGTAAAGGCCGCGTACACCCCTGCCATCGGTATGGCCGCGTAGATCTCGTTAGCTGCCGTGTCCACCGTGCCGCCTATCGACTGCCAACCGGTCGACACCCCGGCCCATCGGTAAACGCCTAGTGTTGACTCATCTCCCTTGTCGCTCTCACTCAGCTGCAAGTCAGCATCGTCATAACGGATCACCACCTGATTCGCGCCGGAGACCGACGTCGCCGGGTACACCGACAGGCTGTGCGCCTGACCGGCCTGCACCGCATTAGGATTCAACCCGGTCCTAACAACCGGAAATGGAGACGATAAAATAAGAGCTCTCTCTACTGACGTGTTGGAGGAATCGAGCTTGAATTCGCATTGCCCTTCCGTTCCCAGCAGCCAGATGTTCGGCTGGTCGTGACTGATCTGCGGAGCGACATAGGTGGTCGGCACAAAGAACGCTGCTGCCGAATCATCCTTGGCCCACAGCGTGAACTCGCCGCCCGGGCCAAGGCTGTCTGCCACCGACACCGCGTAACCGGTATCGGTCGCAGCACATGAGTGACTGCTCATTCCGCCGTATGACGGCCACAATTCAAGCGTCGGGATTTCGGAAAACGCTTGAGGAGAGATGAGTGTGTATTGGGTGCCTGTGGCAGTTAAGTCCGCCGAGCAGATGAGCGGGTAGTACCCGTGGACCTGATTCAAATCAATTGAAAGGCTATCCCCGGTACTATTAGACACAAACCGATTGCCGATGCGACTCACTTTGGAACCGTCGGACTGAGCTATTCCATATAGCCAGTCAGTTGTCACTTCTGCCGGCGAGGCAACTGCCGGCGCCGGTAACGGCTGATCCCCGCCCGGTCCCTTGCTGACAAGTATCTGGTAATCGGCATCCTTTATCCCCACCACCCATGCCCCAGCCGCATCGGAGGTTCGTCCTTCGTAGATCATGGTCCGCTCACCGGTTCCTGCGTCGTTTATCAGTCGCAGGCTGGCATTGCTTCCGCCGCGAGGATGGTTGACGGTAACGTGTTTATCGGAATACCCGGGCGACTGGACGGAAGGATCGTGAGGGAATTCGATCAAGAGGCCCACATGATAATTAGGACTGGACAAATTGTTGTTCGGTCCGGTAAAAAAGACACCCGGTTCAGTGACAATGCGCTCATGCTGGTCCGTCAGACTCGGCTTCAGGATCGGGACATTCAGATTATCTGTCCCCCAGGGAACCGCTTCGACCCAGCGCTCAAAGTGATCCCAGCACGACATTCCGTGCACTCCCCACTGATTCGTGTTGCGGCACGATTCCATTTCATATCTGAATGCCCCCGACATCTCGGATGACATCACACCCGTGCCCTCGTACGGGCGGTCCATAAAGCCGTAGTTGAAGATATTGGGGGGCACGCAACGACGGCTATCGTTGGCGGTATAGATAAACGGCAGGAGATCCCGGAACAGGTATTCGTCAAAGAAACCGAGAGCATAATGGCCGAACTCGTGCGCCTTGGTGCGGTAGTCCCCGGACCACGCCGTGAGGTTCAGCGGATACACTCTGTCGGTGTAGTTCCTGGAAGAAGTCGAATCACCCATCCAAATGCGCGGCATGTAGATGTGCGTGGCCCCGCCGGTCAGGATTCCTCCCGCATTGGCGCAGGGCCACACGAAGTTGCTGGCATACACGATAACGTCGGCACTACTTTGAAATGCGCCGTTATCGATTATGTACACCGTGTCAAGCCGCAGCTGGCCGTCGGTGACATCGTATAGATAGTCGGACATGAGCACGAAGTTATCCTCGAGCGATAGCAGGTAATCATAGGTCGCTTCCCATCCCACCGACACCAACAGGTTGTAACGCAGCTCGGTATGATTAAGCACGATATCCTGGCAACCCCCGGTAAGTCGATCAAAGTACACGTGGCCGTCGTCGCCAAAACGGGCATTGTCGAGGTGGACCGAGTACATCGTGCCCAATACACCGGTGTGCTTCGCCGCCGGCACACTTTGCACATGCTTGGCAATCTTGAGGCTGTCCCCGATGACAAGCTTCTTCGTACCCGTACTCAGACTTACCGCAAGCGTGTCTGCCCCTATCCTAGTCATCTTCAGTCTTCCGTCGCTATCTGTCGTGAATGAGCCGAGCGTGTCCTCCGTAAAGAAGGGAGGATCGTTGGCAACCTTGATGAGACTGAATGCGACGTTCGGAATGATGTCGTTCTTCGCATCGCGGATGACAAGTGCGGTATCGGGTACAAGAAGATACCAATAGCTATTTGAGCCGTTGTTTCCGTTACAGAGTATCTCTCCTTTGTTATTGATATCAAACCCAGAATAAAGATGTAGACCCAGGGCCGGATCGATCAAAGAATCGAGGATACGAGTGACGCCGTCTTGCCATACGGCGGCATATCTCCGCTCCAGGGTGTCTACATATCCTACAACGACATCAAAATCATTGAGGCCGCTGTTACCGAACTCACCCGTTGTCCGGCGCAACCCCACCGGTATTTTTGTTCCGTCATTCCACAGCCAGAATCCGCCCGACCCATCTTCACCGAGTACGTGATTGGAGTTGTTTATATCATATGCGTTGGAATTGGAGCCACTCAAGTAGGTGACTGTTCCGTTATCGTATACGCAGGCTCTCCCATACTGATTGCCTTGGAATCTGGCAGTGGCGGCCACGGCATTGGCGTCGTTTATGGCATGGAACTGGAAAAGTGGAAGGTCAACCAAAGGTGACACCAATCCGGACCCGCTGTAAATGAACGGATAGTTCGCAGCATAATTAGACGTGTCCACGATCTTCCCAATCATCGTTCCGGGAGTGTTGATGTCCATTACCCATATTGGCACACAGCACGTCCCTCCATCGAGGATGCTTAATTTGCCGTCCTGCCACACGCACGCATGGATTCCCCATGCCGAAGATGAATCATCGATCCATCCGACAACAGTTGAGCTGTTGTCGATGGCACCTACAGATGCCTGATATATTGAGCCGCCCATCGGCAGCCACGTTACCTCTCCGTCCTTCCATGACCACGTGCGCATGTCGGATGTTGTTCCAGCCACCAATGAACTGTCGTCACTCAAGTGCGCATCGTAAATTGGAACCGGTATCTCGATCACTCGATACTCCGGTGACTCAGCCGACAGAGTGGAAGAGAGAAGAAGAACAGTGCCCACCAGAATGAGGAGAATGAAATGGTGTCGCCACCTGGTGTCAGCCTGTCGAGGTATTTGATATTGAAACCACGAAATGAGCTTCTGCGCGGCCGAGTGTGCGAGCCACACGTGTGAGGAACGCATAGCACAACTCTCCTTTCATCCGCCCGGAATGGCGGAGAGATGGTCAGCGAGTTTACGTTAAGATAGTGTACGGGGGCTTTGAAATCGCGCGAAAAATACGGTCACCCTTCGGCCCTAATCGCGCGAAGGCTCACCTTCGGCGAAAGATCTCTTGGCTCGTGCTCGGGTGAATTGTTCACGGGATTACCTGAAACGCAGTGTGACCAAATTGTGACCATTTCCGTTTCAAGATATTCTATTTTATTGCAGGATATAGGGGGGTGGACGGGGGTTCGGGGGATTCGTCCGGCCCCAGTAGTCGTTGTACTCGATTGATTTGTATAGACTTAGAACTAATGGAGGTGGGGGAATCGAACCCCCGACTTGTGTGGTGGCACAAGGACTTACGGGTCATGGTGACCGAATTGTGACCGTCCCCTTGCGCAATAGTAGCTCAGAGACGTGTCTCCAACTCCGCCTGGGCTGAAGCGCTCAGCCGACCGCCAATCACCCATCGAAAGCTCGACCAGGAGATTCCGTGCGGTTATCGCAAGATCGTCCTAATCACTGCTAACCGGTGCTCGCACAGTCCTCATCTTCTCGTCGCCATCACCGGCCGCAGATTAGAACGACCGGCGTCGAAATGGCGGTCTGGAGGCCTTCGGCGTCGGCCAGGTCGTAGACGAGTAACATCCCCGCGACCAGAATCACGGTCGATACCAGAATTGGAGTTACGAAGTGCTCCAGGAAGAGCCACCCCATTGTGGCCATCCCATCGCTTTCATCAGAAGTGCACCCCGAGCGAGGTGACAATCTTGATGTCGTCCTTCTCCGGCGTCACCCCATTCTCATCCGGCTCGGGCTCGGCGACGCAGTCCCAGGTGAACGACAAGTCGAGAGTCAGCCGCTCGTGAACCTCGAACTGCAGCGTGGACACGGAATGGTGGATGTTGCTGCCCGAACCGCTGCCGGTGAACTGGCCGCGGTATTCGAAGGCGAAGTCAAGCTGCTTGATCAGATCAGTGCGGAATTCGGCGCCCCACAGCATAGCCGACGATTGCTCCGTCGCATCGGTACCGGACTCGACCGTCTCAAATCCGCTCTTCTAAAGCGCCGGTGCGACCGACACCTGTAATTCGGTGCGGGGGGTCTTGATCAAATCGTGCCCGGCGCCAGCGCCCACGGTTGCGCGGTACGAGAGGTTTTGCTCGGCATCGTGAAGATACTCGGCATCGGGCACGCGGAAGAATAGCCGGCACGTAAGGGAGATATCGGAACTGAGCGACAGACGCCAGTCATTTGCGTTGAAGAGATGCACCCTGCAGCCAGCAGACAGGCCAGGGCAAGGCAGCAAACGGGCAGTGGCACTTTCATGAAACCTCCTAACCTTCGGTTATGTAATCTCGCCGCGTACCGACCTGATGATACGTGAACCAGCATCAGGTCTATCCTTGAAGTCGGTCGACAATGCGTGTCGTTACCTCTGTGCATCCAGCTTGGACCGCGTTCCGATGTGAATTTCCAGCTCGCCGTCCTGACTGATCCCGAGGTCGAGGCGAATGCGCTCGATTCCCGGCACCATGGCATGTAACCCGATACCGAAGCCCGTCCTGGAGCGATCCATGTTCAGGTCTTCGGCGTCGGTCCAGGCGACACCGTAATCGATGAAGCCAACGATGTTTAATCCCGCGCGAAACGACAGGAATGACTTACCGAACAGCATGAATTGCCGGGGGCTCAAAATGCAGTAGCCGTACTCGGCCGTGGCCAGAAACTGGTTCTTGCCGTAGAGTACCTTGCCCAGTTCAGTGCGTGAGTAGCCGCGAACGCTGCTCCCGCCGCCGAGGAGATACACGAGGTACCCCGGGATGTCTTCATCGACGACACCGGTCTGGTGGTCGAAGACCGCTCCCACGGCGAGGACGCTTCTTTCCGTGATGGGTTGGTAGCGGGCGATGTCCACCTGCGTGCGCCAGGTGTCGCCATCGCCGCCGAGAAGCCCGCCCGTTGTCCTTTCCTGAAAACCGCCGACCCAGCCGCACCGGGGATCAAGCGGATCCTCTATGGAATTGATCCGCAGGAGCAATTCGGGGCGATACAAGTGGTCGTGATTGGTCGGGGAGAGCGTTATGCCGGGTTTGCTGCTCATCGTCCGCAGATACTGGAATCCGAGTCCGATGCTGAGGATGCGCCTTCGCCCCGGGTAGAACACGGCGCGAATGCTGGAGGACGATGTAATCTCCTGGCTCTCGCGGACCTTGTCTTCCCGCTCCTGATAAAATTGTCCTACCGAGACAGAGAGTTGATGGCGTGCGGGCAGAAGCCACGGACTGGTCGCTGAAAAGGAGTACTTTGTGATCCCGCCCCACTGGGCCGAGACGCTGGCAGTGATCGCCCGGCCGAGCCAGTTGGGCGTCGATATTATCGGCCCGGCATACCAGCCGTTTTCCTCGCTGTTGCCGGGCAGGATGGTAGGAATAAACCGGGCCGTTTCATCGACGGTAACGGCGTACACGACTCCGTCGCCTTCCCGCCTCGGCACTATCTGGACTGCGCTGAACGTCGGCAACTTCGTGAGTCGAACCAGGTCTGACTGCATGGTGGCCAGGTTCAGCGAGTCTCCCGCCTCTGTCAGCAGTTCGCGGCGAATGATTACTTCTTTAGTGTGCTGATTGCCTGAGATCTCGATCCTGATGATCGTGAGCCCCTCGAATGCCGAGTAGTCAGCCTGGACTACTTTCCCTGCGAGAGCTGGATCGCCGCGGAGACCTACAAGTATTGCCAGACCGAACAGCAACGCCGATAGCGCACTGCGGACCGCCAGGCCGGAGGCGTCGACCCGGTTATCGGGACTGGCTCCATTCGACAGCTCCATCGTCTTCAAATCTCCGGATGCGTTGCCTACCCCTCCAGTGTTCACCGTCTGTTGCCTCCTGAGCTGCTGCGGGATCGGGCCGATGAACCCCCCTTGGGGCTCCAGCTCCGTTGTTTGCTGTAGTTGCTGGTGCGCTTCGCGCCCTGCGATCGCGCCGCGCGGTCGCGTTCAAGTTGACTGAGCGTAGAAGCATGTCCGGCGTCGCTTGCCTCTGTCTGCGGTCGCGCCGGTGTCGGCGCGATCTTTGTCCCAGTACCGCCGCTGGGCTGGGTCGGGCGCGCGCCTGCACCCTGATCGCCCGTCGCCGGAGTTTTCCGCGCCTGATCCGCCGGCTGCGCCTTGGCGCCGGCCTTCTTGTCGGCGCCAGACTGAGTGGCCGTTGCCTCCGGCTGCCGCGTTCCGCCGCTCCGGGTCTGCTCAGTCGTCCCCACGTGCGCCCCGTCGTCGGCGTGAGAAGGTCTGTCTACGTCCGACCACTCCCCGTCATCGTACTTACTCCAACTGCCACTCTCGTCCTTCTTGTAGACTGTACGTCTTCAGCTAATTCGGACACGTTACACTTCAAGCTAAGATACACTTTGGCTGTTCGCAATGGCTTTTCCGATACTCGATTCTTCTCCGGTCAATAGTCTCCCGTTTCGTTCTCTCCCGCTGCTGCAGGATCGCGGCCGCACGGCCGGTATAAGCGTCCGCCGGGGTCACATTGCCCAGCGATTCATGGTACCGCCGGTGGTTGTAGTGATCCACAAACCGCGCAATCTCCGCTTTCAGATCATCCGGACAGTAGTAATTGTCCAGCAGCAGGATGTTCTTCAGCGAGCGGTGATACCGTTCGATCTTTCCCTGGGTCATGGGATGGTACGGTTTCCCCCGGGTGTGGGTGAACCCCCGCTCGGCCAGGTACGCCTGCAGGGCGCCGGAGACATAGGCCGACCCGTTGTCCGAGAGCACTCTCGGCCGGTGGTTGACATAGACATGGTCAACCCCGGTGACGGCAATCGCATCGTCGATGGTGGCCTTGACATCCTCGGTCGACATCCCCGAGCAGAGCCGCCAGGACAGAATATACCGGGAATAATCGTCCCGCACCGTCGACAAGTAGTACCAGCCCCAGTGGATGATCTTCAGGCAGGTGAAGTCGGTCTGCCAGAGCTGGTTGACCCGGGTGGTGGGCTGGTCGAACTTGTCCTTGGCCGAGAGGACCGTGTAGGCCGGACTGGTGATCAGGTCGTTGAGCTTCAGGATCCGGTACACGCTCGATTCCGAGAGGTAATACCCCTGGGTATCAGTCAGATACCAGGCCAGCTCCTGGGGTGACTTCTCCAAATGCTCCAAGGCTGTCTGGACCACCTTCTGCTTCACCCAGGGCGGGATCGCATTCCAGAACTGACAGCGGCGCGAGGTCCGGTCGACCAGAGACTCGTCCCCCCGCTCCTGGTATCGCCGGTACCAGGCGGAGAAGGTACTCCGGTTCACGTCCAGCTCCCGCAGGGTCTGTTTCACCCCGAGTGATGACGTCTCCACCACCCGGATGATCTCAAGCTTCTCGGACTGACTGTGCCGCATGTGACGCCGTCGCCTCACTCCAGACCAGTCAGACTTTTTTTCGTCAGGCGGTACTTCAGCGACAGCTCCGCCACCAACTGCTTGAGCTGCTCGTTCTCAGCCCGAAGACCGATCACTTCGCTGCTGGTCGCTTCCCGAACCGTATCCCCCTGGAGCCGCTTCTTGCCCGCCTCCAGGAAGTCCTTGCTCCAGCGGTAGTACAGGTTGCTGACAATCCTTTCCCGACGGCACAACTCCGAGATGCTCGCTTCTCCCTTCAGCCCCTCCAGCACGATCCGGATCTTCTCCTCCGCCGTGAACTTCCGCCGCGTCTTCAGCCGAATCTCCTTCACCACGGCTTCCGGAGTTTGGCTCTGCGTGGCACTCATCGACAACTCCTTTCGTTAAGACCAAGTTACATTAACTGCGTCTTAACAAGAAGCCCCTCCGTGTCCAACTTCAGCTGAACCGCTGCAGTTTTACGACGAGCCCACCGACTGATCTTCAACGCTGTGCAAAATGTGTACGCCGAAGGAAAGGGAATCGACATTCAGACAGTCGCTAGCTAACTTGAACGCGTGGGTAGACTGGAGGAGGTGGGCGGTCGAACCGCCCTCGTCGAGATGGTCGAGGATGTCGCGACCACCTCCCACGTGGTGTCTTACGCCAGGAACGTGCAGGAGGACGCATCTCGACGTCGGATCATTGAACTGAGCGGGAGGCTGATTGCGGTGTGCCAGGATCGTACGCAACCGCTTGAGTCGGCCCAGCGAGTTACGGTACAACTGATGAGGGCGGTCGCCACGCCACGAACCGACGACCCCGGAATGGAACACCTGCTGTCGCAGGAGATCGACCTCATTCTGTCTCGCAAGACGAACACGAAGTCGGGTGAGTATCTGACGACCAGCATCCGGGAGCTGGACGAAAAGGTGGTCGGTCTTTTCAAGGGTGAAATGACAATCATCGGAGGCCCGCCGAGCATGGGGAAGACGTCCTTTGCGGTGGGCATCGCCATTCACAATTGTGTAAGGGGCGCCAGGATTCTTTTCCTGTCGCTGGATCAGCCCCCGAAGGATATCCATCAACGAATGATCACATTTGAGACGGGTATTGCTCGAGACCGGTTGGTTCACGGAGAACTCTCCGCGAAGCAGCGACGGGCCATAGAAGACTTTCACTCACTCAAGACGTGTTTCGGCGGGCTTTCTATACCGGACGATCCCCCGCGGAGTATTCTCGGCGCTGCGGCTCTGGCTCGGAGCCTGAAGCGTGCCAACGGCCTGGACTGCATCATCGTCGACTACGTACAGGCCATGCGGTCGGATAACCGGAACGACCAGCGCGCCGCCGAGATGGAGCGGGTCTCCAACGATCTGAAGGAGCTGGGGATTGAGCTGAACGTGGCGGTTGTTGCCCTGGCGCAGTTGAGTCGGAAGTATGAGAATCTTGGACCAAAAGACCTGCCGACGGCAACAATGCTCAAGGAGTCGCCAGCGCTGGAGCAGGATGCCAACCTGATTCTGTTCCCCTGGGTGCCGAAGATACTCATGAACAAGCAGGCGGGGCACTCCATTCAGGAGGACGACGGGAGAACGGGAGGTCGTGATGATGGCCGGGAGGAGTACTGGGGAGCAGTCTTCAAAATCGACAAGCACAAGACGGGACCCACGGGGTTGGTCAGAGCGCGGTTTCACCTGGCGCGGAGCGCCTTCTTCTCGATGACTGACCCGCACGAGGGCCGCATCCTGCCGTTGGTGAGAGTAATACGCCCTGCCCATCGGGAGAACTAGTATCGGCCTCGTGCAAGGGCCCCAGATTTGCGGGCGAGAGAAGTTCTTGCGGACGCGTAAGTCGTTGATTCTCAGCAGGCGGCATCCGGCGGCAGGGCCTCTGACTGCTGGGCAGAGGAACCGAGTTTGAGTCTCGCCCAGCCCGCATGGACATGAGAAAGCCCCAGTACGTTCCGGGGCTCTCGGTTTCCGACTAAAGCCATCATCACAAACGACTCAGACCCTCAAACAATTGCTCGGGCTGAACTGCGCGTGGCTGTTGACGGCGTCCTGGCTCGACAGATGCAGGTAATTTTGGGTCACCAGCAAGCTCGTGCGACCGAGGATGCCTTGCAACACGGCCGGATTACCGCCCTGGCGGATGTACCACGTCGCGGCCGAATGACGCAGAAGATGGGGATACAGGACAATGCCGTGCCGTTTGCCGAGGTCCTGAATGACCTTGTGGCAGTGGCGGCCAGTCAACGGCTCACCGTTGCGCATGCAGATCAAATGGTCGCCGGGATACTTCGACCGCCACCTGATGAGGTGCTGGTGGAGGACCTTGAGGGTCTTGACGCCGAGCGGCACCATGCGCTCCTTCCGACCCTTGCCAAACACCTTGGCCAGATGGTCATTGAGGTTGATGTCGGAGACCTTCAGCCCGAGCATTTCATTCTTGCGCATCATACCGTCCCACAGCAGGAGCACCATGAGGAGGTTGCGCATCCCCTCAAAGCTGTCCCGGCTGATGCCGGCGACGATCTTCTGCACGGTTTCGGGATCAACCACCGGCTTGACCTTCTTAGCGGTCTTGAGGAGCTTGACGCCGGTCATCGGGTTGTCGGACTCCCATAGCCCTTTATCGACGAGGAAGCCGAAGAACCGGCGATAGACCCGAATCCGGCCGTTGATGGTCTCGTCGGATACACGCCCCTTGAGCGAAAGCGCGTAGCCCTGAACCGTCGCCTTGTCGACTTCGGGGAGCGATTTGCCCTGCTCTTGGAGGCTCACGAACAGGTCGCCCAACCGCTCAAGGTAGCAGTCGAGCGTTTTGGGGGTGAGGTTTCTGACCTGGCTGTCGAACCGGAAGGCTGACAGATACGGCTCGAATACGGTACCCCGCCAGGTTTGTTCAACCTTGTCGGCCTTGCTCATCACACTGGTTCGCATGACTCCTCCGATCAGAGGCCCTTTTGGCCTCTCTGAGGTCAGCAGTCAGTGTGATTAGGAGTCGTAACCGATTGCTGTGCCCAAAGAAGAATGCGCCATCAGGGATTCGAACCCCGGACCCGCTGATTAAGAGTCAGCTGCTCTACCAACTGAGCTAATGGCGCAATTTTCAGCTTTCGGGGAAACCCGGTGGTTTCCGTCTCATTGTCGCACAGCGCCCGGCCCCAAGGCCAGGCAACAACGAGAATAACGGCCCACCCCGGCGAAATCAAGGTCTTTTTGCGCCCCCCGCTCGGAACGCCCCGCCCCCGCTGCCGCCCGGCGCGTCCCCATATCTTCGAACACCGCCTGCCCAATCGCGCACCGTCTCCCGATAGCGTTTGACTGGCCCGGCCCGGTCCCGAAGGACCGGGCGGACCGGATGGGAACACAACAACAGAGGGGTTCAGGCAGCGACCGCTTTCCCGCTCCTGCGCCGCTGAATCGCTTTCCACTGCATCGCTTGGTAGGCGGCGCTGAGTCCGACGACGACATAGATCAGGCGACTGAGCAGGGTCCCGTCGCCGAGCACCAGCGCGACTAAGTCGATATGGAACAGCCCGACCAGGCCCCAGTTGAGCCCGCCGATGACCAGCAGAGCGGCAGGGATGGCGTCAAATGTCCTCATGGTCTTCGTCTTCTCCTTTTCGTGTCCCTTGTCTCAGCGTACCGGCAATGGCTTGCTTCGACCTTGGCGTTGTGCTATTCTGTTGCATTATTGTCTAATCGTTGTAAAATATAACCGATAATCCCACGTGAGAGTTCCGGGTCGCGACGGCAACCGATGCTTTTCGCGTAAATGGCTGTATAACAATGTACAACATTGTTCTTGGCGTGACGGACGGCTCCCCGTACAGAGTACAATCGTAACGACCCACCCCATCACATTGAGTGTTTGTCTAATATAATTGATCGTCGAGACCCGGATTCCGTACCCTGCCAAGAAGAACGGGCAGGAGCTCAAACACCTGCCCGACCTGTCCTCACTCGACCGTGTTGTTTTGAACTGCTATTTCACCCGCAACTCTGAGCTGCAGGGAGGCTCATACTGCCGATACACCGCCAGCATCTGTTCGCGCGGAACCGAGGGCCCTTTCCGCGTGCAGTGTTCATTGAACGCCGGGATCAGCAGTTGGGCCACTTCGCTCTCGGTTTTCCCCTCGATTGCCCGCCGCGGCAGCACAAACACCAGCTTGCCGTCCCGGAACAGAGCGACCGAAGGTGACGAGCGCGGCACGCCGGGCATGAAGGTGCGCGCCCGTTCGGTGGCGGCCCGGTCGACCCCGGCGAAGACTGTGTAGAGCCGGTCCGGGATCCGCTCGTTTTGCAGCGCGAGGGCCAGGCCTGGGCGGGCGCTGCCGGCGGCGCACCCGCACACCGAATTGACCAGGACCAGGGTCGTCCCGGCCGTCTCCTCCATCGCGGCCTCCACCGCCTCCGGTGTGGTCAGCGGCTGCACGCCGATCTCCTGCAGCTCCTGCCACATCGGGGCCACCAGGCGGCGGTCATACATCGACTCCATAGCTTCCATCGACTCATCTCCTCAATTGTGTTCCCGCGCCTCGGCGCCGCGCCCCGCCCGGTGCGGGGCTGCGGACGGCCGGTTCGCGGCGGCCGGCGGGAACCGGCGGGCGCGCCGCGTGTTACCATAGTACTACGAAGGAAACGGAGACTTTATAGCTCCAATTAATGCAATTTAACGGAGGTTTGTTCGTATGGCAACCACAAAAACCGCCCCCCGCCTGCACACCGTCCCCGCCCTCGGGTACGCCTTCGATGCCCTCGAACCCTGCATCGACGCCAGGACGATGGAAATCCACCACGACAAGCACCACCAGGCCTATGTCGACAAGCTCAACGCCGCGCTCGCCGACCATCCGGACCTTCAGGCGCTGGCGGTCGACGATCTCCTGCGCGGTCTCGGCCGCGTTCCGGAGAATATCCGCACCGCGGTTCGCAACCACGGCGGCGGCCACGCCAACCACGCCCTCTTGTGGCCGCTGCTGAAGAAGGGGACGAAATTCGGCGGTCCGGTCGCCGAGGCGATCACGCAGAAGTTCGGCGGCTTCGCGCAGTTCAAGGAGCTCTTCGGCAACGCCGCCAAGAACCAGTTCGGCTCCGGCTGGGCCTGGCTTGTGCTCGGTCCCAACGGCCTTGAGGTTACCGCCACTCCCAACCAGGACAGCCCCCTCGTGAACGGCGCGACGCCGATCGTGGGGATCGATGTGTGGGAGCATGCCTATTACCTGAAGTACCAGAACCGCCGCCCCGACTACGTGGAGGCGTTTTTCGAAGTCCTCAACTGGGACCAGGCAAACAGGAACTACGAGAACGCGAAGAAGTAGGTTGGGGTCGAGGGCCGAAGGCCCGGGGCATCCGACCGTGCGGCCGGGTTTGCAGAATGAATGCGCCCGGGCGATATCCCTGATTTCCCGTGCTGTACCTCGTGACGACGCGCGGCCGCCGGCTTCACCGCCGGCGGCCGCGGTTGCTTGCAGACCCCCCTTCCCTCCCGGCTAATACGGCGGCCGGTTCAGATTCGGAATGATGCAGATGAACTCAAAATCCTCGTCATACGGATTCGAGAACTGGTGCATCGCTTCCCCCGGCACGAAGGCGAAGTCTTTCTCGGCCAGCTCGTGGACAGTCTCGCCGATCTGGAGCTGCCCCCGTCCCCGGATAACGTAGTTGACGTGCTCCCAGGCATGCTGGTGGCGCGGTGAGTGTCCTCCCGGCGCCAGTCGGAACACTCGCAGGACATTTTCTTTCCACCCCTGGTCCTCGCCGATCACCGGTCCCCCGGTCATCCCGTCGATGTCGGCCCCCTCGACCGGCGGGCGCGCGACCTGGCTGTATTTGATTACCGGCATAACAAGAATCTCCTTCTGTCCGGCAATATAGCATGTCGCCCGGCGGCGGGCAATCCCGCGGGAAGATCCCGTGCCGCGGCCGGGCGGGGGAAGCCTCCCCTCCAAAAAAAATGACCCGCGGAGCAGCGCCCGCGGGTCATCTATGAAAGGTACGTCGTATTCTGTTCGGCAGCGCCGTCGGCGTCCTTACCAGTTGCGGTTGCGGCGGCGCGGGGTGGAACGCCGGTTCTGGCGATGCCAGCCGGTCGCTTTCCACTGCCGGGTCCGCGGCGTGCGGCGGGTCCGCGTGGTCCGGCTCTGGGTCGGACGGCGGGTACCGGTCTTCGGCGCGAAGGAATTCCACGCGTTGTTGGTGCCCCGGTTCCCCTTCCACACGTTCGGGTTCGCCTTCTTGATGTTCAGGCTGCAGGCTTTGTAGCGAACCGAGTAGACAGTCCGATTCAGCTGACGGGCGATCCATGAGGTCTCGTACTGGCGGTAGTAGCGCCGCATGAATTGGATCTCCTGACGAGACCACGGACGGGTAACCTTGCGCTGATAAGCGCGACGACGCGGCACAGCACGACGGGCAGTGTTGGTTCTACGCGTAGCCATACCAGACTCCTTCTTAATGAATGCGTTTAAATTCACGAGCACCGAGCGAGACACTCAATGCCCGCCGTCGGTTTTTCTTTATTTAATTTTCGACCTATTCCTAAAATCCTTGACCCCAAGCGCTTATCTTTTCGCGAGGAACCGAAAAAAGAGAACCCCCGTCCATCTCCGGCCGATGCGGCCACAGCCGGCGCCCCGCTGCAGATCAATTCTCCCGGATCACTTCCTCGCCCGCCTAGCGATGAGACAAGATATTGCACAGCAGCAACTTGCGTAGCCGCCGCCAACCTCCGCGAACCCCCCGCCCCGCTTTTTACTTTGCTCCCCACCCGCAATTGCCGTAAACTGCTCCGGAGATACTCACGCCAATCGGATAGCGAATGATGAAACGGGAATACCTGCTCGGCCTGCTCTTTCTGATCTTCACCGCCGTCTTCGTCTACCTTTTCTACCGGCTCATCATCCCCTTCTTGGTCCCGATCGCCTGGGCGAGCGTGTTCGTGATCCTCTTCTACCCGCTCTACCAGCGGCTCCTGCGCCGCATCCACTCTCCCGGCGCCTGCGCGCTCATCATGTGCCTGTGCATCCTCCTGCTTATCATCGGCCCCCTCGGCTATCTGTTTGCGATGATTGTGAGCGAGGCGGCCGACGCGGTGGCGGCCGTGAACGAGATGTACGAGGCGGGGGAATTCGATGAAATCCTCAGGGCCACTCCCCCCTGGCTGGAGGCTGTCAAGCTCCGCCTCTCCCAGTACTTCGACATTTCAAAGCTCAACGTCGACGAGTTGATTCGCGACGGGTTGGACAATATCACGGGTATCATATTTGCGCAAACCTCCTGGCTCATTACCAACGCCACGCGCGCCATCTTTCACTTCGTCCTCATGCTCTTCACGATGTTCTACTTTTTCCGCGACGGCGCGGAGCTCGTCCGCAAGGTGAAGCGCCTGGTGCCGCTGCCGACCGAGCAGGTCGACCGGGTCACCGAGAAGCTGCGCGACGTGATCTATGCGACGATGTACGGCGGGCTGATCGTCGCCCTCATCCAGGGGACGCTCGGGGGGATCCTGTTCGCCGCGGTCGGCATTCCCTCGGCCCTTTTCTGGGCCGCTCTCATGTTCTTTCTGTCGATCATCCCGGTTTTCGGGGCCTTCATCGTGTATATCCCCGCCGGCATCATTCTCATTCTCGGTGGCTCGGTCGTCAAGGGCCTGCTCGTCATCGCGATCGGCACGGTGGTGATATCGCAGAGCGACAACATCATTCGCCCCTACCTCGTGGCCGGCCGCACCGAGATGCATCCGCTGCTGCTGTTTTTCGCCATCATGGGCGGGGTGGCGATGTTCGGCCTGCTGGGACTGGTGATCGGGCCGCTCATCGCCGCGGTTTTTGTCGCCCTCGTCCGGCTTCTCGAGATCCGCATGCACACGCCCGAGGACGGGCAGTCCGAGGCCGACAGCGCGGGCGCGGCTCCCCCTGCCCCGACTTCTCGGCCGTAAGGCGCCGCCGCCGCGCGGCGAGAAAATCCCTTTACACCCCCTGGCCCCGCCGGTTTCTTATCCCGAATGGACAAGCCACCTTCGCGCACTAGGAGATCGCGTATGACTCACGTGCTTCGCTCAGCCTTCCTCGGGGCGGCTCTCATGGCGTGGCAGGCCGTGTCGGCCGCCGGCGCCCACCCGTCCTACGACCCCGATCTGCCGCAGGACACCGTCCCCTTCTATGACGTCAGCGTGTATGACCGGGCCGTGCCCAACCCGAACGACTTCCTAGTCGAGCCGGTCGGCGTCTGGCCGGCCGGTTGGGACGAGATGGACGCGTATTTTAGGAAACTGGCCGACGCCTCCGACCGCGTTCTGCTGGAACCCCACGGCCTCACGCACGAGGGGCGCGAGCTCTACCACCTGATCATCTCGGCTCCCGAGAACCTCGCCCGTCTCGATGAGCTCCGCGCGGCGATGGACAAGGTCGCCGACCCGGAGGCGTTCGGCTCGGCCGCCGAACTCGACGCGCAGGTGCGCGACCTCCCGGCTTTCTGCTGGCTCGCCTACAGCATCCACGGCGACGAAATCTCCGGCTGCGATGCCGCGGTGCGCCTGGCGTGGCATCTGGCGGCGGCCGGCGACGAAGCGACGCTCCACCTGCTCAAAAACCTGGTCATCCTGATCGAACCGTCGGAGAATCCCGACGGCCGGGAGCGCTATCTCGCGATGCTGGAGACCTACCGCAGCGCCACGCCCAACTACGATCCCTGGTCACTCCAGCACTCCGGCGTCTGGCCGCGCGGCCGGGGCAACCACTACTGGTTCGACCTGAACCGCGACTGGATCCTCCTGACCCAGCCGGAGACCGAAGGCCGCGTGCGAAGCATCGTCAAATACCACCCGGTGCTCGTAATCGACGGGCACGAGATGGGCTCAGATGGCACCTTTCTGTTTTCGCCGCCGCGCGAGCCGATCAACCCCAACACTCCCGCGAACGTGCTGAAGTGGTACGAGGTGTACGGCCGCGAGCAGGCCGCGGCGCTCGACCGCCGCGGCTGGCCCTACTATACGGGCGAGTGGAACGACCAGTGGTACGTCGGCTACGGCTCCGCCTGGCCGACGTTTTTCGGCGCGGTCGGAATCCTCTACGAGCAGGCGGGCGTCGATGGCCGGTTCGTCCGCCAGAGCGGCGACTACCTGCTGACCTACCACGAGGCGGTCAACCACCAGTTCACCTCGTCGCTCGCCAACCTGAAAACGACCGCCGACCACCGCGCCGATATCCTGCGCGACTACCACCGCTCCCGGAAAGAGATCACCGAGGCCGGCCGCGCCGGCGGGCTCACGTTCCTCTTCCCCCCCGACCGGGACGAAATCAAGATGAGCCGCTTTATCCGCTCCCTCGTCGCCCAGGGCATTCAAGTGACGCGCGCGACTGATTCTTTCGCGGACCCGTCGGCGCTGAATGCGTACAATGAGCCGCGCGGCCGCACCGCGTTCCCAGCCGGCACTTTCATCGTGAGCACCGCCCAGCCCCACGGCGCCCTGGCCAAAGCCATCCTCGAGTTCGACCCGCATCTGAGCAAGTCGTTCCTCGAGGAGGAGCGGAGGGAACTGGAGAAGCACGGCGAAACCCGCATGTACGAGACCTCGGCCTGGTCGGTGCCTCTCCTGTACAATCTGGACGCCTACTTCACGACCGGCCGTCTCCCGGCAGCGGTCGAGCCGATCACCGAGGCCGCGCCCGCCGGCGGGGGGGTCCACAATGCCGACGCCTCCTACGGCTACGCCGTCGACATGGTCGGCGAGAAGACCTACCTTGTGCTCAATCGCCTGTTTGCTGAAGATGTGACCGTCCACGCGGCCGAGAAACCGTTTCGCCTGGAGGGGCGCGATTACGGGGCGGGAGCGCTCGTGCTTCGCCGGCGCGGCAATCCGGACAACCTCCCCGACATCGTCGCCCGCCTCGCGGCCGAGGTGGGAATTGACATCCGCGGCATCAGCACCGGGTACTCCGAGATCGGCTCGAAGCTTGGGGCGGGCACTTTCCGTCTGCTCCGCCAGCCCCGGGTGGCGCTCGCCGTGGGCATGCCGCTGAGCTCCGGCACCAGCGGCTCACTCTGGTTCACCATCGACAGGCAACTGGGGATGCCCCATTCGCTGGTGTCGTTCGACCGGATGGCCTGGTCCGACCTGTCGTCCTACAACGTGCTCATCATTCCCGATTCGTGGGGCGGACTCGGCGATCTCCTCGGCGGAGGAATTCCCGGCAAGATCGCGAAGTGGGTGGGCGACGGCGGGACGCTCATCCTCATAGGCTCGAGCGGCGACTGGGCCGCCGACACCGCCGGCAGCCTCTCCGCGGTGCGCCTCCGCAGCCAGGTGCTGTCGAGGCTGGGCGACTACGATGCCGCCCTGCAGCGGGAAATCGCCGCCGACGCGCCGGTCGTCGACACGATGGCGCTCTGGCATCCGGAGAAAGTGTCCGCCGCCAAAGAAGAGGACAAGGGCGAGCGGGAGGGCCGGGCGACGGGATCGGACGAGGAAGCCGACCGCTGGGCGCGCCGCTTCCACCCGCGCGGCGTAATCCTGCAGGCCGACCTCAATCCCGAACACTACCTCGCCTTCGGACTCGGCCGGCGCCTGCCGGTGTTCGTCTGGGCCGATGACTGCTGGCTGGCCAAATCCCCGGTCACCGCTGTCGCCCGGCTCACCCCCGACGAGATGAAACTGCGGTTGGCCGGTCTGCTCTGGCCGGAAGCCCGCCGCCGCTGGGCCGGCAGCGCGTACATTACTCACGAACGCCAGGGCCAGGGACAGATCATCATGTTCGCCGGCGACCCCACGTTCCGGGCTTACACCTACGGCACTCGACAACTCCTCCTGAACGCCGTCCTCTACGGCCCCGGATTCGCCGGCGGGTTCGAGTCGTACCAGCAGAAGTGACCGTTCGACGATGGTATCTTGCGGGCGGGGCCGGTACGGCTCCGCCCGCTTCTTGTGCCTGACGCCCCCGCACCCGCGGGCGGCAGAATCGACTTGCGTCCGCACGTAGACCGGACTATATTAGTCCTATATACTATCCCGATGTCATCGAAGCCCGCCCGCTCAGGAAAGGATCACTATGAAGGCTGGATTACTGCTGGTCTTGGTGGCGGTTGTGGTGGCGGCGGCCGGATCCGCACTCGCGGCCGATCCCCCCATCCCGGCCAACTACCCGATTTCCTCGCCCTACTATGAGCTGCAGAACGAGGAACAGATCTGGATCTCCCCGCTCGACAGCACGAGAGTGGTGGCGGTCTGGCGCGACTTCCGCCTCGGCTACCGCCAGGTCGCGATCGGCATCGCATTCGGCTCCCCCGACTTCTGGGTCGACTGGCTGATCCCGCCGACCCAGCAGGTGGGCGAACAGCAATCCGACCCCACCCTGACGGTGGACCGCAACGGCACGTTCTATATCAGCGTCCTCGACTACGTGCCCGCCTACCAGTTTACCGACTCTTCCTTCATCAGCTTCCTCAAATCCACTGACAACGGGATGACGTGGAGCGGACCGGTGACCGTCGAGGGAACGTCGGGACCATATTTCGAGGACAAGCAGTTCATTACGGTCGATCGCACCACCGGCCCCCACTCCGGAAACGTCTACGCGGCCTGGGCCCGCTTTCCCAACCCGACCCGGATCATGTTCGCGCGCTCGACCGACGGCGCCGCCGGTTTCGATCCCCCCGTCATCGTCGGCCAGCCCTGGGATTTCACCGACTGCGGCTGGACGGATGTCGACGCCGGTCAGTTTGCCAACCCGCTGGTGGGAGCGGACGGCAGCGTCTATGTGTTCTGGATTGGCGTGTGGGCCGACTCCGACTGCAACTTCTCCTATGCGCTCCATTGCGTGAAGTCCACCGACGGCGGTGCGACGTTCGGCCCGCCGCAGTTTATCCGCACCACCTTCGGCAACTGGGGCCAGGTCGACG
>CAZTQK010000039.1:0-23444 GCA_964615635.1 uncultured Planctomycetales bacterium
TCAGCTCCATCGCCCCGATGGGCAGCGCTCCGGCCAGGAAGCAGATCGGCACAAAAGCCAGATAGATCGGAAACGTCGCCCAGGGATCCTCCCCGACCATATTCAGCCCCCACCCGATCAGGAAGTGGGAAACGATGGCGATAACCTGCAGGACGACCGTGAGCAGCAACCCCCCCACCACGCGACCGGGGCGATTCCGGAACTCAAATGCTGCCTGATCAATCCTGCGGATGTGAACGCCAAGAGGCAGGTAAAGCAGAAGCCGATCGATCCATAGCAGTCGCCGCAGGCGGTTGGAGAAGTAGATTCCCCCACCAACGAGCATCGCGAGAACCGTCAGGCCGATAACCTGCCCCCAGCGAGAGAAGGCCGGATTCCGCCAGTTCAAGAGGCAGACCACTCCCGCCAGACCAACCAGCGAGATCACCCCGATAACACGATCCACGAAAACGGTTGTCACCGCCTCGTGCTTGTGGGGCGTGTCGCGGGCAATGTAGTAGGCTTTCATGGCATCGCCGCCATGAGTCCCAAAAGGCGTCGTGCCGATGATGAAGTTGCCAGCGAATGTCACCTTGATCGCCCGCCAGACCGACAAGGACACACCGTGTACGACCAGCAACCATCTCAGGCGCAGGGCGAGGACGGCAGGAGTCGGGCCAAACACCGCGAGACTCACCAGAACCAGTCGCCAATCCGCGGCCGAGATGGCTCGCTTGAATTGCCCCCACTGGGTCGTGCGGGCCAGCCAGTACACAGCCAGGACGCAGATGGTGATACGAACCAATACAGACAAAACGCGTCGAGCCCTGGCTGTCATATCATCATTCCCGCCGAGCGAATGGCTCGGCCGCTTGAACGACCGTTCCGCGTCCCGTCTAGCGATCCGCGTCGACCCGGCTGCTGGCCCGGAACCGGCGACTGGGCTCAGTACGCGCGCTTGAGGCGGGACTGAGGGTAATAATGCTTCAGAATGTACACCGCATTGGCCCCGGCCCTGGCCATGCCATCGGCGCCATACTGGCAAAGGCCCAGACCGTGTCCGAACCCCTTTCCCTCCGAAAAGACAAAGTAGCCGTCCTGCGATCGGATCTTGCAGAACGTGCTGCGCAGATCACGCCCGGTCGGATCAACCGTGAGACGCAGATTCTCGGCCTCCAATGGCTCCGCTCGCTTCCTCGCGTCAAGCAACCTGAGACGGACCGGCCGGCCGTATTCCGTCTGCTCGACAACCTGAATATCGTTGATCTGGCCGAGCTCCCGGAACTTCGGATACTTCTGACGCAATCGTTCAGTCACCGTTTTCTTGCTGATTTTGACTGGCTTCCATTCGAACCAGGGTGAATGGGTACAGTAATCACATACGACGTTGCCGGACAAGGGCGGAATGATCGACTCGTTCTTCACCGGCCCGGCCGCTTGTGTGTGGCCGCCGCACGTCGAGCTGAAATACGAGCAGAAAATCCGCTCACCTTGCGGCGACATCCACGTGCACACCACCCCACGCGTGTCCCGAACGGCCTCCGTGGCATGCCGTCCGGCAAATCCTCCAGGGATACCCGAATAGACCTGCGAACCTTCCGTGGCCAACAGATCCCAACGTCTGCCCAGCGGGGCCGTGCGTTTCTGATACCAAGCGTAGGTCCGACTGACCACGGCCTGGGCGCGCACTGCCTCCGGATGAAAAGTGGACGGCACCTCGGAAACGACCACAGAGACCAGGTAGTCTTCGACGTCGACGGTGTTGACAAGCGCACCTGTGTTGTCGGAGTAGCGGTACACGGTCAACGTGCCCGGGTAATTCGGACGCTGGTCTTCGAAATTGACAGTGATGGGTTCTGCGATGTGAGGCACGATTTCAACGGCGTCGACCTCAAATACCCGCTGCAGCTCCAGAAACGCAATCGCTCCGGGCCCAAACTGGACCGTCAACTGAGGCACCGACGCGTCCTGATAAAGAATGTCTCGCTGGTCGGCATCGACCAGGTCGAAGAAGCCCGGCACAGTGATCTCGCAACTGGGGATGTTAGCGGCGAGCAGGACCCGCATGCTCAGGTCAAGCGCAGCCGCAGACCGGGCCGTCGGGGCAGAGCGCAGCAGAGGCGTAACCAGCTCGGGGCTCGGGCTGTCACACCCGGCCGCCAGCAACGCGGGAACCAGCAAGGAGAAAACCCCCTGTCGCCTGTCGAACCGCCTCATCATCGATACCTCTCGGCGCCATGTCGCAGGCCGGCCACGCTGCCAGATGCGGCTCTGGCAAATCGAGCCCCGGAGCTCGACCACTGATATCGGAACGAGGGTGCTCACTTGCGAAGCGACAAGCCAAACTCTGTCAGTTTCTGCTTGACTTCATTGAGAGAAGTCTGACCGAAATTCTTGGTGGCCAACAGTTCCGTTTCAGTCTTGAGGGTAACGTCGCTCAAGGTCGCCAAGCCCAGTCGCTGGAGACACTTCCGGGAACGACCGGAGAACTCGATCTCCGAGAGCGGCTTGCTGAGCACATCAGGAGCACCCTGAGGAGGCGACTGCCGCTGCGGCGTCAGGCGGGGGGCCTTCTGCGTCTCCTCCCTGAGCAGCCCGATCCTCAGATCTTTCTGCTGGAGCATCGCCCGGATTTCCTCCAGCGAGGTCTCCCCGAAGTTCTTGTAGGAGAGCAACTCCGCCTCGGTGATGCGCAACAGGTCCCCGACGGTGTTGATATTCATCTTCTTGAGGCAGTTGCGACTGCGGACGCTCAGCTCGAAATCCGTGATGGGTGTCTCCAGAAGAGCGCTTTGATGCTCGCGCGAGTGCTCTTGGGTCTCATCATACAGCATGTTCATCGAGCTCTTGATGTCCTTCAGAAACAGACGGGCACGGGTGTGATTGGGATGCTCCTTCAGGACGCGCTCGACGAGCCTGAGAGCCTCTTCATACTGATCCCGGTCCTCGAGCAAGACGGCCAGATTCAGCAAGGCATTGACAGGCACGGTTGGACGTTGGGCGACCTTGCGATAGTTCTCGATGGCCGAGTCGTCGTCGCCGTACAAGTCCTGCATGCGAGCGGCGTGGAATACTGCACCAATGTTATTGGCATCCATTTGACAGGCAGTCTCCAACGAGTCGAGGGCTTCCTGCGCCATTCCCTTGGCCTCCAGCAGCAGACCACGAGCACAGTAGTAATCGGCGTTGCCGGACTGCATGCGGGCAAGCTCCGCCTCCGCCTCGTCGAACCTGTTTTCACGAATCAACGCGAGGACGTTGTCCATCATCTCTCCTGTTGTCCCGTATTGTCGCGTGTGAGAATCAGCGCGCATTTCCCAAGGTCGGCCCCCGCGGGCATACGACCGTGACCGCCGGGGAAGCCCTAGAAGTGTAGCCATGTCTGCTCATCATGCAAGGGTCCAGCGTCCGCTGGCCCCGCAACCCCCCTCTGGATCGCCGACAAGCCGCCGCAGACACGCCGGCAGCCAATGCGGAACCGAACCTCGGTCCTGTCGGGAGTCGCTGGATCTTGCTCGCTAGCCATCTTTGCGGCGACAATAGCCCAAGGCCCAGGCAGCACGCGATTCTCCAAGCTGAAAGGAACTCGTGCCGTCCCGCGACAACAGCAGAGCCAGTGTCGCAACACTTTTCCCTGAAAGGCTTTATGTGCAGATGACGATCGTTGCGATTGTCAATCCGATTGCCGGTGCGGGGACCAACCGGCGACTTCTGAACCGAATGCTCGAATTGGCCAGACTGGCGGGCATCGAGATCGACTACCGGGTAACCCGCAGACCCGGCAGCGCGCGACGGATGGCAGCCGAACTATCAGCCGGCCCGAAGGAAGCGGGGTCTGTCCGAGCAGTGATGGCCGTCGGCGGGGACGGGACCGTCCGCGAGGTCGCAGATGGTCTGGCCGGCGGCCCCCTGCCTCTAATGGTCTGGCCGACGGGCACCGAGAACCTCTTTGCCAAGAGCTTTCGCTTTCAAGCCAGACCCGAGTCGGCGATTGACTGCCTGCTGAGGGGCCAGACGCGGCTCATCGATCTCGGGCAGGCCAACGGCCGTTCATTTCTGATCGTGGCCGGGACGGGCTTTGACGCCGAGGTAGTGCATCGGCTCGTCGGTATGCGAACCGGCCACATCACCCATTTGACCTACAGTGCCCCGCTCTGGAGAACATTCTGGGAACATCGTTTCCCGCGTTTTCGCGTCTATGACCAGCAGACGCTCCTGTGGAATGGACAAGGCCTGGTCTTTGTCGGGAACCTGCCCAGGTACTCACTTGGCCTAAGGGTCATCCGCGACGCGATTTGCGACGACGGTCTCCTGGATCTCTGCATTCTTCCCTGCCGCGGACGATTTCGGTTGATCCAGCATTGCTTGCGAACTCTCCTCCACAATCACGTGGAGCATGGGGGCGTGCTGTATCGTCGCCTCCGGAGCATCCGCATCGAATCAGACGATTCGGTTCCCGTGGAACTGGACGGTGAGGCTGCCGGGCGACTGCCGCTGGAGGTGAGCGTTCGGCCGGGAGCACTCCGCGTGCTTGTTCCACCCGGCGTGACAAAGCTGTAGAATTCACGGCATGACAGATCTCAGTCCTGTCCAAAGCATCGAGATCGCCGGCATGCGCATCGGTCCGGGTCGCGGCCTGGTTCTCATCGCAGGCCCCTGTGTCATCGAGTCTCGCGAGCACACGCTCCGACTGGCCGAGGGGATCAAGACCATCACCGAGAAGATCGGCGTCCCACTCATCTTCAAAGCCAGCTACGACAAGGCCAACCGCTCAAGCATGGGCAGCTTCAGGGGCCCCGGCCTCGAAGTCGGTCTGGCGGTTCTCTCCGAGGTCCACATGACCCTCGGAATCCCGGTGACGTCCGACATCCACACACCCGAACAGGCCGCCGTGGCAGGACAGGTGCTGGACGTGGTGCAGGTCCCGGCTTTTCTCTGCCGGCAGACCGACCTGCTGGTGGCTGCGGCGGAAACGGGCCGCGCGGTCAACATTAAGAAGGGACAGTTCATGTCCCCGGAAGAAATGGGGCTGGCGGTCGAGAAAGTGCGGCAAGCAGGCAACGAGCGGGTGCTCCTGACCGAAAGGGGTACCTTCTTCGGCTACGGGCGACTGGTCAACGACATGGCTTCCATCGCCAAGATGGCCCATTTTGCCCCAGTGGTCTTCGACGCGACCCATTCCTGCCAGTTGCCGGGCGCGGGCGGCACGCAGTCGGGCGGACAACGGGAACTCGTGCCGACGCTGGCGAATGCGGCCGTGGCCGCCGGGGCTCACGCCCTGTTCCTTGAGGTCCATGACAATCCGCCCAAAGCCAAGAGCGATTCGGCCACTGTATGGCCACTCGAGAAACTCGCCGGGCTGTTGACCCAGTGCAAGCGGATCTCTGACGCTGTGGGCTGACCGGCACTCTTCTGACGCGATTGCGCATGGCAGACGGCAGCAACCGCTATTACGAGATGCGTCGGCTCAGCGCCGTGTTCGCCTGCGCGAGCATCGCCCTGCTGATCAGTCTCGTGTGGTGGATCTGCGTGGACCTGACACCCGCCTGGAAGACTCATCAGAGAAAAGTGACTGAGACTCGGGCCGCCCTTCGGCGGCTGGACGAGTTGGCATCAGGGCAAGCCCAGACGCAGCCCGCGCCGACCTCGGAACCGCTCGCTATCCGTCAGGTGGTGTTGCCCCTGGTCCGCCGGAATCTGCGCTTCACCCAAACGGCCACCACCGACCGCTGCATGACCTGTCATGCTGCAATCGACGCCGACGACCTCAGCACTCACCGACTGGCGACGAAGCTTACCGATGCTCTGCTTTGGATGAACAAACAGAACGGGTTGCTCAACATCCCAGGGGTTCCCGGAGGGCCGGATTTCAGTTGGATCTGGCCCCAGTTAAGCCTTCTCGAGCAAGACGTCTTTATACGCCGACTGGTGATCGACGCCGATGAACATGCTTCCCAAATCGGGTGTCCGCCGATCAAGTGGCAAAACCCCGCTGCCGCCCATCCCAGCCTTGACCTCTACGTTTCAGACCGTTCAACCCACTCGATGAAGCAGATTGGGTGCACGGTCTGTCACGAAGGCAACGGTGACGAGACAGATTTCGTGCTCGCCGGGCACGCCACATATCCGCCACACGCGTCTCGCAGCAGCATGGAACGCCCCATGCTGCCGGCACCGTACACCGAGGCGAGTTGTGCGAAGTGTCATCCGCAGATCTCGGACACGACCATGCCCGCGGGCCCGGCCGTCGCCCGCCGGCTTAACCAGGGGCGCGTCCTGGTGGAACGCTGGGGATGCGTGAATTGCCATCTGATCGAGAGATTCGAAGATGCCCCGAAAGTCGGCCCCCCACTGGCCAAAGCCGGAACCACCCTCGACGAGCAGTTCTTCGGTGAATACGTGTTGTCACCGCCGGCTTCACGGCCGTGGACAACCATGCCGCAGTCATTCCGCCAGGAAAACAACAGCGGTCCGCCCGGAGGCGATGCGGAGATTCGAAGCGAAGCCGAGATCGACGCCATGTGGTCGTATCTTTCCGCGGTCAGCCAGGACGATCCGTCCCAGTCAGGTCGAGAATGGCCCGTCGAACTGCAAACGCCTGAAGTGCTGGCTGCAGCCAATGACCAGGGCCGTCGGCTGTTCAACGAGATCGGCTGTTTGGCATGCCACCCCCCTATCGAGCGCAGCAGCGGACCGTATGGCGTGGCGACTTCACGACCAGCCGATCTGAGGAAAGACTCCGGCGACTCGAAGACCGGGAACCGCGCCAACACCCTCCATTCAGACGACGTCGAGGTCTTGTTCAAGCCGGAGGGCGAAATCCGTTCGGTAATCGTGCGTTACGCTCCGGACCTGTCGAACATGGGCGGCGAACAGAGGGGCGGGCCGTGGATTCGAGAATGGCTCGCCGACCCAAGCCGATACCTGCCGGGCGCACGAATGCCTCGCATGAGGCTGACCACTCAACCGGCCTCTTCCCCGGCCCGGGAGGCCGACGGGCTCGACGAAGCTACAGCACTCGCTCTGTACCTCAGCGACCTGAAAACGGGTGAGACGCCGGGGACCCGGCCTTCGAAGGCCGGTGGTACCGCTCCGGAAAACTACAGGGCTGCATGTGAGGAAATCACTCGCGAAGTCCTCGCGGCCGGCGAGAGCGGGGAAGCCGCGATCTCCAGCCGGCTACTGGCCGCGGCGGCCGGCAACAAGACTGCGGCCGAGCGAATCGCCGCCATGTCGCCGGACCAGCGACAATGGGCCTTTGTCGGGCAACGGTTGCTGGCGCATTACGGCTGCGCGGGCTGCCATCAGATCCCGGGCCTGGAGAAGGCCGCACGAATCGGGCCGGAATTGACCCGCTGGGCCGACAAGCCGGCCGGTCAACTCGACCTCGGCTTCTTCAATCCGATGTTACGACGAACGGACACCGACAAGCGATTCCAAAGACTGTACCCAACAACAGGCGAGCAGCCATGGCTCCCGTGGATCCCGGACAACCTGACGGTCCAGATCGAAAGAACGCACGCGTCCTTCGTATGGCACAAGCTGCGCAACCCGCGAATCTGGGATCGTGGCCGTGACAAGCCGTCGCTGAGCCGCTTGCGGATGCCCAATTTCTTCATGAACAACACGCAAGCCGGCTCGCTGGCAACATTCGTTCTGTCCAGGCGGGCAGCCAACGTCGATGCCTCGCTCATCGTCAGCGACCGGTCACCGGCCGGCGTGGCCGCCAGGGGCCGCAACCTCGCCCGATTGCTCAATTGCACCGCCTGCCACGCCATCGATGGCAATGGGGCGGCGATCCACGCCTACTACTGGAGGCAGGCCGGCGACCAGCCTCACTTCCAGTCTGCAGAGACTCCGCCGCGTCTTCCCGGTCAGGGAGCCCGCGTGACGGCCCAGTGGACCTTTGAGTACATGCGCGACGTCTCGACGATCCGGCCATGGCTGGGCGTCCGAATGCCAAGCTTCAACCTGAGCAACGAGCAGATCACGCTGCTGACCGAGTATTTCTCCGCTGTCAGCGGTGAGCAGTCGAGGTGGCTCGGCGAGAAGCTGGCAGCTATCAAGAAGGGTGCCTCGTCGGGCCAGAATCTGCTGGGCCGAGACTCGCTGCTGGGCCGAGATTCCCATCTCGGCCCTCTTTCCGCTACGTCAGGCCCCGGCAGCATTCCCTCCGCCGCGGATGTGCTTTTCCGAACCAGCGGCCGAGACACAACCGAGTGGGAAGATGCCGTGACGGCCATCGATCGGCTGCGACGTTTCGCGTTGTCGCACGGCACGATTCCCGCCCAGTGGCTGGATCCCATCGAGGCAGACCGCCTCACCTTCGCGAAAGCTTGCGATCAGGCGCTGGCCGACGCCGCATTGCTTCAGCAGGTGTATTCAATCGACCACCCGTTCCTCGACTCGCCCGCCGAAACCGCCACGGCCGATCAGATCGCCGACGGTCAGACGCTCTTTCAGGAGTTGCAGTGCCTCCAATGCCACGTGTTCGGCAACCCCACCGTACCGGGAGCCAATGCCCATCCGACTGCCCCCGATCTGCAGCGGGCCAATCGCCGACTGCGGCGGGCGTGGGTGACCATGTGGCTCTCAAACCCCCGCCGCATACAACCCGGCACGCGGATGCCCGGCTTTTTCGGCGACGGCGACGCGAGCGCCTTTGCGGACTACCCGCCGGAGGACCGGGCGGCCGTGCAGGTTCGCCTGCTCAACAAGTCGCTCGTCGACAACGGGCCGGCACAGATTCAGGCCATCGTTGCCTTCGTGTATGATGCCTCGTCTCGGCAGGTTGACGTTGTCCGTGAGGCGGAAACACAGCCTGCCGACAACTGAAAACCCATTCGATCCCGACAATGGAGCGAACCATGAGAGCACAGTCAACCCTCCTGGCGATCTGCGTCCTCGCGGCTCTAAGTGGCGCCGCCCGAGCAGCGGAACCGATCACCTTCGACACAGCCGACTCGGTGAAGTCCTGGACCTTCAGCAACGGTCCTGAGTTCCCCGGAGCAACGGGCAGAATCGAATGGGACGCCGACAACGGCCAGGGCAAACCCGGCTGCCTGAGACTTCAGTTCTCCTTCCAGGGCGGTGGCAACTACGTCCAGGCAACCTGCCCGCTACCGAAACAAAACGACCACAAGCTCGCAACGCTTTGGCTCAGGAAACCCGCCGGCAACCGCGTCACATTCCGCGGCATTGACTCCTCCTCGCAGACGTTCCAGAAGTCCGTGGATTTCAACTTTGATGATTGGCAACAGGTTGAGGTGGATCTCACACGATGGACCTCCTCCTTCGGCGGGGCGAACGATCAGAAGGTCCATTGGCCCATGCGGGGCTTCGCCATACTGATCGAGAACACCAGTTCGACCAAGGCGGGCACGTTACTGCTCGACGACCTTGATTTCAGCCCCTTGCGATCGCTCACTTCAGAAGCGGTCACGACCTACACCGCCTGGGACCCGAACTCAGAAATCAAATGGCGAATCGAGGGCGGCTCAGGTAACGCGCTCGATGCAGGCAACTGGGAATATGCCTTCAACGCCCAAGCGGCGCCAGGACTGGCTAATGATTTCTCACTTCTGGGTAAACCGAGGCGAATGATACTGGCCGTTGATGGCGACGGCTCCGGCCATGAAATCACCATGACCCTCGGCTCGCACTTCCAGCACTTCCGTAAAACAGTCGGCCGCCTGAGCCAAGCCGGTCCGCAAACGATCGACGTGCAGCTCGGTGATCTGGGGGGCTGGGAACACTTCGACGGGGAGAACGACGGACAGGCTCGGCTGCCGCTCCGAATCGTCCGAATCGGCCTCAAGCAGGCCGGCGAACCCAAACACGGCAAGCTCCGGCTGCAACACATCGAGGTTGAGACCGTTCTGCCGCATGGCCAAAAGGTGGTCCTCTCGCCCGACGTCGAGCAACAGGGCGAGAACGCCGTCTTCAGAATAGAGATTCAGAACCTGAGAAAGGGTGAGGCCAAGGGCCAGGTCGTTTGTGACATCCGTCAGGGCAGCCGACTCGAGCGAAACGCTCACGATTTGACCCTGCCCGCGGCAGGCACAGGTTCAACGTCGCGTACCCTCACCGTCCCGTTGAGAGGATTCAACGTCACCGAAGGCATTTTCCGGTGGCTGGAAGACGGAACTGCCGGCGACCCCGTCTCGATCGGGATGAGCGCGCTGCCGCGCGATCCGGGCTCAACAGAGCTCGACCCGTCCAGCCCGTTTGGCGTCGGGATGTACCTCTACCGATGGCACGGCCATCCGCAGGCCAAAGCGAAAATGAACGAGTTGGCGACGCTGGCCCGGCATGCCGGCGTGAAGTGGACCCGCGAAGAGATCGACTGGCACCGCACCGAGCCGAAGAAAGGCGAATTCGACTGGAAGTTCTACGACGACCTGATCGACGTCGCCCACGCCAACGGCATCAGCATCTACGGACTGCTGTGTTACTGGTCGTACTACTCCAAGAAGGATACGCCGGAAGGCGTCGACGAGTACTGCCAGTGGGCCCGGCAGGTCGTCCGTCGCTACAAGAACCATATCAAGCACTGGGAGATCTGGAACGAACCGAACATCTTCTTCTGGTCCGGACCGAAGGAGCTGTACTTCAGCATGCTGGCGAAGGCTTACGATGCGATCAAGGCCGAGGACCCCGAAGCACAGGTACTCGGCTGCTCGACAGCGGGCATCGACGTCGACTTCATCAAGCGAACCATGGCCGCCGGGGCCAACTTCGACGCACTGACCATCCACCCCTATCGTGGCGAGTTGAATGATCTGCAGTTCATCCAGGAGCTTCGCGACGTGAAAGCTCTGGTCGGCGGACGGCCGGTGTGGATCACCGAGATGGGCTGGCCCAGCGACCGGTTCGGCGGCACGAGCGAGCGCCGGCAGGCGTCCTTCGTCGCCCGGACCTATCTGACTTCCGTGGCCAGCGGAGCAGTCGCCAGCGTCTCCTGGTACGACTTCCGCAATGATGGCAATGATCCCTACTACAACGAGTTCAACTTCGGCATGGTGCGAAATGACCTGCGGCCCAAACCGGCCTACAGGGCACTCGCGACCATCGCCAATACGCTGGCGGGCATGAAGCTCATCGGGCAGATCGACCTCGGGCCCGATGCGTACGCGTTCCGCTTCGGCGACGGCAATACAGACGTGGTGGCCGTCTGCGCCCCGCAGAACGGCAGCCTGCTGGCGTTTCGCGGGGAGGAGAAACCGGAAATCATCAGCATCTTCGGTGAAAGGGCCGTGTCCGCGACGGCCGATGGCATCTGCGTGGTCACCCTGGAGGCCGGTATGCCTGTCTACATCCGCGGCAAGGCCGGCTTCGATTTCAGGTCGACAGACCCGCCGATCAAGCTCGCAATCGATCGCTCAGCGGTCCGCCCGGGCGACACGATAACCGTTCGCGTTCAACCGGAAACGCCTGCCTGCAGTTCGCCCCTCTGGCCCCCCAACTGGCCCGAGCTCACGCCCGTCTCAGACTCAAACGACACCTACCAACTGATAATCCCGCAAGACGCCACGCCCGGCGACGTTGAGCTGTTGGTGGAGATCCACTGGAACAAGAGCGTGCTGTTCTGGCCAGTGAAGCTATCGGTACAGGCGAAGCTGATACGGGTGTGAGTCTCGCACGACTTGAGTATCTGTTGACGACCGCTCACCGGATCATCAGGCCGCCGTGCGGCCGCGCATGATCATCCTGGCTCGGTCAAACGAAAGCTGATGGTTGCCGGCCTCGGCTTGGCATTCACAAGACCGGCTCCACAGTGTTTTCTCGCCGGGCACTTGGCCGTCACTGGCTGTCAGGCGTCACTCGGAACACCTGATCGTGCTCGTGAGCGTGTTCGGCGACCTGAATGCCGATGTTGTCGCCCACTTTGGCGTATTGTACGGGCGCGTGCTCGAGCTGCATCGAATCGATGCGCTGCATGAAGTCCGAGGTGTGCCCCTTGACGTGGATCGTATCGCCGACGTGAAGCTCGCCGTCGGTGATCTGGATCGCAGCGACGTGGGGCTTGCCGAAATAGTGGGTGATCTTGCCGATGAACTGTTCGGACATGACCGGCCTCCTTGATGAAAGACCTCTCGAAATGACGCCGGCTATTGTACCGGAGCCGGCCCGCGCACAAAAGCTCGTCGGTAGCCTCCGTAACACTCGGGCCTGGGACAGTCTGGGCGGCTCTTTCAGAACCCCGAACGTGGCGACTTCTTGCATTAAGGAGGCGTGGATGCGAGAAGAGCCGCTCAGATTGAGCCCCGTTTGACGGGGTTTTCCCGCCGAAGGCGGGCTGTAGGCCAGCCCCTTGTAGGGCTGGTTTCGGACGGGCGCTCGTTCTCTGTCTTATCTTCTTCTCCTGGCTGGCTTCAGCCAGGTACGTGTTTAGCGTGCCGGGGTCTGGCTTTTTTTGCCCAAATCCGGTTCGCCGTGCAGTCTGGAGTGGTTGGCTCAGTCAGGCGAGGGCTCGGACGGCGCGAAAAAGACGGCAGAGAGTGCCTGACCCGCTCTCTTGCACGCCAAACACATACCCAATCCGGGACCAGCGGTTATACATCTTTCTGTCAGACATCTTTCTGTCATTTCTCGATCGTCGTCAACGCGACGCGATTCCGAGTGACGCCGCCGCGGACGTCAGCGTCAACGTAAACGGGCATCGGCCGCTCCAGCCTTGACAGAAAGATTGATGACAGAAGAATCCATGACCAGCAAGACCGGCGGCTCGGAATCCGGGGACACCATCTTTAATCCGTTTAATCCGTTTAATCCGTTTAATCCGTTTAATCCGGGAACGGTAAAAGGGGTCAGAAGCCATGTTTAACAGAGGTGGTAAACGGAGGGCATATTCCTTCGCGTTTTAGATCGGAAAAGGGGTCACCCATTAGCCCCCGTCTCGTCAAGCGCGAAAACTCCCTTGGCAGATCTTTCTTGTCAGATTGACCGCCTGAAACCGCCGAAGTTGCCGGCTTCGCCCATTGAGGATATTAGGGACAGA
This sequence comes from uncultured Planctomycetales bacterium, assembly GCA_964615635.1. Lineage (GTDB taxonomy): Bacteria > Planctomycetota > Phycisphaerae > UBA1845 > PWPN01 > JAUCQB01. Next base: position 12,980 of record CAZTQK010000039.1, read on the forward strand.
CCCGAAAGCAGGACAGGTTCGTTCATTGACGCCAAGAAACGAACCTGTCCGGTTTTCTGGGTTAACCGAAAAAAGGGGCCGACTGACCGCCCCCAGGCGACGGTCAGCCAGCCATTTCGACCTCGGCCACAGCTTCTGCAGGTGAGAGGTCGTCACCATACAGAAGCCTGCACACCGCCTTGTGGTACCTTTGCACGGTCCACAGCGACGCCCCGATCAGGCGGTCGAACTGCTCCTGGGTCAGTTCAGCGTCCGCCAGCGGCAGGGTCACCCTGAAGTGCAGGCTGCCGTCGGACAGACTCAAGGCGAATCCTCCGATCACAAGGCCATAGTTGATCCTGGCGATCAGCTCGGCCACAGCCGTCCTTCGCTGCTCGGGGATAACCTGCGGCATGTGGGTGACGACGCAGAGAATCCCAGCCGGATGCATCGAGATCGTCACCAGGAACTTCGCCGTCTCACAGGTGAACCAGACCTCGATGGCGGTTTCATCGGCACTCAGCCTGTAGCCGACCTGCCTCGCCTCGAGGAAGGCGGTGATCTGTCGCATGATCATTCTCGGTTCGCTCATGGCTGTCCTCTCTTTGGCCGCACCCTGACCGGCAACGGCCTGCACATGCTGCCCGCCTACCAGTCCCGCTGCCAGCCCACCTGTCTGGTGAGACGGCCGCCCAACACTCTGCTGCCTTCCGGCGTTCAGGTACTTCTGGAGCATCCTGAGCCCGATGATGATGCTCAGCAGCAGCCAGGTACAACTCAGTTCCATCGCAGCCTGCTCCTTTCTTTCACGGTTGCTCCGGCATTTCATTCGCAGATTGCGCGCGCACCTTCCCCGCCGGCACCGTCGACCCGCCAGGAACGGCGGGTGCCGTCAAACCTCACTCGCACGTCGGAGGGATTGCAGAGCAGAAATGCCAACAAAAAACCCTGCAACCTTCTGAGGCCGCAGGGCTGATCGCATCAATGTCGATGTCACGCCAACCCTACGGTGCACCTCCCGCATCCGAGGTCAAAATGCGGACAGGACGGTTTTCATGGCCGTCTGTCCGCCTGCCAGATTGTCCTTTCATTGCCGAAAGCATTGCGCGGCTCCTTCGCCTCGACCGAGACACCATGTCCCGTAAGGTCAGTCAACTCACAATATACCCCAGGAATTGCGGTTGTCAAACACTTCTTCGGGAATCTGATCGGGCCACAATGACGTCAGGCTCATACTCTGACAATATCATAACGGTTTATCAGCTTTGCGTCGCAGGCCGCAGAACATATCGTGAAATCCGGGCAGGTCCGCCGGGTACCGTGGCGGCAGCCTTGGACGGCCTGTTACGAGAATAACCGGCCAGAGGCATCGACAGACGAATACGCTGGTCCGCTCTTTGCCCAGGCATGCTACTTTCATGGAAAAGTGTCGATTTGAGTGATCGAATTGCTTTACTCGACGTGGCGATCCAACCAGACGCCAAGGCCATGGCTACGGCAGCCAAGAAGGTGCAGGTGATTGATAACGTTCTCACGGCAGCTCGCGGATACGCAGTCTGCGAAAGATGATGGGCGAACCTTCGCTCTCCAGGCAGAGATAACCCGAGGCGGGCTCGCACGCCGTGCCGCCGGATACTTCCTCGCCGTTGACCCACAGCCGCACTTCGCCGTTGATGGCGCGGATGTAGTAGTGGTTCCACTCTCCGTGACCCTTGGCCAGGTGCTTCCGGGGAAAACTTCGGCTGCCGTTGGGGGAGAGCGGCGGGAATGGCTTCATCTTGACACCGACGGCAAAAACGTCGCCATCGGTGCCAAACCAGTCAGTCTCCTGGCCGCGCTGTTTCATCATCTCGGTGTAGCCGTGGTCGAGGATCTGCACCTCGATGCCCTTCGGCAAGCCGGGCTTGGTGCCGGTGAGTTTCTCGATGGATTCCGGGGTGGCCCAGATAAACACACCCGAATTGCCGGCGGGCTTCTGATGGCTCCACTCCACCACCATCTCGAAGTTGGTGAGGACTTTCGCTGTGCGAATCACGCTGACGGGGTCGCCGGTGCAATGCAGACCGTCCGCCTTCCAGGTCCAGGTATCCTCGCTGCTGTTGACCCTGGTGAAGTCCTGCTCCTCCAAATTGCGCCAGCCCGGAGCCTCATCGTCGATGAAGGCCCTCACCCGGCCGGGCGCAGGCGGGCTGGGCGGCTCCTGCACTGTTGCAGAGCAGCCGAAACACAATAAAGCAAGAACAGTCGCGATGATCGGTCTCATGAGGTTCCTCCTTCCGGGACACAATAGCACATGGTTGAGACTGAGTATACAACTTGCCCGGTTTTCAGGTTGCCTCCGACGTCGAGTCGACAAAAACGGCCCATCCTGCCGACAAGTCGAATGGATACTAAACGGATACTAGCGACAGTCACCCATTATTGACACTCGGTAGGCCCGGGGCATCGTGTGGGGGCATGCCGAGAGTCGCACGGATCGTGGTTCCGGGGTGGCCGCTGCGAGTCTGTTAGTCCGTTAGACTGTTCGACTGTTTGGAGGAAGAAATACAGGACACCTCCCCTGCTCGTCGTGTCCGTGCCGGCCGGCGAGGAGTCACTGGCCAAAGCGGTCGGGCGGACGCATTTCCTGTACAGTCAGTACATCAACCGCTTCCACAAGCGAAGCGGGCACCTGTGGCAGAACCGCTTCTACTCTTGCGTGCTGGACGAGACGCACCTCTGGCGAGCCCTGGCGTATGTCGAGCGGAACCCGGTTCGCGCGAAGCTGCTGCGGCAGGCATGGCGGTATGAATGGTCGAGTGCGGCCGCCCACACCGGCCAGGCCGACCCGTCGGAACTGCTGGACCTGACGGCCTGGCAGCGCGAGTGGAAACCGGGACGATGGCGGAACGCCCTCCGGGCCGGAGACGACGAGGACGTGGCCGGGCTGATCCGGGCCAGCACGCACACCGGCCGTCCGCTGGCCACGGACAGCATCCTGAGTAAGCTGGAGCGCAAACTGGGCCGGCGACTGCGTCCCTTGCCCGTCGGGCGCCCGAGGAAGCCGGCCAAGAGATCGACCGGCAGACGTGAGCAGGCGAAGAAACAGGTGACTGTCCCCCAATATCCAGGCATCCTGTTGGTCACCTCGCCTCTGCCTCGCGTTCTCGCCGGCTGTCGGCCCCTGAGACTGTCATGGTGCTAAGCAGGAAAACCTACAAATGGTTCTACGACCATGTCTTCAGCAGATGCTACAACGCTGTCATCAAGTGGTGCTTCCTGCCCCTCGGCGGCGAGAAAACGTGCCGGGAGGAATTGCTCTCGCCCGTGGAGTTCTCCCCTGACGATCAGATACTCGATATGTGCTGCGGGACCGGCGGTGCCACGCGTGCGATCTCAGAAAAAGCAGGCCGACGCAGCCGAATCGTCGGCCTCGACCTCTCGGCCGGACAACTGAGGGTAGCCCGAAAACAGCCGGAACTCAGCCATGTCCGCTTTGTGGAGGGCGATGCGGCGCGGTCGCCGTTTCAGGACGCCGTCTTCGACAAGGTGTTCATCGCCCATGCGATCCACGAGATGCCAAGAGAACTCCGGTTGACGGTGCTGGGCGAAGGACGACGTATCCTTAAGGACTCTGGCCAGGTGATCATCCTTGAGTTGGACAATCCGCCGAGTCTCTGGGTTCGACTCCTGCTTGGCTTGTGGTGCTTCCACTGGCTGCCGTTCAACTTCGAGACTTCAACGCGCAAGGACATGCTCAGGCACGGCGTGGTCGAGGAAATGCGGGAAACGGGCTTCACGGATGTCACCAAAGAGTCGAAATACGGGGGCGTGTTCCAGGTCGTACGGGGCGTGAAGTAGCCCAGGACGGCCGGGTACACCCGCCGCCTCGACGGCACATCCTGACCGAGAATCGGGATGGCCCACACCACGGGCCAGATCGCAGCGTTCACCGGGCATCTGGACCCGAAGACGACGCGGCGTTGTGTATACTCCATTGCCCGACGACGGGCAAAAGTGGAGTCGATGCCGTTCGAGTTCTGAGCCGCTATCCCTCGGCTAGGCGCAAAGGGATCCTCATTCACGAAAGGTTCTTCAGGGGCCGCACGGCCAGATAGCATGGCTCCGGGTCATTCTCGCCGTCGATGTCCACCAGGGCGAATCCGCATTTCAGGAACAACGCGGTCTCAGCAGGGTTGTCCCAGTTGGCGCTGCAACGGATGTACAGGCAACCGGCATCGGCTGCTGCCCGGATCGCCTGCCTCAGCAGCTCGGTTGCCAATCCCCGTCGGCGGTACTCCGGGCGCACGAGCGTGCGTTCGAGATAAGCCAGCCTCTGCTCGGCCAGCGGCCCGGCCCCACCGATAGGGCCGAGATCCAGATGAACACCGCCGAGAACGTGCTCGTCTGACGTGACCGCACAGATCAGGATGAAAGCCCATGGCCCGTTCAGCTCCGAAACAGACTGTCGCCTGGAAGATGCCAGTTGCGAGGCAAACAGTTCTTCAGCCTCGTGCGGCAGTCGGTCGTGGGGACCGAACGTCTGGACTGTGTGATCGGGCAACACGCCACGTATTATGCTTTCGCGCCGATCAGACGCAAAGGCAGACGTGGAAATCGTCGGTTGGCCGCAATAGCCTCTGTCGTTCCCGCTCCGCTCACGCCCGCTTTCTCGGAACGCCGCTCGTGTTCTACCCCGGATGCAGCGGAGGGATTGCGTCATGGCTCAACAGAACGGTCGCCCCACGGAACCCGGGAGCAGGAAGGACCGACTCCGCAAAGGCGTTTTTGCGGAACGAAGCCAAACTCGGGCACTTTGGGCAAAATGGGTAAGAAACTGACGTCACCCCCGGGCCTGGAGGATTGCGATCAACGACGCCACCGTCGGCTCGCTGACCGCTAACTTCTAAAGCAAGTACTAAGAACTATTAATCTCCAACCCTCCCCGCCCCCTTGACAGGATCGGGACCCGGCGAACAACAAGCCGCCCAATCCATTTGGGCACCAGAGCCCGGCTTTTCGACGGACCGGCGAGACTGTTCGGTGATCCGCCCTACGGGTACCATCTGGGCTGGCCGCCATAGCGCCGACATGGATACACGATGAGACGGTCACACGCCTTGGCAACGATCACGCTCTTCCTGGCCATCATGGTCGGGCTGGCGGCCGCCGCGGCCCAGTCGACCCGGCCGCCGCCCCCACCCCCGCCGACTACCACCTCGACAGCCCCGAGCCGCGCCGAATACGCCGCGGTCTTCAAGGAACTGTACGAGCACCTGGGCCGGCGATACGCGTGCTTTCAGCTCAAAGGGATCAACTGGAAGGCCGTCGGCGGCGATCTTATTCCCAAGGCGGCGAGAGCGAAGACTGACGAGGAATTCGGGCTGCTGTGCGTGCAACTGGTCGCCTGCCTGAAGGACAGCCACGCCCATGTCATGCCGGGCTCCGCTCAGATCCCAGAGCTGCCTTTGCCTCAATGGGATCCCGGCCTGGCCTGTCTCCTTGATGACCGCGAGCGGCTCGTTGTCTTCCACGTCGATCCGGGCGGGCCGGCCGACAAGGCAGGGGTGAAGCCAGGCATGATCGTCCTTTCAGTCAATGGCAAACGAGCAGACACGGCGATGAAGGACTGGATGAAACTGACAAGCACATACGTCGGCTACTCCAGCGACCGCTGTCTGCAATATGACGCCGCTCGCATGTTTCTTCGCCAGCACCGTCGGGGCGAGGTCGTCCGGCTGTGGGTGCAGGACTTGCAGGGAAAATCGCGCGAGTTCGAACTGACCGCCGACGTGGGGATACGTTACATCCCACGCTTGCCGGTGCCGATCGAGGGCGTCTCTGACTCGGCAGCGGTTTCCTGGAAACGCCTGGACGACGACATCGGTTATCTGTATGTCCGGCGGATACGCACGAACCTGCCCGAATCGCTCGACCGGGCGATCGCCGGGCTGAAGGGAATCCGCGGCCTGATCATCGACGTGCGAGGCAACTCCGGCGGCGGTTTCGATGGAGGTCGAGCCCTGCGAAACTTCCGGCCGAACGACCCGGCTGAACCCAAACGGCCGCGGTACATGGGGCCGATCTCGCTGCTGATCGACGAGCGGTGCATCAGCGCCGGCGAGGGCTGGGCGTCGTGGTTCGTCGCCAACAAGCGAGCCCGGTTGTTCGGCGCCGCGACGGCCGGGGCATCCTCACAGAAGGAGACCTACACGCTCAGCAACGGCATGTACCAGGTAATGTTCGCGGTAAGGGCCCGCCGAGGATCTCTCGACCGACCGATCGAAGGACGCGGTTTGGAGCCCGATGTGCCCGTGCGATGCAAGGCGGAAGACCTGGCCGTCGGAAAGGACACCGTCCTGGAAACAGCCCGCGACTACCTGACAACGCTCATTTCCCGCCAGCCTCCGCAGAGCCGCAGCCGCCCTGGCTGAGGCCGCTGTCAGCGTCGATTGCGATTGCTTGGTTGGGTCGATAGCGGTTTTGCCGTTGCCCAGCGGGCCCGTGTTGACAGTCTCCACCCGACTCGCGGGCCTTTCTCCTCACCCAATTGCGTCACTACGCCTTCGGCACCCGTCTCGCCACAAACCACATGATCGCCGAGTCGATAAGCCATCGCCCGCCTCCTGAAGAACCCATCGGACAGAGGAAGAATTGTACCCGGAATGGAATGCGAGCACACGAAATCGACGACAACCTGTTCAACGGCAGCCTTCGAGAGCCCCCGCCATAAACGGGCCTATCCAGGCGACTTCTCGTCTCGAAAGCCGACTGGCCCTAAGAAATCTCTCCCATTCTGAGGCCAAAATCCGCCAAAGCAACACCCTGAAGCCACTAGGTAACCAGAATGGGTTCTTGCGCGGTCCTGGGTGGCGGGACTGGAAGCGGGAACGATGTGCTCGTTGAGGGTTGAGTGGGTGCCAAGCGGAGGTGGTTGCCTGCGAGTGGCAGGCGCGGGCGGAATCCCAGCCGGCTAGCCACGGCGCAATTCTTCAAGAAGGAGCGTGAGAGGATGGCCTCACGCCGTGTCCGACCGTCTCCCACCCAGGCGTCACTCACGCCCATACCGCCGATCAGTATTGGGGATAGGGAACCGGTTATGTTGAGATTACAGGTACGGCAAACTGGCGTTGTGTTCGGCGACGGTCTCCAGGTCGACTTCGTCCGGACACCACGAGCGGCCGACGCGACAGTGGAGTACGCCGACCAGCCGGATTGCGGCGAGTTTCCTGTTTTCTGCGCCACGGACTACCCGCGGTCGGTCCCGGCCGCGTGGCGGGCTCAGGCTAGCCTTTTCATCCCCATCTATCCGCACGAGGCGATGTGGATGCGGTTTTCAAGTCACGGCCCCGTTCCCACCGCGATGAAGATCGGGATAGACGGGTTCAATGCCCTCACCGGCGGTCCCTGGCATGAGCGGCTGATGGGCAAACCGCAGAACTACCTGGTGTGCCCGGACCAGGAGCGGCTCGACGGATACGGCAGGCGTGATGGCTTGTTCCGCCAGTTCACCTTGACGGCGACAACCTGGGAATATGGGTGCCGAGGGAAATCCGCGGATGGTTTCGAGAGCACACAGATACGGTTGATGGCGTTCGGTCCACGAGAACATCACGGAAGCCCATCGCCGGCCGCGCAACTGCTTTGTCCGGTTCGTTGCGCGACAGCGCGCCCCACCGTTTCCGGGGGGCTAATGACGCTATGTGTTGACAGAGCAGCGGCCACTGTGCGGCCGGATCACTACGGAATCCACACATGGGACTGCTTGAATTACTGCGCCTTGTGTGTGTACCTGATCAGCGATCTCGCATTTCGGCAGATCACGCTGCGGAAAGCGCCGCCGAGCACCGTACCGATCCATCAGGACCAGGACAACTCGCGAATTCCCCGTCTGTCTCACAACAGCCGCGCTTTTCAGCCGGGCAATCGTGATCGGACCAGGACCAGACCCGATCCTTGGGCTTACAGCCCGTGGCGGAGACCCGCTCATTAGGGGCAATCCGCTTTTGATCCTCGAAAAAAATCATTTCGGCAGGCAAAACCCGGTAGCGCGGATCAACTGACGGAACTCTCGGGTGCGAGAGCTGCGCTATACTATCTCTTGCCGGAGATGGGTTCTTGTCCGGTCTGGTTTTTCAGGAACTCGGTCACCCAGGGTGGATTTGGGGTCGACATCGTCCGGATACGAAGCGACTGCTCCTGCTGATTCCAGCGGGCGACTTGTCCAGCTTCCAACTCACGGGATTCGGCCGGCGTCATAAGCGTCGCACTGCCCGCAAAGACATAGCAGCTCACGGTTGATTCATTCACCTGGAACTGCCCCACCCCGTTTCGAAGGGTCAGCTTCGTGTCCAGCACATACAGAGTAGCCGTTGTCTCGGTGGAGATTCGGACGGCCCCTTCACGGAGCGTGAAGGAGGTGCCGTCCTCGCCGATGAGCATGCTGCCCGCAGGTTCGAGGACGACAAAAAAACCATTGGTCATCTCAAGCCTTGCCAGAGCGTCACTCCTGGTCGTCACCACGCGTCCGGGCACGATTTCCCCATCCTCATATGGGTTCGCCCCAGCGTACCCCTGAGGGACCTGCACCACTGTACCCAGGGTTTTCGGCCCGTCATCACGGGATGCCACCAACGCAAGCCAAGTGCCGCAGAAGGCGACAAACACGACCGCGGCGGCAGCGCCGACCGCGGATCGCCGCCAGAGTGGCGGGAGAGGGCGCTTCGCCGCCGAAGGCCTGGCCGGCTTGGCCACCCGAGCCAGCACGGTCTGGGCCAGTTCATCTGCCCGCTGTGGCGACAGGACGGTGTCCGGCGGCTCGGCCCGTGACGGATGGAATGCGTCAGCGACAAGACGCATCTGCTGCAAATATTGGGCCGCCAAGGGGTTATCGTCAACCAGCCGTCGGGCTCGTTCCATCGAATCGCTGGTGCCCAGACCCGACAACAGGCTTAGCAGATCTGACTTGTCTTGTTCGCTCAGGTGCATGTCAGCCTCATAGACTCAGCCCTTCTTGGACTGCCATATACCTCAATCTCTCCATAGCCCGGTTGTAACGATCCATCAGTGTCCGACGAGGCATTCCCGACAACTCCGCCAACTCGCGTCCAGTCATCTCGTAGAAGTGCCTTCCCACAATCAGCCACTGCTCCAACGGCTCCAATCTGCCAAGCAGAGCTCGCAGAACTCGGACAGCCTCCAGCCTGCTGGCAGCTTCCAGGGGAGCATCGGCGGAGGCCGGTCTGGATTCCACGTCATCCTCGACCATTGTCGGCCACCTCTTCTTGCTCCGGAGGTGCTCGAGGAACACGATCCGCTCCACACCACCGATGAAGGCCTGCGCGTCACGGGGCACCCCCCGAACCACGCAGATCTCCCAGAATCGGGTGAAGACCTCCTGCGCCAAGTCGTCCGCAGTTGCGTTGTCACCAACCAGGAAAACAAACCGAGAACGGACCCGGTTGTAGTGTGCCGCGATTGCGTCTCGGAGCCGATCCGGAGTATCTGCCAATGCTAGCCGACCTCTGCGGGAACCTGGGTTTCACGTGAGTGGTCGACTGCATCCTAGCACCATTGCTTTAGTGAATCCAGTCCCACGGTTGGGCGACTCTTTTTTTGTTTTTTTTTCGCCAACCGGGCTTGCGTTGAGCACTGATCGGGTGCATGCATATGAGGCGGGACACCTCCTCGGAGCCAGTCTTAAGGAATCTCGTCGTAACGGCATTGGCGGGCAAACGAGGGGGTGCTGGTATGGAGAGTCTGCAAGTTGCTCGGAAGGAGGGCAGAGGAATGCGGCGTTTGACGCTTGTCAGTGTTCTCTGCGGCTGCATCGGCAGCCTCGTTACCGGACTGGCTGCATCGGCATCCGTATCGATTACGGCCGACGTCTCGACCGTCGCAGTGGGTGGAAGTGTCACATTCACAGTCACCGTCACGCCGAACGATTATGTCTCGAAGGTCATCCTGACGTATGAAGGAGAGAGCGGGCAGGATGAAGACACGACTGCGCCGTATGTGTTCTATCATCAGTTCGACACGCCGGCCGATTCTCTGACCGTCACGGCCACCGCCAAGTACAACAACGGCGCACCGGACGAACAGGACACGACGGACGTGGACGTGGTGGGACTTCAGCTCACCGGTTCTTCGATACCGCTTCGAGCATGGCCCACAACGTATGTGGCTCAGTCTGATCCGGCCGGCAAATCGATCGACCAATTCAACTGGATCTATGCGTGGTTGGGAGGCTCCAACACTTACCAGGACAACGATTCTGACAATGATGACAAGAGTCGTTGGTCAGGGAAGATGGTGATTTCGGGCACGATCACGTGCAGCGCGACGGTCAGCGGCGTCAGCGTGCAGAAGAGTCTCACCGTCAACGTTCGCCCGAGAACTTGGGCAATCACAATCACATGCGAACAAGACAACGAAAGCAATTGGGGCGAGGAACCTCTCGCCCAGGCCGCACTTGGCAGCAACAGAGACCGTGACTCTGACCAGAGCG
>CAZTQK010000040.1:0-23025 GCA_964615635.1 uncultured Planctomycetales bacterium
GTCTTCGCCGTCTACTCCTGCGGGGCCATCGAACTCCCTGTGATTGCGCTGGTCACCGGTTCGCTCAGCACTGCCATCCTGCCGAACATGGTCAATCTCTCGGCCGAGGGCCGTGTGACGGCGGCCATGGATGTCTGGCACGAAGCAACCCGCAAGTGCAGCTTTCTGATATTCCCGTGCTTCGCGTTTTTTTTGTGGAGCTCGGCTGACCTGATGGTCCTGCTATATGGGGCGGGGTATGCCTTGGCAGCGTATCCGTTCTTCGTTTACCTGTTTCGACTTCCCTTGCGTGCGGCCGTCTACGGCTCGGTTTTCCGGGCTTTCGGCCAGACACGGCCGATTGCGGTGGCGACGGTGATCTCTCTGGTGGTCAACACTCTGGTCAGCGTTGCGTTGACTGTCCTGGGCAGAGGCACGATGCTTGCGTTCATCGGACCGAGCATCGGGGCCGTCGCGGCTTCCTTTGTTGGCGTCAGCTACTACCTCTGGAGGATCAGTGGGATCACGGGCCTGCCAATCGGCCGAGTGATGCGATGGAGAGAGCTGGGCCAGATCATGGTCGTGAGCCTGCTCGCCACGGCGGTCATCCCTCTGGCACGCCACACAATACCGCTGGATTCTCCGCTGCTGCGAATCTGCCTGAACGGCACACTCTATGTGGTGGCGCTATGGGGCTTGGTGCTGGCAACCGGCGTGCTCAAGAGCGACGAGCGGGACATCGTACGCGGCCTGATCAGACGTACCTGTCTCTTGTGGAGGACCACGTCTGCCGCCAATCGCACAGGACTGAGGTAGAAGCTGATTGCATAGAACGTCGACGTTTAGTTGTCCTCTAAAAACGATATGATGAAAAGCAACCACAAGCGTCGCCGCCTACTGATGGTATCGCGAGCGTTCTATCCCTGCGCCGCCATTGGCTCGCATCGTGCTGGAAAACTCGTCCGGTATTTCGGGCAGCTCGGCTGGCAACCGGTCGTCCTGACGTTTCGGGAGGAGTACTACCGTTACTGCCATCCGATGATGGACCAGGCTCTCATGTCTCAGATTCCGCCCGACGTCGAGGTGGTGCGGACGCCCTATGCATGCCTTGCGATGCTCCGGCCCGCGATTGGCCGTCTGCAGTCGTGTGTGAAGCAGGCGCGTCCCGCCGCTGCTTCTCCGTCGGCCGGCAAGCCCTCTGGAGAGGCCACCGGCCTGGCAAGGTGGGTCGAGGTTCCGAATGCCGTGGGTTGGCTGCCCTTTGGCATCACCAGTGGTTTACGGCATGCACGACGATGTGACGTCGTTTGGGCGACCTCTCCGCCAACAGGGGGATTGTGCCTCGGGGCAATCCTGGCCCGGCTGGCCGGGAGGCCATTCGTCGCGGACTTTCGTGATCCCTGGCGTGGGGAGGGCGGCTCGCAGTATGCGAGTCGTATCCACGCTTGCGTCGATCGATTGTGGGAGCGGTTTGTGCTGACAACGGCCAGCCGCATTGTCGTCGTGACCGAAGTAATGGCCGACGAGTATCGGCTTCGCTTCCCGGGGCACGCCCACAAGATTCGCGTTATCTACAACGGATACGATCCGGAGGACTTCTCGGCATTCGCCGACGAACGGTGCAGATCCGGGCCGACCCGCGACGTGTCTATCGGGTATCTCGGAGTGCTGTACCAGGGTCGGCAGGAATTCATGCAGAGGTTCTTTGAGGGTGTGCGCGAGCTCAATGCCGGTTCAGGTGAGTTCAAGGTACGGGTCGTCATGCGCGGGCCGGAATACGAGGGGGTGCTGCGGCAGGCCCGGTTGGCCGGGATCGAGCAGGCCTGCGATATCGGGCCGCCGGTTCCGTATCGTGAGGCCCTGCGACTGATGTCCAGCCTGGACGTGATGCTGGTCGTCGGGTCGCAGGTTCACGGCTACTCCCTGCCCGGTAAGGTGTTCGAGTACATCGGGGCCCGCAAGCCGATATTGGCAGTGACGCCCGAGGGGGCACTTTCTTGTTTGGTTCGCGAGAACCGCATCGGCCTGACTGTTAATCCCACCGACGGACGTCAGGTGGCCGATGCTATTCGGGAGATCGTCTCAGCATATCCGGTGTTCGCCACGCACCTGAAATCGGCTGCCGTCCGGTTTACCCGGCAGGAGACAGCTTGGCAGACAGCGAGGCTTCTCGATGAAGTGGTCAACGAAGCAAGCAGGCTCGCAGGAGGAGCAACCGGGCGATGATCGGCACGACAACTACTCTGCTATATGGCTCTATTGCGCATCCATTCGCGAACGGTTGCATGAACATGCGAGCGAATGATAGGGCGCGACCCGGTCTGCCTCACCGGGACGCGTTCGCACGATATCTGCTTACAGGGCAGGAGAGAGTCTCATGACAGGCATGACGACAACCGCACCCGCTTTGAGACCTGCTCCCAATTGGCAGCCGACCGCAGCGTTGCGAGAGCCGTTGGGCATGGTATCATTGTTGGTGGTACCCTTCATCATTCTGGCGTGCAGTGTGGCACCTTTGCCAGGCTGGAACTACGCAATCAGGGTACTTGGAGTCCTTCTAGGTGTTTCGTTTGTGATGCGATCGCTTGTGGCGCGGACGGCTATCGCGACGGAATCCTTGCTGTATCTGGCTTGGGCTGTCTGGTGCCTGGTACCCGGCATGAAAGGCCCGATGAATCCAGCGAGATTCTGGGAGGGGTGGTTCACGATTGTGCAGACCGGCATGCTGGTGGTGATATTGGTCGGGTTGGTCGAAAACAGGCGCTGGCTTTCGTTGTGTCTAGGTTCCCTGTTGTGCGCAACGGCTATTGTGGGTGCGTATAGCGTTTTCAGCGGTGAGTGGCGGCTAGCCGAGAAGTCGGGGGAGAGAGTGGCTTCCCTGGCTCTGAACTCCAATGCCTTCGGCTATGGCATGTTTCTTGCCACCATGTCGCTGGCATATTTATGGACAGCGCAGCCTGCCGCCCGGCCCGTTCGACGCGTGCTCCTCATTGCCGGTATGGTTGCCGTTGCGATGGCGATCTGGGCCAGCGGATCGAGGAAAGCAGTGCTTGCAATGACGCTCTTCTATCCCATGTGGATCTGGTTCTGCTACCGGAAGGAAATGCTCCGCAGGTTCGGCGTATTCTTGTTGGTTGCGGCAGCCATGGGGGGCGGCGCAGTCGCGTTGAAGCTTGGCATGGCGGACAGTGCTCTAGGCGAGCGATTCGGAGAGACGTGGGAGGTGGTGACGGGCAAGAGGTCGAAAGGTGGAGGATTGGAACGCCTGCTACTGTACAGAGAGGCGATCCAGGTTTTCATCGAGAACCCAGTGCTGGGGATCGGGATGGGGCAGTTCGTTTACCGGAGCAGCATACTGCGCATGTCGCATTCGGAGTACATGGAGGTTGCGACCGGAAGTGGTTTGCCCGGGCTTATCCTCTACCTGAGCATCGCGGTCGTTTTCTGGCGGCGATGCGGGCGGATCGTCAGATGGTCCAGTGACCCTAACGAAGTGAGGCTTGCCCGTCTCTTTCGGGTGTGCTTAGTCGTACTGTTGCTGCTTGCTCTGGGCAGGCCGAACTACACCAGCAAAGAGTACTGGGTGTTTATGGCCAGTCTGATCGGGTATACGGTCGCTGTTCATCGACGGTTGCTGGCGTCGGGGCAGTACTTGCCGGCCTCGACTGCGCAAGTGAGGTCGTGCGAAGAATACGGCCGATCGCCGTAGCCTTGGCAGGGTGCGCCGGGGACGTTGTGCGCCGCATTCATGTATTGAGAGTCAGTGGGTGCGGCGGGTCCAATAATCCTGGTATTCAGGCTTGCCCTGGTCCTTGAGAGGCGGCGGGACTGGGGGGAACGCTCCGCGGTAGGCGGTCTTCCAGTCGGACTGGGGACGTCCCCAGAAGTCCGTAAGCGGCAGGCAGGCGATACTGCCTTGTCCGGGCGGGGAGTCTTCCGAGGTCGGCCAGAAGGCACCTTGGGACGGCCCGGCGAACGAGACCCGCTGCAACACGATATTGCCGTTCAAATAGCGCACGTAGTCGAATACCTGATCCGGGCAGCGCCGTGGATCGGCATCACAGATGTTGCCTTCGAGGACGACATGGGGGGAACCGGTTCTCCTGCCGCCGAGTCGGTAGACGCCGATCGGGCGGAGTACGCCGGGCTTGATATGGTTTCCCAGGCAGATGTTGTTGGCCACGATGTTGGGACGAGTGGTGAAACCGCTGCAGACGGTGATCCCATCGTGGCCGTTGTCGATGCAGGTATTGTTGACGATCACATTGGGCCGGGCGTCGGGCGTGTCGACGGTGACGTCGATGAGGATGCCGCGCGAGCCGTTGGCATAACACAAGTTGTTGCAGATCGTACTTCCGGTGACCCCGGGCGGCCCTTCCTGATAGAGATGGATGCCGTGACCGGCGTTCCCGCGAAACACGTTGTTGCGAAGGATCAAGCCGTCGCCGTGGGCATATATCCCGTGGCCTCGCCCGGTGGCCGGGCGGGCGACGTGGCCATTCCGCTCGACCAGACAGTTCTCGACACGCAGATCGACCACGCCTATGTTGCCGTCAGTGCCGTGCCCCTGAATACCAGTGCGAAGGCTGGAGTGGATCCAACAGTTCCGGACGATCGTATGGTCGCCATACACCTTGATGCCGCTGATCCCCGCTCGCCGCGTCTGGATGCCGTCGATGATCACCCAGTGGCTTCCCGGCTCGGTGACGAGGCTGTGGTTCTCGGATCCGTCGATGATCGCCGCCCACTTTCGCTCGGCTCGAATGATCGTCGGCCAACCGGGACGTCCTCCTTGCCGGACGCTGACCCGTTGTCGATAGATGCCGGCCTTAAGGACGATTGTTGTGCCGCCGCCGACCTGTTTGAGGGCATACTCGACAGTCCGCCAGGGATTGGCATTTGTTCCCGGGATGCCCGGACGATCGATGCCGTCGGGCGCTACGTAGTATTGTAGTCCGGCCGGGTTCATACTGAGGGCTTCGAAGTCGACCGGCCGCGAATCGATGCTCTCGGTGAGGAAGTTCTGCTGGAAGGGAAGGAAAGCATGGTCCGCAGCCAGCGGCCCGATCGCGCCAAGCCAGCCGGCCGGAAGCGTGATCGAATAGCGGCCGTTGGAATCGGTGATGGCGGGCGCCATTCCGTTGGCGTGGACAGCGACCTTCGCCATGGGCTGACCATGTCGGCGAACCTGCCCGCGGATCTGGCGAGCCGTGGCCGCGGTCTGGGCGGATGTGCCGGCCGGGAACGTGGACGGCCCCGCAGAATCGCCCGAGCGAGTCGCGAGCTCATTGTGCCCGGATTGGACGCTGCCCGGGAAGACACGATCGGGAGCGAGGACAACCACGCCGACAACGAGGCAGATGAGCGGTCCGATGCTGCGCAGTGGTGCCTGTAACATGAAATACTCGCGGTCGGCCTTCTCAAGCCGCGTTATCGTCCCCTGACAGAGTAGTATTGCATGTTGGATGTTACGGTTCAAGCGGCTGACCCCGAAGTGAAGGCAGGAACCTGGAGCGATGTGGCGGGCGAGCGGGAGCCGGGCGCAGGATGCCTGAACGGTCTGATCGCAATGGAGGCCGTCGTCACTCTGTTGGAGATGTCATCCTGACCCCCATTCGTATTCTCCACGTGATCCCTCAAATCGGTGTCGGCGGGGCGGAGCGGCAACTTCTTGAGCTGATTGTGCGATCGGACCGCGCTGTGGTCGAGCATCAAGTGTTGTACTACAACGATGCGCGAGACACGGATCAGATGGCCTCATATCAGCGTCTGGGCGTAGCCCCGGCCCGCGTGCCTCGCAACAGGGCACGGCCGTGGCGTTTCATCCGGGACCTGGCGGCGATGATCCGAGCGGCACGGCCGGATGTCGTGCACTGCTGGATGGGCAGCGGAGCGGTCTGGGGGCGGTTCGCGGCGATACTGGCCGGGGCGAGGAATATCATCGTTGTGTACCGGGGTACGAGACTGTCCCGGGTGTACATGCAGCGGCTGAATGAGAGACTGACCGGGCGCCGCGTCCACTATATGGCGAACAGCCGGGCCTGCGCACGGATCATTGCCGAGCAGTTGCACCTTGTGGTCGGGAAGTTTCATGTGGTCCATAACGGCGTCGACGCCTCGCGCTACCAGGTTCCCTCAGACCGGCCGGCGCTGCTGAAGGAACTGGGGCTGCCCGACGACCGCAAACTGGTTGTGACCGTGGCCCGGCTCACACCGGTTAAGGATTATGCGACACTGTTGCGAGCGGCTCGGCGGTGTCGCGGGCAGATGCCTGTCCGGTTCCTGATCGTCGGACACGGAGAACTCGATGCGGAACTGCGAGCCATGGCGAGCCAATGCGGCCTTGACGACATGGTGCACTTCCTGGGGCTTCGCCACGATATTCCCAGAGTTCTGCGTTCGTCGGACCTGTTCTGTTTCACCAGCCTGAGTGAAGGATTCCCGAACGCTCTGCTCGAGGCAATGGCCGCTGGCCTGCCGATCGTAACCACCGACTTCCCCGGGGCCGAAGAGGTCATCGACCATGGGAGCACGGGGTTTGTCGTCCCGTCGGGTGACGACAAAGCGATATACGAGACGATTCGGGAGCTGGTCGAGAAGCCGGATTTGGGCAAGAAGATGGGCGACCGGGCCATGCAAAGGGCGCAGGGCTCGTTTTCAATGGAGGCCATGGTGCGAAACACGCTGGCGCATTACAGGGCGATCTTGAACGGCTCTGCACGTCCGACGGCGGGAGGATGACGTGTGGATCGGTTGTCGGGCCAGCATCCCGCCCGCAGTAACGGTTCACAGGGGAGCGATGGTCGGAGCCGCGTGCTGCACGTGGGCCCCTTGCCGCCGCCTGTCGGCGGCATGGCTATGAATGTAGAGGCGTTTCTGTGCTCCGATGTAGCCAGATCATTTGCGATCCGCAACGTTCGGGTGGATCTGATCGGGAAATTCCGCTACCGAGGCTTTCTTCGCAAGCTGACAAACCTGATCAACGCGGTGGTTCTGACTGCCGTCGTGGCCTCGATGGTGGTGGTGTGGCGACCCGCCTTGGTGCATGTGCGAACGAATTCATGGGGAGGCTTCTTCGAGAAGGCGTTTCTTGTACTCTTGGCGCGGCTTGGTCGCTGCCGCACCATTCTTCAAGTTCATGGTGGAGCTTTCGCCGCGTTCTACGACCAGGCCGGTTGGCTTGGCAGGAAGGCGATTCGCCGGGCTCTTACGGTCCCCGATCGTGTCATTGCGATCTCTCGCGAGATGCAAGGCACGCTGTGTCGTGTTTCCGCTCGTCCGGATCGGGTCACGGTCATCGAGAACGCCGTCTTCGTGCCCGAGCGGACGATCTGGGATGTTCAGGATCGGGCGGGCTCGTTGGGCGGCAAAGCCCGGACAACGATCCTGTTCCTGAACCGGATTGAGCCGGCCAAGGGGATCTGGGAGTTGCTGGAGGCTTTGGGCACAGTGCTGGAGCGGAGCAACGCCTGCGCGCGAATCGTGGGCCCGGAGCCCGACTGCGGCCGCGAGTTGCATAGCCGGATTGGCCGGCTTGGCCTTCAGGACCGGATTCGCGTGGAGCCGGCCGTGCAGGGGCAAGCCAGGGAAAAGACCTATCTGGGCGCAGACATCTACGTCCTGCCGAGCCATGTTGAAGGCATGCCCCTCGGTCTGCTTGAGGCGATGTCCTACGGTCTGCCCTGCGTTGCCACGCCGGTCGGAGGGGTGCCGAGCGTCATCGACCACGACCGCAACGGGCTTCTTGTTCCTTTGAAGGATACGCAGGCTTTGGCGGCCGCGATTCTTCGTTTGACGCACGACGCGTCTGCCCGGCGGCGCTTGGGATCGGCGGCCCGGCAGACGATCGTGGATCGGTTCTCGTGGGACCGGCGGGCGAAGGAGTTTGTCAGCCTCTACCGGGATGTTCTGGAAACGGCGATGTCAGACAGGCGGCGATGACCGACTTGCGACAGCGAGCATATTGGCTGGCCCCATATTTCCTGAAGCGATGGATGGCCTCGTGGAATGCCCGCTGGCTCGACGGTCAACGATATGGACCCGAATATGACGCGGTACTGGCCGAGATAAGGGGGCATGACGGTTGGAGTGCGGAGCAGTTCGCCGCCTATCAGGACGAGGCGGTGCGGCGGATCGTGCGGTTGGCCGGTGAGCATGTTCCGTACTATCGGCGGCGGTTTGCCGAGGCCGGCATCTCGCCTCAGGAAATCAGGAGTGTCGAGGACCTTTCGCGTTTGCCGATTCTGGAAAAGGCCGTTGTCCGCGAGGCCCCGACCCAACTGCTCAACGAGCCCCTTGTTCGAGCTTCACTGATTCTCCTGCACACTTCCGGGACAACCGGCACTCCGCTCGATCTGTATCGCGATCGGCGGCTCAACGCAGCGGCTTGTGCCTACTTCGATGCTCGATGTCATGCGGTTGCCGGGATGCAGAGGCGAGTCAATCGATCGGTCAGCATCGGCGGGCATCTGGTTGCCCCGCCATGGCGAACTCGGCCTCCATTCTGGGTGTACAACGCCCGGTGGCGGCAATTGTACATGTCGAGCTCGCATCTGGCGCCGCAGTGTCTGGACGCTTACGTGGATGCTCTCCGCGAGTTCGCCGCCGATTACATCGAGGGTTATCCATCGAGCGTGTACGCGATTGCCCGGCACATTGTGGATCGACGACTCGAACCGGTGCGAATGAAGGCTTGTTTCACGACTGCCGAGACGCTGATGGAGTACCAGCGGGATGCGATCAGCGGGGCGTTTTGCTGCCCGACCTACGACCAGTACGGTTGTGGCGAGATGGCGGTGTTCGCCGCCGAGTGCCGTGAAGGGTCCCTCCACTTGAGCCCGGAGTACAGTGTCGTCGAGGTGCTCGATGCGGCTGACCGGCCGGTGCCGCCCGGCGAGGTCGGCCAACTGGTCTGCACCAGCCTGGTCAACCACGTGCAGCCGTTCCTGCGATATCGGCTCGGCGACATGGGATGCCTGCTGCCCGGACGATGCCGGTGCGGCAGCGAGATGCCGATACTGGGCCGCATCGAGGGGCGAACCGATGCGGTGCTGGTGACTCGCGACGGGCGGCGAATTGGGCGGCTCGATCCGGTGTTCAAGGGGGCTCGAGGGATCGTGGAAGCCCAAGTGATCCAGGACGATCTCGACCGGTTTCGTATCCGCATCGTGCCGGGCAAGGATTATGCGGACGACGACGGACGCACCGTTGCCGCCAACCTGGCGGAACGAATCGGCGGCGGCGATATCAGGGTGGAAGTCGTGCCGGCGATCGCGCGGACGGCGGCGGGCAAGTTTCAAGCAGTCGTCTCGCTGCTTCCTCAGCCGTCGGTAGCGGCGGCCTTGGCGAGCAAACATGGTGGTTGAGCAGCTCATGCCGGCTGGTGAGTCTCTGATGTTCCTGATCACGGGGCTGCACATAAGGGAGACCCCATGCCGGGCATGATCGGCGGTATCGGGCTTTTGTCGGCGCGGTCTGCCTCGCTCCAAGCTCAGTTCGAGTTGCTGCAGCGGGAATTCCGTGAGGCATGGGGGGATTGCGAGCAGATCACCCTGTCCACGGCTTTTCTGGCAGGACATTCTTTTCTGCCTGGGACGGCCGTTCACACGACGCGAGACGGTGTGCAATTCGCAGTCGACGGCGAATCAGCGATCTATGTTCACGCCCACCGGTTTGCTGAGGAAGGACGACCGGAGCTGTATTGCCTCGAAAAGGAGGAACTGGGACTTCGGCCTCATGCCAAGGGCAACGTTGCCGTCCTTGCGGAGCAGGGGCAGGTTCTCTATCTCATCACCGAACACAGTGCGAGCTTCCCGCTCTATTATGCTCAGGTGGAGGGAGGGTTGCTGTTCTCAAGCCTGATGCGGCCATTGGGCAGAGCCGTCGGCGCGCAACCGGACCCGGCCGGCGTCGTTCAGTATTGCTGGGTCGGGTACCACATCAACGGGCGGACCCATTTCAAGGGGGTGCGCGGGCTTCTTCCGGGCCAGGCGCTGATCTACGAGGCCGCGACAGGGAGGGTGCGAATCCGCGAGACTTCACGGGCGTGGCTGAAGGATGTGTCACACATGCGCCCCGCGGAGATTGTTGAGCAGGCCTGTGAAACGCTGAGTAGAGCAGTCGATCGGACGTGTATGCCTGAATTGCGGCACGCGCTAATGATGTCCGGGGGGTGGGATTCGCGACTGGCGCTGGCGGCGATGCGAAAGAAGCTGAGCCCTGAGCACGTGCAGGGGTATCTGCATGGCGACCCAACCGGCCGAGAGCTGGCGGTGGGGCTGCAGATCTGCCGTCGTCTGAAGGTTCCTTGCCATTTGCAGCCCGTCGAGGAGGACAGCTTTCAATTGGCGGCGATGCCACGGGATTTCGCCCGTTCCGAGAGTCTGGAATGGTTCTACTGGCATCGCGCGGCATGCCTCCTGGCGAGCCGCGGCGTCAACTGTATAGGCACGGGAATGTGGGGCGAAGTAATGGGCGGGGGGTTTGGCACGGCAACGGTGCTCAAGGGCTCAAGTTCTCTAAGGCACCTGGCATGTTTGGGGGGGCATCTGCTGAATGTGGGGCGGGTCAGCCCGCGCCTCCTGGTCGATCACGGATGGGGTGTCAAGCAGGTCTATGAGCATCTGCGGTTTTCGTTCAAGAACCGGCCATGGACCGCCAACGTCACCTGCTTTGCCGACCTGCCCGGTATCACGGAAGAAACCAACGCTGATTTGATGGCCCACCTGAAACGGATCGAGGCTCGCGGAATTGACGACCCGTCCAGGATGACCGAGGCATTCATTACCGAGACCAAAGGTGGACAGCGCATGACGGCGCAACTGCGTTGTTTGCGCGCGTACGTCGACGTGGCGAATCTGTTTGCGGATCAGGAGTTCTTCTATCTGGGCAGTTGGGTCCCCTACTCCTACAAAATCCACTGTCTGCTCTTCCGCGAAGTTCTGAGGCGGGTGGAGCCTGCTCTATTGCGGTATCCTACGGCGGCCACGTTGGTCCCGGCTGGGAGTTCGATCCTCTTGCAGGAAGCGTCGCGCATTATTCGCCGGGTCTTTGACGACGTCGCCACGCGCCTTACTGCCAGATCGCGGGTAAATCTGGGTATCCGGCCGTCCGGATACATGAATCTCGAGTTTTTCCGTGATGGCCGACTCTTCAGGACATTGATTGATAGTCTTGAGGCAGAGGTCATCGACAAGAATGTCTTGCGCGGCGTCGTGGACCAAATGGTTCATCGCCAGATCGCAGATGTGCCCAACAACGTTTCCAAGGCTTTCTTGCGGGTGTACGCCGCTGATCTGTTCCTGCGGTAGCGATCGGTTCAGGCCTGTCCTTCAGACCGGAATCTGGCGAACGAGCACCAATCGTTAGCGGAGGTGACACGGTTCGATGAGTGTGACGCGGTGGGTATACGATCATTCCCCGGTGTTCTGGCAGAATGTGATGTGCTCGGTTTCCGGGGCCGTGCGCCAATGGCAGCGATACAGGCATCCGTTCGGCGAACGAAGAGCTTTCTTCTGCGAGGCCGGCAAGTGGTCGAGAGCCCATGCTGAGGACTACCAGACTGCCAAGGTGCGGGAGATGCTGCAGGCTGCCTATGATGCAGTCCCATTCTACCGAGACCGTTTTGAACAGGTCGGGTTGAGGCCGGACGAAGTCCGCAGCTTGGCGGATCTGGCCAGGCTGCCTCTCTTGAGCAAGGACGAGGTTCGGCGGGCGGGCAACGCACTGATCGCCGCCGGCTATAACTCCAAGCGACTCGTGGTATCCCACAGCGGGGGCAGCACGGGGATGCCGTTGACGTGCTACCATGGCCGTGATGCCCTGGTTGACCTTTACGCATCTTTCTGGGCGTATCAGCGGCCGGGGGTGCAGATAGGCGACCCTTACGCCACATTTCAGGGCTTGGAACTGATTCCACCCAGACAGGCTGCAGGCCCGTACTGGCGGATGAACCGGGCGGCCAACCAGAGGCTCTACAGCATTTTCCATTTAAGCGAACGCACGATCAGCGAGTACATCGAAGATCTGGATCGCTTCAAGCCCGTGTACGTCCAGGGATATGCGAACTCACTGTATCTTCTGGCCAAACTGGCCCGGGAGAAGGACATTGATCCTAAGTGGGCGCCAAAGGCCGTGTTCTCAACAAGTGAGCAGCTTCTTCCTGTCTACCACGAGGTGATTGAGTCTGTGTTTCGAACGAAGGTGTGGGATGCCTATTCGCAGGATGAGGGCTGCGGCAGCATTACTCAATATGAGTGCGGTTACTACCATTATGACCGAGCGTACGGCTACATGGAGTTCCTGGATCAGGCGGCCGATGGCACGCGGAAGCTGGCGGAAATCGTCTGCACGGGTTTTCTCAACAAGGCTTGGCCGCTGATTCGCTACCGCGTCGGAGATATGGTGGAGTACGAAGATGTTGATGCCTGTCCCAAGTGTGGCCGGGCTGGCCCGATTATTCATGAGATTCGTGGGCGCACGGGAGATGTGCTCGTGACGCCAAGCGGTCGTGCCTTCCCTCACATCAGCCTGATTGTCAAGAACCTGCATGGGGTCAGGCAGGTGCAACTGGTACAGGAGGCCAAAGCCCGGATCACGATTCGCTTTGTGCCGAGCGAAGACTTTCGCGAATCCGAAGACGAGCGCCTTATTCTATCCAGTTTCGCCAAGGCCATTCACGAGCCGGTTGACTGGTCATTGGAGAGAGTCGAGGAGATACCGCGGACCCGATCGGGCAAGTTCATGTCTATTGTGAGCAACATCTCACCGTAGTACGAAACTGCGGTTTTCTCGTCCGTTCGGCCGGGCGACCGAAGCACAGATTAGTAGGTTCCGGAACGACATACCCAGGGAACAGGACGCATGAAAAAGAGAGTCCTGATTGTCAGCACTTTCTTGCGTGACGCCGGGCTTCCACCGTCGACCTGTTACGTATTGACTTCGCTTCTGACACAAGCCGGTTTCGAGATCGTCACGACGTCAAACAAGTACGGTCGGTTGTCGCGGTTGGCAGACATGATGACGACAGCATGGCGTGCACGCCATCAGTACGCGGTGGCCTGCGTCGATTTGTTCAGTGGTTCGGCCTTCATATGGGCGGAGGCCGTATGCTGGACGTTGCGAAGAGCCGGAAAGCCATACATACTGATGTTGCGAGGAGGCGATTTGCCCTTGTTCGCCTTTGCCCGCGCGGGTCGCGTGCGTCGCCTCCTGCAATCTGCGTCTGCCGTAGTTGCACCGTCGGGTTATCTTGCGGAGCAGATGCGAGCCTACCGCGATGACATCCGCGTTCTGCCGAATGGAATTCGCCTGTCCGCATACCGCTTTAGGCTTCGGTCGTCCCCGCGTCCGCGACTGGCGTGGCTTCGAAGCCTCTCCGCGATCTACAATCCCTGCATGGCCGTCCGAGTGGTGGCTGAGCTTTCGGCAGAATGGCCCGACCTTGAACTGGTCATGGCCGGGGCGGACAAAGGGGACGGGAGCATGCAGCAGGTGGAAAGCCTGGCTGCCGAGCTCGGCGTTCAGAGTCGTGTGAAGCTGCCGGGCCAGGTGCCGAAAGAGAAGGTGCCGGACCTCCTTGATAAGGCGGACATTTTTCTGAATACGACGAACATCGACAATACGCCGGTCAGTGTCATTGAGGCCATGGCGTGTGGTCTGTGCGTCGTCAGCACGGACGTTGGCGGTGTGCCGTATCTGGTGCAGAACGGGCGCGATGCGCTACTTGTCGCAGCCGATGATGCCGCAGCCATGGCCGACGCCGTGCGGCATCTTCTGAGAAAGCCCGATGCGGCAGCGCGAATGTCGCGGAATGCTCGGCAAACAGCCGAACAGTGTGATTGGTCCAAGATCATTCCTCAGTGGCAGACACTTTTTGCCGCAATCGGCGGATGGTAGTCTCTGTAGGAAGTCTCCCTGACCTGATGGCGGCACGCATTAAAAGCGCTAGAAAGGTGGCGACGCAGCCTGTCCGATAGACCTGAGGAGATTAGGCGATGACCGCAGAGGCTCCGTTTGTTTCGGTTGTCCTGGCGGTACGCAATGAAGCGGACTTCATTGGGCGGTGCGTCCGCAGCATTCTTGACGGAGACTACCCGGGCGACCGGATGGAAGTCCTGGTTGTCGATGGAATGAGCGACGACGGCACGCGGGAAATCGTCGAACGCCTGACAAGGGAGGACCTGCGGGTCAGGCTGCTGGAGAACAGGGCCCGGATCGTGGCTGCGGGCGTAAATATTGGCATTCGCGAATCGCGCGGGCAGGTTGTGACCTGGCTTGGCGGGCATGCCGAGTACGCGCCGGATTTCCTGGCCCGGTCGGTCGGTGCATTGCGTGCTCACCCGGAATGCTGGTGCGCGGGCGGACCGATAGAGACGGTCAGCGAGACCTTTGTGGGGAAGGTGACGGCCGCAGCGATGAGCACGCCGGTCGGTGTCGGAAACGCCATGTTTCGGCTCGGCGGATACGAGGGCTACGTCGATACGGCCACGTTCGCCTCGTATTGGCGCTGGGTGTTTGACAAGATCGGGCTGTTTGACGAAGAACTCGTTCGCAACCAGGACGACGAGTTCAACGCAAGGCTGATTCAGCAAGGCGGCAAGATATGGCTTACGCCGCTTATCCGTAGCCGGTATTACCCGCGAACCAGCCTTCGCAAGCTCTGGCGACAATACTTCCAGTATGGAACGTGGCGCATCCGCACGATCCAGAAACTGGGTCAGCCGGCGACTGTTCGACAGATCGTGCCTTTGTTGTTCGTGGTGGGTCTCGTCGCGTGCCTCGTCGGCGCGGCTGTCTGGCGACCTCTCGTCTGGATGCTTGCGGCCTACGTTGTGCTTTATGGCCTTGGCCTTCTTGTTGGCGCATGGCAGGTCGCACGGCAGGCAAGCATTCGCTGTGCTCTCTTCTCGCCGGTCGTGTTCATGATTCTGCACTTCGGGTACGGTCTCGGCTCTCTGAAAGGCATCTGGCTGTTTGTGATTCGCAAGCGGGGTGGCCGCCATGGAGATAAGTCTCTGAGCCGGTAGAATCGTTCGGAGCATCAGTGCATGAACCGAGGCCGGGGGTGCTGAGGACGTAGATGTGTGTCTGCGAGGGAGCTCTCCGAATGAGAAGGTTTTCAGGTAGTGGATGGCCGGATAACGGCCTCTGACCACAAGGTGTGAGAATGAAACGCTTTGCTCTTATCGGAGCGGCCGGATACATCGCGCCGCGTCATATGAAGGCGATCAAGGAAACGGGCAACGTCCTCGTGGCCGCCCTGGACAAGAGCGACTCAGTGGGCATACTCGACTCGTACTTCCCGGATGCCGATTTCTTCACGGAGTTCGAACGATTCGACCGGCATATCGAGTTGCTCAGGCGCAAGGGCGAGGGAGTCGACTACGTGTCGATCTGCTCGCCGAACTACCTTCATGACGCCCATGTCCGTTTCGCGCTCAGGGTCGGCGCGCATGCTGTGTGCGAGAAGCCCCTGGTTCTGAACCCCTGGAATGCGATCGCGCTCGCGGAACTGGCGGCTGAGGCCAACCGCGAGGTGAATACAATCCTGCAGTTGCGGCTGCATCCGGCGATCGCGGGGCTCAGGGATCGAATTCTGTCGGCACCGAAGGACAAGATGTTCGATGTCGATTTGACCTACGTGACCTCCCGGGGCCACTGGTACATGGCTTCGTGGAAGGCTGATGTGGCCAAATCCGGAGGCGTGGCCACCAACATCGGGGTCCATTTCTTCGACATGCTGTCGTGGATCTTCGGTGAGCCCAAGAGCAGTATTGTCCATGTCTCCGAGCCGAAGCGCATGGCGGGCTGTCTGGAATTAACCCGGGCGCGTGTGCGCTGGCTCCTCTCGATTGATCGAAGAGATCTGCCGGAGCAGCCGGCAGCGGGCAAGCCCGCGACGTACCGGTCCATCACCGTGGATGGCGAGGAAGTCGAGTTCTCCGAAGGGTTTCGCGACCTTCACACCGTGAGCTATGCGCAGATCCTGGAGGGCAGAGGTTTTCCTCCCGAGGAAGTGCTTCGTTCGATCGAGATCGTGTCTGCCATCAGGGATGCCAAGCCGGCGGGGCTGATGGGCGAGTATCACCCGATGCTCAAACGATAGTAAGGGGTGTTCGAATGTCTGGCAGCGGCATGCGGGAACAGGCTGGTGAGTGCGGCAGTTTCTTCGTCCATGAGAGCAGCTATGTCGACGACGGCGCTGCGGTGGGCCAGGGCAGCCGCATATGGCACTTCTCCCACATCATGAAGGGCTGTCGCATAGGGCGGAACTGCAATCTGGGGCAGAATGTGTTCGTTGCAGCGGGCGTCGAGATCGGTGACAATGTCAAGATCCAGAACAACGTCTCGCTATACACCGGTGTGACCGTGGAGGACGACGTCTTTCTCGGGCCTTCCTGCGTGCTGACGAACGTGAGCAACCCGCGGTCCCAGGTGAACCGCCAGAGCCTGTATGAGCGCACCCTGTTCAGGCGGGGAGCCACGGTCGGAGCGAATGCGACGGTTGTGTGTGGTGTGACGCTGGGCCGCTACTGTTTTGTGGGCGCAGGGTCAGTGGTAACGCGTGACGCCCCGGATTACGCACTGATGGTCGGTGTGCCCGCGCGGCAGAGAGGGTGGGTCAGCCGGCACGGGATACCTCTGCCCCCTCCGGACGAACAGGGCATCATGACCTGCCCCGAGAGCGGTTATCGCTACCAGGAGGTTGGGCGGGGTGTTCTACGATGCCTTGACCTGGATGAAGAGTCGCCTTTGCCGGTGGACAAGACCGTGGGCAAGGTTCTGTTTCGGGAGTTGCGTCCGCGCGGCTGAGTTGCCAGGAGGCGGCACGACAATCGGTCGACGGAAACAGACGCAGTGACAGTGTGCATGTGCCTGATGTCCGAAATCGAGACATTTTCGTGGCGGTGCCCCGCACGACCTCGAAATGAATGGCGGAGAGGGGGACGCAGTATGAGAAGGGCGCCGACCGTGGTATGATAAAAGAGCCACGGGCGGGGGAGGTTGTTCCCAATCGGAGTACGCATGCAAGAACGTAACGTCATGATCCACTTCCTGGTTGTGTTGTGAGAGGGGGGCCGCTTCGATGGAAGAATCTGGTTCATCCTGCAGGAGCTGCTTCGTCTCAAGCCGCTTTCCCGGCGTCGTGCTCAGCCACGACGGACGCTGTCAACGGTGCAAAGACCCTGCCATCGCCAGGCGATGGAGTGGCGCGACCAGCAGTGACCTGCCTGAGCTTATGCGATTGGCGGACCAGATCAGGCAGCAGCGCAAGGGCAAGTATGACTGCATCATCGGGATCTCCGGTGGTCTTGACAGCTCCTACGTGGCCTATATCGCTCGGCGCGTAATGGGCCTGAATCCTTTGCTGGTGTTCTATGACCACGGCTTTGGTTATCAAGAGGCTCCGAACAACCTCCGGAAGCTGGTCGATGCCCTCAACTGCGACATCCGCTTTCTGAACAGCAGAGGCGGATGGGACCGGAAATACGTTCGCAGCACGGTGGCGGCTCTCTCAAGGGGCAATCTGTACTGGGGCATCTGTAGTTTCTGTCACTATGTCCTGGCAGCGGTCACGCTCAAGGTGGCCAGAGAAGAAGGCATTACCACCCTGTTGACTTCAAGCAATATGTACGAGTCTGAACTGTGGGTCTCCGGCAGGGTCAAGCTCAAAGCCATGCTGCGAGCGGTGCTTGTGAGAGGATTCATACGATTGCCGCTCACACTCATGCACCTGGCAGCAGCACGGTACTATCTGTGTCGTCTAAAGCTTGAATACTATGTGCCGCCGGTCTGGAATCTGCTCCGGCACGCACCAAGGTATCCGATCCAGAAGGTCAGTCTGACTCGTTACGTTCCCTGGGATGTTGACGCAATGCAGCGCACGTTGCGAGACGAGATCGGCTGGAGTCTCCCGGATCGCCCCAACGTGGGGATGCGATTCGACTGCATGATCGAGGATGGTTTCATCAACCACACCTATCGGGAGGTGACAGGTTCGACCGTGCACTCGATCATCGCGGACAACCTGATCTACGCTGGCGTTCGAAGCAAAGAACAGCTTGCTGAGGCCGTCGAGTACTACGAGAGCATTATTCTGGAGCGAATGGGCCAGGTGCGGGAGAAATGCAGGTCAAGTGATTGAAAGTCCCATCATGCTGCCTGATGCCGATTGCAACGGCTGGCAAATCCAGCGATGATAAGGTGCGCTGAGCGTTCCCACCCGTCGGTGTCTGTAATGAGGCAGGAGAGCGGTAGGTGCTGGTGGGCTTGACGTGCCACAAACCGTCTGCGTGCGGTAAACGGTATTGAAGGAGAGAAGTATGCGTGTTCCTCTTTTGGATCTGTGCGCGCAGTATGCCGGAATCAGAGAACAGGTCTTGGCTGCGGTTGCAGAAGTTCTGGAATCGCAAGTGTGTATCGGCGGACCCAAAGTGGCGGAACTGGAGAAGGCCATTGCGGCCGCAAGTGACTGCAAGTTCGCCGTCGGAATGTCGAGTGGCACAGATGCGATCCTGTGCAGTCTGATGAGCCTGGAGATCGGGCCTGGCGACGAGGTCATCACCACTCCCTTCACCTTCTTCGCGACCGTCGGCTGCATCGCCCGAACAGGCGCCAAGCCAGTACTGGTGGACATCGACCCGCGGACCTACAACATCAACCCTGCCCTGATAGAAGAAGCCGTCACGCCGCGGACTAAGGCCATCATCCCGGTACACCTCTTCGGTCAGATGGCGGACATGGGTCCCATCATGGACATCGCCCAGCGCCACGGCTTGCAGGTCATCGAGGATGCGGCTCAGTCGATCACCGCTGCGTACAAGGGGCGCAACGCCGGCAGTATTGGCACCGTCGGCTGTTTCAGCTTTTTCCCAAGCAAGAATCTGGGCGGCATCGGCGATGGCGGCATGTGTGTGACGAATGACGAAACTCTTTTCCGTCGCCTTACGATCATGCGAAATCATGGCAGCCAGCCTAAGTATTATCACAAGTATATCGGTGGCAACTTCCGGCTCGATCCGATTCAAGCCGCGGCCTTGCTGGTCAAACTGCCGCATCTGAACGCCTGGTCGGACGCCAGGAGGCGGAATGCGTTGCTGTACACGCGCGCCTTCACAGGGTCAGCGGTGCAAACGCCGTACGTGAATCCTGATTGCACCTCGATTTTCAATCAGTACACCATCCGTATTCCGAAGCGAGACGAGATGGTGCAACACCTCAGGGCGCATGAGATTGGCTGCGAGGTCTACTATCCGGTCCCCGCGCATTTGCAGGAATGCTTCGCCTGCCTGAGATACAAGAGAGGCGACTTCCCGGAATCTGAAAAGGCTTCTGCCGAAGTGTTGTCCTTGCCGATCTACCCGGAACTGACTGCAGAACGGATCGGCTATGTCGCCGGCACCGTGCTCGATTTCGTCGCGCGAGGGTGAAAGGCCGCTCGATGAATGGCCCACATCATGATGGTGCCCGAAGAGGACCCGCTTGGGCGAATGCCGGGCGTTTTCCGAGGGAGGCAGGCAACTCGTGAAAGTCTCGGACCGCGATATCCTGCAGTGGGATGTCGCAAGCTGGCGGGTGGTGCTGGAGGTTTGGGACCAAGCCGCGGTGTGTCGTGATGACACCCAGGTTCTTGACCTGGGAGCCAGAGACGGCGGGCTCTCCCTCTACTTCGCATCGAAGGGTTGTCATGTTGTCTGCTCTGACCTGAACGGCCCTTCTCCGACCGCCAAAGTCCTGCACGAGCAGTACGGCGTTGGGCATCTCGTCAGGCGTGAGGCCATCGATGCGACGAACATCGCATATCCTGAAGCCTCTTTTGACATCGTCTGCTTCAAGTCGGTTCTAGGCGGAATTGGTGGGGCCGGGGGATACGCAGCCCAAGAGAAGGCTCTTCGAGAGATGCATCGCGTCCTGCGACCAGGCGGGAAGCTGCTCTTTGCCGAGAACCTGGTCGGTACTCGTCTGCATTCCTTTTTGAGAAAGCGATTTGTTGCCTGGGGTGAGCGATGGCGATACCTGTCGCTTGGCGAGCTGCGCGATTTGCTGCGACCATTTTCTGGAGTGACGCATGTCTGCACGGGCTTGCTCGCGGCGTTCGGACGAAGAGAATGGCAGCGAAGCCTGCTGCATTACGTCGACGTTTTGGTTGATCCGATGACGCCAGACGCATGGAAGTACATCGTGGCGGGATGTGCGGTGAAATGAGTGATTTCTCTGCCCACAACGCAAAGCAATATCAGCGTGCCTTTGCCGAGAGACTGGGCGCCCCCCATGCCTTTGCCTTCTGGAAAGGCCGCGTGGCGCTGTACGCGGTTCTGAAAGGAATGGGCATCGGTGAAGGCGACGAAGTCATCATGCCGGGTTACACCTGCGTGATGGCTGTCAACCCGATCGTCTACCTGGGCGCCAAGCCGGTCTTTGTCGACATCGAGCCCGACACCTACAACATCGACCCCGAACTCATCGAGGCGAAGATCACGCCGCTGACGAGACTGGTCATCGCCCAACACACCTACGGTTACCCCCCCCGGATGGATGCCATCACCGACATCTGTCGGCGTCGCGGCCTGCCCTTGATCGAAGACTGCTGCCTGGCTCTGGGTTCACGGTACCAGGGCAGGCTCGCCGGGACGTTCGGCGTCGCAGCGTACTTCTCCTTTCAGTGGAACAAGCCGTTCACCAGCGGCCTGGGCGGGATGGCGGCGGTCAACGAGGCGGACCTCGCCGGTCGGATCGAGAAGGTGATGGAACAAGAGCTGATGCGGCCGACGATGCGTGAAGTCGCCATGCTCCGGGCACAGTTGCTGGTCTATCGTACAGCGATCTATCCGCGGACAACCGCGTTTGCTCAGAATGTTTTCAGGTGGCTGACGCGAAAGGGGTTGGTCGTCGGCTCATCGAGCACGTGCGAGTTTCAGCCCCGCATGGAGGCTGGCTTCTTCAAGGGCATGAGCGAGGTTCAGGCCCGCGTCGGCCTTCGGCAGCTTGCCCGGCTCGATGACAACATCGAGCATCGCAAACGCATGGCCCGGCTATATGATCAGTTGCTTGCCGAGCGAGGCTGGCCGGTGACGCAATTGCCGCCGGAAATGGAGCCGGTACTGGTTCGCTACCCGGTCCGCGTCGCCGATAAGCAGCGTGCCCTGGCCGAGGCCGCCGGCCATTTCGTGGAACTCGGCAGTTGGTTCGAGTGCCCGCTGCACCCTATCGAAACGCCGATGGAAGCATACGGCTACCATACCGGCATGTGTCCCGAAGCGGACCGGGCCTCGCGAGAGACCGTCAACTTGCCCCTGCATCCGCGTGCCGATGAGGCCACCGCAAGGCGAACGGTCGATTTCATCTGTACGGTCGGCAAAGCGTGATCTTGGGGGCGAAGGGACCACGGAATAGGAACAGTTCTCGGTCCGCGGTCGCCGTCGTTCCCGTAATCGACAGGCTCAACGGTCTCCGATCTCTCCCGTCAGTTCTTCCTGAATCCAGACATCCACGTGTGACGTTTCGTCTGCCCATGGGTGCAGTCAGCCGGTGGTCTGTGCGGGGATGACCGACAGCGCGGCCCCATCATGCACGTCATCTACATCCACCAACATTTCTCGACTCGCAAAGGGGCCACCGGCACCCGCTCATATGAGATGTGCCGGCGGCTGATCGCGGCCGGTCACCGGGTGACGATGATCTGCGGGGCGTACGGTCACGGCGATCTCGGCGATGCCGGGGACGGCGGCGCGGGCGTGAGCGAGTATGACATCGACGGAATCCGCGTGCTGCGGGTGGCCCAGCGGTACTCAAACCAGATGAGCTTCATGCAGCGGGTCATGGCGTTCGGCCGCTTCGCCCGAGCGGCGACGCGGCTCGCGTGCGGCCTGGACGGCGATCTTGTCTTTGCGACCTCAACGCCGCTGACCGTCGGGATGCCCGGGATGAAGGCAGGTCGACGCCTGGGCGTGCCGTTCGTGTTTGAGGTTCGCGATCTGTGGCCGGAACTGCCGATCGCTTTGGGCGTCGTTCGCAACCCGCTCGTTAAAGCGTATCTTCGCAGAATGGAGCGGCGGATCTACCGGGCAGCACACCGCATCATCGCCCTGGCGCCGGGCATCAAGCAGGGGATTTGCCGCACGGGTTATCCAGCGGTCCAGGTTGTGATGATTCCGAACTGCTCCGATCTTGATCTGTTTCGCCCGACAGATGAGCCGCTTGGCGATCCCTGTTTTGGAGGCCCGTGTGACCTCAAGCTTGTTTTCACCGGAGCCCACGGCCTTGCCAACGGCCTGGACGCGGTGCTCGACGCCGCGGCCGTACTGAAGAATCGGGGAGAACGGGGGATCCGCCTCGTGTTCATCGGCGAGGGTGCACATCGCGAGCGGCTGATGCGCCGAAGCGAAAGGGAGGGGCTCAACAAGCTGGTCAGTTGGTTCCCTCCGATGCCCAAGGAGGAACTGGCCGTTGTTCTGCCGCGAATGGACGCCGGCATGATGATTCTCAAGAACATTCCGGCGTTCTACTACGGGACGTCGCCCAACAAGTTCTTCGATTACATCGCCTGCGGCCTGCCGGTACTGAACAACTACCCCGGTTGGCTGGCCGACATGATCGCGTCACACCGCTGTGGCCTGGCGCTCAAGCCTGATGATCCTGAGGCCTTTGCCGACGCCGTGGTTTGGATGCGCGACCATCGACCGGAACTCAAGGAAATGGGACGACGAGCCCGGGAGCTGGCCGAGCGGGAGTTCGGCCGCGAGCGTCTGGGCGATCAATTCGTTCGCACGCTGGAAGAAGCCCGTGCAAGCTGCTGAACTGCCGGCGTCCCGCACGCAGTCTTCTATCACTTCTCCATCTTCGCGACTGTCTCCGGTCTGCGAAGAATCCTGCCAATAGTTTCTTTCTACACCACCTCACCGACGGCCGGTCGAGACCGCACCAGATGGCACTGACGGCCATCGGGCCCCGATCCGCCTCTCTGATTCTCGCTGCCACAGCATTCTGATTCATTTCTGTTGCCTACGGTATGTGAACGGACATCTCGATCTCCACGTCGTCGCCGTA
>CAZTQK010000041.1:0-23000 GCA_964615635.1 uncultured Planctomycetales bacterium
GTTCAATGTCTAGCACCACCGGACCTCTCGCCATACGGCCGCCGACGGGGTGCTGGTGTTCGGCGGCACTGTATGCGCTGCCCCAACACTACCCCCGCCGCAACACGGAGGGATCCGTGCAACGGGAGTCCGGTTTGTTCGCTCGCGCAGTTCTGTCGCCGATGCGAGCGATTTGTCGCGACTCGCCTACTGCCCGGCGGCGGCTCGCCGCACGAGGCCGAGGTCGACGTAGGTGATGAGGCCGTCGCCGTTCAAGTCGGCGCGGGCGTCGAAGCCGGCCTGGCCGTAGCGTCTGTTGAGCGCCTTCTGCACGAGCGTGATGTCCGCCTGATTTACCACGTCGTCACTGTCGACGTCGCCGGCACGGGTGGTCGTGGCTGAGACGGGCGCCCCAAAGGCGGTCTCGGCGCCAGAGGACGACCGCGCCTGGGCAGCGAAGTGATACTCCGTGGCGGCAGACAGCGCCCGGACCTGCCAATTCGACCATTGAGCGGCCGGCTGCCAGAATGCGGCATCGACCAGGCGCCCGTCAGCGCCCACGTATCGGCCGCTGATCTGCTCGTAGACCGCGTGCTCGATGTGGTCAGCGTTGGCACTGTCGAGAGACCGAATCAGCAACGTGTTGGATGTTCGTGACGCGATTACCGGCCCCGAGGGTACTTGGACGGCCACGACGGTGGTAGCGTCGGGTGCCAGCGCCCCGTTGGCATCGGTCGGAGCACCTTCGACGTTTCCGGCCAGATCGCTGGCGACGCTGTAGAACTCGTAGCGGGCGCCAGCGCGAGCACCGGAGAAGGTGCCGGTGGCTTCGTCCTGCCCCCCAAAGATGGCGGCCTGAAACGTGCCCCCGTCCTGGCGGGCGTAGATCGTCGTTCCGGCCAGACCCGAGCCGCCGGGCGGGTCCTCGGCCGTCCAGAAAAGCACAATATCCGGGCCGGCCACCTCAGCTGGCAGCGGCGCGACGCTGCTCATCGGCGTCTCGGCATCGATCGTATTCAGGTATGGGGGCGTTGAGACGACCGGGTTCGCGTCGAACACGATGTCTGCCTGCGCCACAATCGTGTCGCCGGTCTGTAGTCCTGCCAGGGGCGTAACGGTGAAGGCAACGAAGCCGTCGCCGCGGCGATCGCCCGCCTCGCTGTCCGTCGGCGCGAGGAACCCGGCATAGGGGTCAGTCGGTGACCAGCCCGTTTCCGAATCGCTGGCTTCGAGGACCCACGTAATCCGCCCGGTCGCCAAGTCGATGTCCGCGTGGATGTCCATCGCCAGCTTGTCGTCAATGAGGTGCCAACCCTGGTCCTCCGTCCAGGTCCAACATTCCACGAGCTGGCGATCTTCGTAGTGCGGCAGCTTCCGCGTCGGACGAATCCAGGTCGTTCCGAACCCGAACGAGGTCAGCTGAAGCGTATTCCAGTCGAGGTTGGAATCGAGGTCGGTGACGATCTCGACGCGGAGAGCGGCGGCCGTAGCTTCCGCCGCATTCTCAAACTGCACGGTGTACGCCATCGGCTCATGCGGATTCACCCAGTGCTCCTCGCCGTACCCGGCCGGTCCAGTCATCAGGTTGGGGTCGCACGAGTCGATGAGATCGAGCACGGAACGGATGCAGGTCGCCAGCGGGAGGCCACCGCAGATGGCGTCGCACCCCGCGCCTTGGCACAGTAGAAGTTGGTCAATCATCCAATAGGGCCGAAACGCGTCGAACTCGCCGGGGCTACTTAGTCCTCCGCCAAAGGGAATATAAACGCCATAGAGCCGCGGATGCTCCATGGCGTACGCCAACATGGCGTTCTGCCAAGCCTGGTAATACTCAAAGCCACTCGGGTCCCGTTGGAATTCATTGAGCAGAGCTGCTCCCCAGGCACCGGGGTATACTTCATCGTCGCGGCCTCCCGCTGACATAGCAACACCGCGAAGGCCGGCCGCGCTTGCCCAGTATGCGAATCCCTCCGCGAACCCGCTGGAGAAGCAGCTGTCACTTATGACCGCGTACTCCGCAGCGCCAACTTGGATCAGCTCGGACACGAGATCCATCGGGGAGAAGACCCCCGCTGCTGTGCCGTCAGGAGCCCAATCGCCCGTCCCCTGGTTTCCGTGCCCAAGGTACTCTATCAGGACACGGTCGTCCCCATCGGCCTGCAGTGATCGTAAGGCAATAACAATGTCCTGCTTTGTCGCATTGGCAATCGTCGTCGGTGGGTCCGGAAGCTTGCCCTCGAAGAACGCCGATGTGTATTCTGCGATCACGGTGGGAAATCCATCCTGGAATCCACTGCCGCCGATCACTACGACATGTGTCCTTTGGATGCCATCGCCGCCACCGCGCACAGGTTGGGCCTCTCCAGCTTGAACCTTACTACGGCCTACTCCCGCCACTACTCCGCGGATCGGCTCCGATGGTTCGTCATCAACAGGCAACGCATATTCAACGTCCCATTCTCCGGCGATGTGAGCGAATCGTCGGAAGCGCTGGCCAAACGGCACGCCTGGAAAGGCGTAGTTCGGAACCTCACTAAGGATCCCGGCGTAGTAGCTCGACAGCGTTTCTCCGTAGCGATCGCGGAACTGCTGAAAGTACCACTCCCACTCGGGCGTCGGGCCGCCGGGCACGTTGTTCATCATTTCATCGTAGGGGATTGGCAGGTCGGCAAGCTGGCCCGTCAGCGGATCCATCGCCACGCTAACAAGGTCCGCAGTGCCGCTGCTGGACGCGGGGAATCCCGCCATCACCGGAATCGTCACCTCTTCCTCCGGACGGAGCGTCGTGCCGACGCGGCCTTCCGGAAGCCCAAGAACCAGGAGCGTTTGGCCGTGATTGTGCCCGTTGGGAGTGCTCAGGTAACTTGCCCCGGCTACCTGGCACGCCAGCAGGGGGATGCGCACGTCAGTGCCGCCGTCGTTCCGGAGCTTGTACTCCCAGTGGCCGTAGCCGCCGCCGCGGACGGCAGAAGGTCCAGACATAGACATGACAAAATTGCCCGGGTACCCGCGCTCAATCGTGATCGCGTCCTCCAACCTCGCGGTCAGCTCCCCCTTGACAGCGATCACGTCGGCCGGGCCGGCCGCCGCGTGGTTGAAATCGAATGTCACCTCCGCCATGAGCCTCGAATCCACCTGCGTCGCCATCGGCGCGATCCCCATACCTGCGGAATCCTCGAGGTGGAAGACCACGTCTTCGCCAAGCTGCGCGCCGCGGATACTCAGCGTGACCGGCCCGTCCGTGCCGACCAGGCTTGGCGAGACGCGTTGAATACCGAACGGCGTCTGACTGGCGACAATGCTGTAGTCGTCCGCGCCGTACAGTAGTTTGCCGTACACCAGGATGTAATAGACACCCTCGGCCGCCGCGGGGACCCGCAGGGACTGGTCCGCCCGCGGCTCCGCCTGGCCGAAATCGTGGCGGCTGCGCGTAGGCGGTATAGCGTAACTCACGTACAACTCGTTCACGCCAGAATCGTCCTGGTCATCCAGACTGACTTCAAAGTCAGTGTGTGCCGCAACTTCGATGGCGTAGAAGCGCGAATGCTCCGTCGGTTCAAAACGCCCGGAACTTGGGGCATTCAGGACAAGCCGGTCAACGACCATATCCAACGCGGAGCTTGCGGCCGTGTTGTTGTCTTCGTCGCTTTCGTAAAGCTGCTGCCGGGCGTCACTGACAACGAGGATGTACTGTGCTCCCTCCCGGCCGGGGAGTTCAACATCCAATTCGGCCTCGCAACTGGCCCCCGGGCCAAGCGAGACACCGCACGTTTCTTTGCCTAGAAGCGGATCGCCCCGATCCCACTCGGGATCGGCGGATAGATACACTCCATCCACGAATCCGCCGCCAATGGTAGCATCGAGCGATAGGTTGCGTGTCGTCCACGTAACGTGGACCGTGTGTCCGGGCACTGGATTGCCTTGCACAATGACGGCTTCCGCGGCCAAGTCCAGGACGGACGATGCGACGGACAGCACAGCGGGCTCGCTTTCCGCCGACCCGCAATCGTTCGCGGCGGTCAGGGCATACCCACCGGCGTCCTCACTTGTCACGCTTCTGAGCAGCAGCGTGTCGGTGCCGGCGCCGGCGACGCTGCCGCCGTCCATCAGTGGTACGCCGTCTTTCTGCCAGCGGAGTTCCATCGAGAGCGTGCTCCAGGCTTCCGCGCGGAGAATCACGTCCGCCCCGGGCGCGACGACAAGAGACTGTGGCTGGGTGATGACGCGCGGACGGCCCTCTTCGTGAATTACAGGCCCCCAATGCTGCCGACCATCGAGCATGTAACCCTCGAAACCGCCGAACAACCAGAGGGCGTCACCCCACTGCGCCGCTCGCATCGGGCCGTAGAACCAGAAACAGTCGGCCTGGAGTATCTGGCTACTTGCCAATGGCGCCCACACAATACCCTCCCAGCCCAGTAGATCGATCGTGCACGTCTCTCCTGCTGACCGAGCATACGCTGCAAGCTGCCCCTGTCATACGCCGCACACCGTGGCATCTCCCGGCGGCGTGTCACAGAAGGAGTGCCATTCGGCGCCGTCCCAGCGCACGATACGTTTCTCCCAACCCTCCTCTGTCTCGAACCAGCCGTCGACCAGGAGGTCGCCTTCGTGGGTGGTCATGTAGTTCACCCACTGCGGAGCACCTTCCAGTTCATGCCACTCCACGCTCCCCCGCCACATGATGCCCTGAGCCTCCGCCCCAACAAGCAGTGTTCCATGACATTCAGCGACGTAGTCGAGGTCGATCATGGGTGCGTCGTCTGGGCTCCACGATACCCCATCCCACCGCGCGATGTTGGCTACATATCCGTTCTCGTCTTCAAAGGAACCCGCCGCCACGAGGTCGCCTTCGAAGCTGGCCAGTGCGCGGATCTCTGACCTAGAATCCCAGAAGTGCGTGTCCTCGCCAATGGGTTGCCAGACTGAGCCATCCCAGCAAGCGATGCCGTGTGCGGCCACGCCGGCGGCATGTGTGAAGTCGCCTCCAGCGACCAAACAGCCGTCATGTTCCATCAAGGCGTTGACGCTAGCCGGCCATGGCACACCCTGCGAATCGAACGTCAGGTCACCACCGATAGGAGACAATGCTGCTCCGTCCCATTTCACGATGCTCTTGGCGAATGTGCCGCCGCCGGCAGCGAAAACGCCACCCACGACCCAATCTCCGTTATAGGCGATGGCTGTCCGAACAAGGCCATCAAAGCCGTTGGTCGGTGGCAACCTCGTCGCGCCGTTCCAGACTGCCATACTGGATCCGGGCCGCATGGGGCCTCCTGCGACAAGCGAGCCCTGATAAACCGCGAGCGTGTAAACGTCGGAGTCCCGGCCGGCGCCGACCGCAGACCACGCGCTGCCGTCCCATCGCAGCACGTTCGTCGTGTCGATGCCCTCGAACGAGATGAGCTCGCCGGCGACATACAGCGCGGGCCCTTCCGCTTCCTCACGAACCGCCAACGCGCGCACGGGCCCGTTCCACGGCGGGCCGGTGTATCCGGCGCCCGTGCCCAGCGTGTACCAATCGTGACCATCCCAACGCAACACGCGAGGCTCCGACAGCGCGGCCTCCTCTCCGCCCAAAATGAGATCACCGCGGTACGAGCCCAACACGTATCCTTGGAGGAAGCCGGTGACGCCCGACATCGACTGCCACGCGGAACCGTCCCAGCGAACGACGGGCCAATATGCATGCCCGTTTTGAAAATACAGCTGACCCGTCGCGACCAACTCGCCGTCATACACTGTCAGGGCTCGCACCACGCTCCCCGGCGTGATACCATCCCCGAGGCTCGACCAGGCCACGCCGTCCCATCGCGCAACTCTTTCGGCAGATTGGCCGTCAATGATGCTGAATGGGCCGCCCGCCACCAGCCGGCCATCGTAGACCGTCAGGGCGTAGACGGGCCCAACCATGGTGCCGCTGATGGTCTGCCATTCGCCCGTCAACGCGTCCCAGCAGGCAACGAAGGCTTCCCCCGCGGCCACGAGTTGTCCGTTGTATATAGCTAGGGCGTGAACCTCCGCGGACAGGCCGTCGCCCAGCGGCGTCCAGGATCATCCGTCCCAGCGAACAATGTTGTTCGCAAGGGTGTCGCCGGCCACAGTAAAGAGCCCGCCGATGTACAGCGCGGGCCCAGTCCCGTCATCGTACACGACGCTCGCATTCGCCGTACCGCTGACCCCGGGGTACCCCATCCCCGGTAGCCAACCTGCCGGGCATTGCGCCTTCAGGTTGGCTGACGCAAATGCCAGCAGCAGTGCAACAGTCACGCCTACACTCAAGACCCTCTGCGACTT
Source organism: uncultured Planctomycetales bacterium (assembly GCA_964615635.1). Classification (GTDB taxonomy): domain Bacteria; phylum Planctomycetota; class Phycisphaerae; order UBA1845; family PWPN01; genus JAUCQB01. Next base: position 6,277 of record CAZTQK010000041.1, read on the forward strand.
CATGAGTTCCTCCGTTCCCTCTCCTGATGTGTCATCGGAATCTGGTGTCACCTCGGTATGGGCAAACTGGCCCATGGTCGACTACCGGAATAACCGCGTCCACAGAATATGGCCGGTGTGGCACGAGGTCGGCGATCAGAAACCCTGCGAGCCGCTTGTGAACCGCGGTGATAGCCGCGATCTTCTTGAAGCAACGAACACACTGCACACGCTCAAGACGTTCGAGATACAAGGTCGAACTAGTTCTCCAACGACGGGCCTAGTGGCACGAAACTTCCAGCATTATAACCGGGCGGCCGCCCTTACCAAGCCTTTGGGTGTTGGAGAATTCGTGCGGCTGCGGGTGATGCTTGACGAGTCAAGCGCCTCGGAGCAGGCCCAGCAGGTGCCACCTGCCAAGAGTTCATTCCCGGTGAAACGGACGATGAGGACCGACTGAATCGGCGGCATCAGGCAGAACGGCCTTGGCCACGCGGCGAGCGCAGTAGGGAGAAAGCCAAGGAGTAATTCGGTTATGGATGATGAAGAATCATCGTAACCGTTCACGGGTAGGATCGGTAACTCCTTTTGAAGAAAGGACTTAAGCTTTTTCCGGGGTAGCACCCCAGTTCGATATCGCGAATCGTAACTCGCTGCCCTATAAGGCATTATGCGTTTGGCCATGGAGAACCCGTGAACGCTTACGAATCATCTTCCTCCGCTTGACTTCGACCGTTGACGTGCGAATAGCATCAGGCGTCTTCTATGATGCCTTCCAGGCAGGCCGATCTGAACGCCGACGGCAAGATTACTTATACGGACCTGGGGTTGCTCCGGCGATACCTGGGTACTTGATAACGGGATGCGTTTTCTAGATACTGGAAAGCCGCGGTGCTAGGGCATCTGAAAGATGCTCGAGGAGGATGTAAGATGCGCAGGCTGTTTCTCGTCTTGTATGGGTTGTGTGCAGTAACCACAGGGGCCATGGCCGCCGAGTATCGGATCACGCCTTCCGCCTGGGATGCTTTGCCCGGAAGCACGGTATTCCTCGGAATGGAGGCTGAGACTCAGACAGGTGACAACCTGATCGGGGTTGGACATTTCTCATTCGCGATCGACCTGGCCGTATCGGGCACGGCCGGGGCCGCCGGAAGCGATATTGGCAACGTGGTGATCAACACCTCATTCTTCGATGATACGTTCTCCAACAGCTTGGGCGCCCCGGACGGCAGCAGTTACACCAATATCGGCGGCGTGACGACGGATGTGTTCGCTCCGCACTACGGCTCGGCGCTTGGCGACGTGCTGGCCCTGTTCACCTTCGACCTGACTGTGCCGACGACGGCGCAGATGGGCGACACGATCGTGCTGACCCCCAGCGAGGGTTTCCTGCAGAGCCTGACGGTCAGCGAGTTCTTCGACCCGGTATCGCCGCAGACCTTTGCCGGAACGACGATTACGGTTGTCCCGGAACCAACCTCGCTCGTCGCCGTGCTTGCCAGCTGCGTCCTCGTGCTTCGCCGACGGACAGGCTGAAGTCGGTTTCGAGACCAAGCCAACACTTCCGTCAGGCGCAACCGGCAGGGGCTTTGGAAACGCGGGTTCGCCGTCGGCGACTACGGCCGGAATGGGTCTGCCGTCGTTCGCTGTTGTCGCCCCTCGTATAGCCCGCTTCGCAGGGGTGGGCAGCGGCATCATCTCCACACGCTACACCCGGACAACCCGCGCCCACCATGCACTCAAGTCTGGACAGCCTCCCTACCGATAGATATAGTGCATCATAAAGGACGTTATGATGCACGAAGAGGCCGGTAGGGGAGTCCCGCCGGATTCTGGCATCCCGGCCGGCGGGAAACGCCCGTTCGGTGCCCGAAGTCGCCGATATCCCCCCCCTTCTGAGGGCATGTTTGGGCATCGGAACCCAGGTCCCGAGGCCACAATTGGGCTGTCGCGGGCATCAGTGATGGCCCTCACGGAGAGTTTCAGGGCATGGAGGCACTGATTTCATGACAGACGACATCATCCCGATCCGCCGGCAGGAACTCGGCCGGGCCGGCCTGGAGGCCTTACCGCGGCTCATCGTGGACGCCGGCGAGCAGGCCGCCCGGAAGTTCATCGAGTTCTTCACCGCCACCATCCGCAACAAGAACACCCGGACGGCGTACGCCCGGGCCGTGGGCGGTTTCTTCGACTGGTGTGCCCAGCGTGGGATCGGCCTGCATCAGATCAGCCCGTTTGTCGTCGCCAGCTTCATCGAACAGCACCCCGGCTCCAAGCCCACCGTCAAGCAGAATCTGGCGGCCATCCGCATGCTCTTCGACTGGCTGGTCACCCAGCAGGTCATCCCCGTCAATCCGGCCACGTCCGTCCGCGGCCCGAAGCACGTCGTGAATCGGGGCAAAACCCCGGTCCTGACGGCCGACCAGGCCCGCAAACTGCGCGATTCCATCGACACCAGCACGGTTGTCGGCCTGCGGGACCGGGCCATCATCGCGGTCATGGTCTACTCGTTCGCCCGGGTCGGCGCCGTCGTCGGGATGGCCGTTGAGGATTACTACCAGGACGGCAAGCGGTGGTGGTTCCGCCTGCACGAGAAAGGCGGCAAGCAGCACAACGTGCCGGCCCACCACAACGCCGAGGCCTACCTGGATGCCTACATCGAGGCCACCGGCATCGGCGACGATAAGCACACCCCCCTGTTCCGGTCGGCCCAGGGCAAAACAGGATCGCTCACCGACCAGGCCATGACCCGCAACGATGTCCTGCGGATGATCAAGAGACGGGCGAACCGGGCGGATCTCCCCCCCACCACCTGCTGTCACACGTTCCGGGCCACCGGGATCACGACGTACCTGGAGAACGGCGGCACCATCGAGAACGCCCAGGCGATCGCCGCCCATGCCTCACCGCGGACCACGAAGCTTTACGACCGAACCGGCGACGAAATCACACTCGACGAGGTGGAAAGGATTGTGATCTGACCTGCATGGTGCGAATCCCGTCGAGATGAACCCGTTGGCCCCCGCGAAACCAACCAGCGTCCTCGTGAGCAGTTGCCCCTCTACCTGGCGTGCTCCCGAACGTCGGATACAATAGCCGCCTTACGTGGAATCCTAACAATCAGGGCCTGCGAGGGTTACCCGCTTGCCACGAATTTTGGACAACATCGAAGAGCACCTCCTGTCCGCGTTGCGGGACACCTTGGGGGTTTCCGAGCGGGCAGACTTCTGTGTCGGCTACTTCAACCTGCGTGGCTGGAAGCTGATCGATTCCTACGTCGAGCGGTGGGCCGGCGGCGACGCCCACTGCTGCCGGCTGCTGGTCGGGATGCAGCGGCTGCCGGAGGAGGAACTCCGGCTGGCCATGAGCCTGACCAAGCGGGACGAGGAGATCGACAACGCGACGGCCCTTCGTCTCAAGAAGCGGCTTGCCGAGGAGTTCCGGGACCAGCTCACCGTGGGTATCCCGACCGCCGAGGATGAGGCCGGCCTGCGCCGCTTGGCCGAGCAGATCAAGTCGAAGAAGGTGACCGTCAAGCTGTTCCTGCGGCACCCGCTGCACGCCAAGCTGTACTTGCTCTTCCGGCCGGACCCGATCAACCCCAAAGTCGGCTACCTAGGCAGCAGCAATCTCACGCTCGCCGGCTTGTCCAAGCAGGGCGAGTTGAACGTGGACGTGATGGACCGCGACGCCTGCGACAAGCTCGCCAGATGGTTCGAGGACCGCTGGGCCGACCGGTTCTGCGTCGATATCTCCGATGACTTGGTGGAGATCATCCAGAACAGTTGGGCCAGCGAGCAGCCCATCCCGCCGTATCACATCTACGTGAACATGGCATACCACTTGTCGCAGGAGGCCAGAACGGGCCTCACTGAGTTCCGTATCCCCCGCGACTTCGGCAACAAGTTATTCGAGTTCCAGAAGGCGGCCGTGAAAATCGCTGCCCATCACCTGAACAAGCGGGATGGCGTGATCATCGGCGACGTGGTTGGGCTGGGTAAGACGCTCATGGCCACAGCGCTGGCGCGCATCTTCGAGGACGACCACGGCGTCGAGACACTTGTCATCTGCCCAAAGAACCTTGTATCCATGTGGGAAGACTACCGGCAGCAGTACCGTCTTCGCGCCAAGGTGATGTCGATCACGAACGCCCAGCGAGAACTGCCAGACCTGCGGCGTTTTCGTCTCGTGCTGATCGACGAAAGCCACAACTTGCGGAACCGTGAGGGCAAACGCTACCGCGCCCTTTCGGAGTATATCCAGTCCAACGATAGCAAGGTCATCCTTCTCTCGGCCACGCCGTACAATAAAACGTACCTGGATCTCTCCAATCAGCTTCGGCTCTTTGTCCCTGAGGATAAGGACATCGGCATCCGCCCGGAGCGGCTGCTCCGCGAACTCGGCGAGACCGAGTTCATCCGCCAACACCAGTGCCCGATTCGATCACTGTCGGCGTTCGAGAAGAGCCAATACGCCGATGACTGGCGTGACCTGATGCGGCTGTACCTGGTGCGGCGCACGCGCAGCTTCATCCGGGAGAACTATGCCAAGAACGACCCCGCGAAGAACCGGAAGTACCTTGTATTCGAGGACGGCACGCGGTCCTACTTCCCGGACCGGATACCGAAGACACTCAAGTTCCGCATCAACGAGAAAGACCCCGACGACCAGTACGCCCGGCTCTTTGGGCCAGCGGTACTCAACGCGGTTGACGGTCTGACACTGCCGCGTTACGGCTTGGGCAACTACGTCAAGCCCTCACCGGGGAAACCGCCCACCACTGAGGAGGCCAGGGTCCTGCAGGACTTGTCGCGTGCGGGCATCCGCCTCAAGGGCTTCTGCCGGACCAACCTGTTCAAGCGCCTGGAGAGTTGCGGCTACGGGTTCATTCTGTCGGTGGAGCGGCACATCCTTCGCAACTACATCTTCCTGCACGCCATCGAGAACGACCTGCCCATGCCGATCGGCACGCAGGACATGGGTCTGCTGGATACCCGGATCGATGATTCCGACTCCGATCTGTTCGCCGGCGACGATGACAACAACGACAACGGCGGCGGCGACATCGTGACCAACACCCTGCGGACGGACGCGGATTTCAAGAAGCGGGCCGCGGAGGTCTACGAGGCCTACGCCAAGCAATTCAGACGACGATTCAAATGGTTGCGGGCAGACCTGTTTGACGAGGTCCTCGCGCAGGATCTGAGGCGCGACGCGAAATCGCTCATCACGGTTCTCAAGACGTGCGGCAACTGGGACTCGAACAAGGACGCCAAGCTCAAGGCTCTGACTGACCTGCTGACTAAGACGCACCCGAGGGAAAAGGTCCTCATCTTCACGCAGTTCGCCGACACGGTGGACTACCTGGAGAATCGGCTGAAGGCCGCGGGCATCAAGGCCCTGGCCGGCGTCACCGGTGACTCCGCCAATCCGACCGAGATTGCATGGCGATTCAGCCCGGTCAGCAACAACAAGCGCGATCAGGTGGACCCCGATAAGGATCTCCGCGTCGTTGTCGCAACCGACGTGCTCAGCGAAGGCCAGAACCTGCAGGACGGCTGCATCATCGTCAACTTCGACCTTCCGTGGGCCATCATCCGGCTGATTCAACGCGCCGGCCGTGTGGACCGCATCGGGCAGAAGTCCGACCAGATTCTCTGCTACTCGTTCCTGCCGGCAGACGGTGTGGAGCGGATCATCCGGCTCCGGGCCCGGGTCCGCACGCGGCTGCGCGAGAACGCCGAGGTCGTGGGCACGGACGAGGCCTTCTTCGACGACGACCGCGACGACCAAACCGTCCGCGACCTGTTCACCGAAAAGGCCGGTATTCTGGACGGCGACGACGACACCGAAGTAGACTTGGCGTCCTACGCCTATCAGATCTGGAAGAACGCCACTGACGCCAACCCGGAACTGGCCAAGATCATTCCGGCCATGCCGAACGTCGTTTACTCGACCCGGCCGCATCGCCCGACCGCCGACCAGCCGGAAGGCGCCCTCGTCTACCTGCGAACGGCTGAGGGCACCGACGCCCTCGCCTGGGTGAACAAGGAAGGCACGAGCGTCACCGAATCACAGTTCACGATTCTCAAGGCCGCCGAGTGCGCCCCGAATACGCCGGCCGTGGAACGTCACCCCGACCATCACGACATGGTCCGCAAGGCGGTTGAGATGATCGTGGAAGAGGAGAAATCCGTCGGTGGTCAGTTGGGCCGGCCGTCCGGCGCCCGCTTCCGCACCTACGAGCGGCTGAAGAACTACATCGAGTCCATCCGCGGCACATTGTTTGAGACGCAGGATTTGTTGAAGGCCGTGGATGACATCTACAAGTTCCCGCTGCTCCAGTCCGCCACCGACACGCTAAACCGCCAACTCAAGAGCGGCATCAGCGATCCGGACTTGTCGCAACTCGTGGTGGGCCTGCGGTCCGACGATCGGCTTTGCCGGGTTTCCGAGGAGCAGGAAGCGGTGGAGCCGCAGATTATCTGTTCTCTGGGACTTCGCGCCGCGCAATGAGGATGCTGAGCAATGAAGATCGACCTGGCACGTGTGCGGGGGCTGCTCAAGGGCTTTGACTTCAAGAACCTCTTCCGCGAGCAGCTTGGCTGGGACAACTACACTTCCCAGCTCGACATCCCCGTTGACGGTGCCACCTATCGCCTCACCGCCATCGCCGAGAAACGTGGCTTCGTCGCCTACGTCAGCAACGCCATCCCCGACCGTGCCATCCGCCTGAAGATTGACCGCCAGGTCACCAAGTCCGTCCGCGAGCACCTGGTCGTGTATGCCGACCAGCCGAATGAACAGCAGGTCTGGCACTGGGTCCGCCGCGACGCGGGCCGGCCGCTGGCCAGCCGCGACCATCGCTATGACGCGTCGAAGTCCGGCGATCCCCTGATCCAGAAGCTTGAAACCCTCGCCTTTGGCCTGGAAGAGGAAGAGAAGCTCACGATTGTCGATGTCGCGGGGCGCGTCCGCACGGCGCTGGATGTCGATAAGATCACCAAGCGGTTCTACGACCGCTTCAAGGCCGAGCACGCCGCCTTCCTCAAGCTGATCAAGGGCATCAGTTCCGACCCTGACCTGCAATGGTACACGTCGCTGATGCTCAACCGGCTGATGTTCGTCTACTTCATTCAGAAGAAGGGCTTCCTCGACGGCGACGTGGATTACCTGCGCAACCGCCTGAAGCGGATGCAACAGGAGCGAGGCAAGGACAAGTTCCACACCTTCTATCGCTACTTCCTGTTGCGGCTGTTCCATGACGGCCTGGGCAAGTCGCCGGCCGACCGCGACTCTGCCCTGGACAAGCTGCTGGGCAAAGTGCCGTATCTCAATGGTGGGTTCTTTGAGGTCCACCCGCTGGAGAGCGCCTACCCCGAGACCGACATCCCCGACAAGGCATTCGAGAAGCTCTTCGACTTCTTCGACGCCTACCAGTGGCACCTGGATGAGCGCCCGTTGCGGGCCGACAACGAGATTAACCCCGACGTGGTGGGCTACATCTTCGAGAAGTACATCAACCAGAAGCAGATGGGGGCCTACTACACCAAGGAGGACATCACTGAGTACATCGGCAAGAATACGATCATCCCCTTCCTCTTCGACGCCGCCGAGAAGAAATGCGCCATCGCGTTCAAGCCAGACGGGGCGGTCTGGCGGCTGCTGCGGGATGATCCCGACCGCTACATCTACGACGCCGTCCGCAGGGGCGTGGACCTGGCCCTGCCCAAGGACATTGCCGCCGGCTTGAAGGATGTATCCAAGCGCGGCAAATGGAATCAGCCCGCCGCTGACGACTATGCCCTGCCCACTGAGACCTGGCGCGAGCATATCGCCCGCCGCAATCGCTGCCTGGAGATTCGCGAGCGGCTGCGCAAAGGCGAGGTTTTTGCCATCAACGATCTGATCACCTTGAATCTCGACATTCGCCAGTTCGCCCAGGACGTGATCGTAAACGCCGAAGGCCCGGAACTGCTTCGCGCATTCTACCAGGCCATTGAGGGCGTCTCGGTTCTCGACCCGACATGTGGCTCGGGTGCGTTTCTGTTTGCCGCGCTCGACATCCTTGAGCCGTTGTACGAGGCATGCCTGGACCGAATGCAGGCATTCATGGAGGACCTTGGCCGCAGCGGTGCCAAACACCATCCGGAGAAGTTCTCCGACTTCCGCCAGGTGCTCGGGCAGATCGAGCAGCACCCCAGCCGGCGATACTTCGTCCTCAAGTCCATCATCATCAACAATCTGTACGGCGTGGACATCATGGAGGAGGCGACCGAAATCTGTAAGCTTCGGCTTTTCCTCAAGCTCGTCGCCCAGATCGACCGCGTGCAGGACATCGAGCCGCTGCCGGATGTCGATTTCAACATCCGTGCCGCCAACACGCTGGTCGGCTTCACGTCGATTGACGAGGTCCGCAAGAGCCAGGAGGGCAAGCTAGGCTTCGCGGCCAAGGAGGTCGCCCGCATTGAGGAACAGGCGGAACTGGCCGACAAAGCGTTCCAGATGTTCCGCCAGATGCAGACCAAGCACGGCATGGACGGCAAGAAGTTCACCCAAGCCAAGATCGAGCTTCGCCGCCGGCTCGATGCTCTGGATTCCGAACTCGATCGCTACCTTGCCGGCGAATACGGGATTGAGGCTGATAGCCCGAAGCAGAAAGCCGCGTTCCAAAAATGGAAGGCCACTCACCAGCCGTTCCATTGGGTCGTTGAGTACTTCGATATCGTGCGCGCCCGCGGGTTTGATGTCATCATCGGGAACCCGCCTTATGTCGAATACAGTAAGGTTAAGGGTGCTTATGCCATTCGTCGGTATCAAACGGAATCCTGCGGCAATCTCTACGCTTTCGTAATGGAGCGTTGTTGCTCGCTGCTTTCTAGGCGGGGCTACTGCGGCTTGATCGTGCCGCTCAGCATCGCAACAACCGAGCGCATGCGCCCCCTTCAAGAGTTGTTTTTATCCCCACGCTTCTCGGCGTGGCTCAGCCACTACGATGTGTATCCCTGCAAGCTGTTTGAGGGGGCCAAACAGCGCCTTACCATTGCGATCCTGGCAAGTCAGTTTTCGGAACGGCTCGTCTTCACGACTCGCTATAACCGTTGGCGACCCGAGGAGCGCCCGATTCTCATGGACACCTTGACGTATGGCCCCGCCGAGCACGATCCGCAGCTGTGCTCCGTCCCCAAAGTCAATGACGCCATAACGCGTTCCATCCTGACCAAGATACGCCGAGCAGCCCCCGCTTCGTACCGTGATTCTGATTCTCACGTCTCCTTCTACGTTCACCGCATCCCATACAACTACATCAAGGCACTCAACTTCGTCCCCTATTTCTGGAACCAAGTTGACGGGCAAAAGAAATCAGAAGATTACAAGCCCTACAGCCTGATAGCTCAAAAAGACGAGGACGTGCTGTTGGCCATCCTCAACTCGAACCTGTTCTTCTGGTGGTGGTATTCTCTCTTCGAGGGCTATCACTGCGGAAGGCACGAAATCACCGCTTTTCCCGTCGGGCTGGAGTCGATGGATCAGCGTATTCGGCGTAAGGCAAGTGATCTTGCACGTCTGCTGATGGCAGATATGCGGAAAAGGTGCACCCGCAAAGAGTGCCAGTACAAGAGCACTGGGAAGGTCGTTTACGAGGAATTCTACCCGCGGCTCTCAAAGCCGCTGATTGACCAGATTGATGCAGTATTGGCCGAGCACTTCCGGCTCCTGCCGGAGGAATTGGACTTTATTGTGAACTATGACGCCAAGTACCGTACGGGAGCCGATATCGCCGGCGACGATGATGAATGAGGGCCACTTTCTGAAAGAGAGGAGTTTGGAACATGGCGACTGCGCACCCACTCGGTTTTGCGCCAGGCAACGTCTACCTTGAGGCCGAGATCAACAAGAATGCACAGCATGATTTCTCCAAGCGTTACCTAGCCGCCACTCACGACTTTGTTTGCCCCGGTGACCCCCCCGCATATCAAGATCAACCGAACAAGTGGTCGGCGGAGTTACGCATATATTTTAATGCCGATCAGGCGGCTATTTCGCGATTGACGGCACGCAGCTATCAGGTTGCAGCTACCGAGGGGTACCGAGGTGAGTACGCGTACCGTATAAACAACAACGATTTGTGGTGGGAACTCGTGGAGAAGTACGGCTTTCGGTTGGGCGCGAATTGATGGGCGAAAGATCACCGGGGCCATGCCTTGGCCGCCTATGTGAGTTCCCGTCGATTCAGTACGCCACGACCAGCACAGGAGAAGGTGCATGATTACAGGATGGACATGATTACTCGTCCATCTTGTTCCGGAGTCTGTTGAAATAGCGGAGCGAAGCTTCTGCTCCATGGCGAGTAACCGAATTGCCGCTCTGATCCGGCGTTCAGAGCGACGGGCGCTGCTGTGCGTGCCGTCGGTCAGAACGGACGTGGCGATCGCCGACAAGGGCCGAGCGTCTTTACAGGAAAGGGACAAGTAATCGCGGTGACGGGAGGCGATTGTGCAGGTAACGCGGTTGGCACAAAGCGATGCCCAGTATCCCGCCGCCCTCCGGAAAGCTATCGGAGGCGACATCCAGACCCTCGCCGTCGCCGGCAACACCGATCTCCTCGTAACGAAAGCTGTTGCCCTGTTCTGCTCCGTCAAGTGCCCCGGAGACTTGATCCTCAAGACGTACGACCTCGCCCGCGCCCTTCGCGACGGCGGCATCACGGTGACCGGTGGGTTTCACTCTCCGATGGAGAAGGAATGCCTGACGCTCCTGCTTCGCTGTACGCAGCCCATCATCGTGTGCGTCGCTCTTAGCTTGGAGGGCCTGCGTGTGCCCACGACCTGGAGGATGGCGATGGACAAAGGCAGGCTGATGATGATTTCGCCGTTCGACGGCAGATGCCGGCGCGTCACCAGAGAGACCGCTGAGAAGCGAAACCGCTGCATCATGAGCATGGCCGACGACATCATCGTTACCTACGCCCACGCCGGCGGGCGGCTGGAGCAACTTTGCCGCGACGCCGTGGCGGCCGGCAAGACGCTCTGGACGCTCGACGACCCAGCAAACGTGAGTCTCATCCAGCTTGGCGCGAAACAGCTTCATGCAGGACACCTACCGTCAGTATGCTCTGGGAACATGCCGACGCAAAACGCAGCCGATATACACCAAGCAGAAGGGCCTACGCCGAAGGAGTCCTCCCAAACTCCCGCCCTCTCCAAACTCGCTATGCCACCAGACCGCAAATCACACAATGCAAACGGTCGGCCGACCCGTCGTGCTTGATCCTCTCGCCACAGCAGGCAAAGGTCGCCATGGCCATGTTCGCGTTCGGTTCCACTGGGGCCGGCGGCGGCGGTTCATGCGAGACCTTGGCCTCCATCCGAATGAAGTCTCCGGGCCGACTCATCCGGTTGATGTTCCGGGCGAAGTCGTCGAGCATCGGCGTCACGACCTGATCACCCACAACGCCTCGAAAGTACTCCGCTTGCTCCGGCGTCCACCAGCACTGTTGCCCTTCGTGGCCGCAGTAGGGACAGAAGCTCACGGGCTTATCGCTTCCCTGGCCGTAGACCACCTTGAACCGCTTGCCACAGGCCGGGCATTCTTGGCTGAGAAAGCCGTCAGCATCCGTGTTAAGCGAAACCTGAATGTCCACCATCCACCGCCTTTCTCAGCAGAACGCCCCCTGATAACGAACCACCTTCACGCCCGACCGAATGGTTCCGCCCCGGCCGGCGAGATCGACCACTACATGCCACCGCCCGGCGTGCGGTGGGCTCATCCGCACCAGTGAACATTTCTGCCAACCGCCGCGATAGCGAAACGACCGGCCGGACCGGTACGCCGAGAAGTTGATGTCATCCAGGAGCAGGACATTCGCTTGCCGATCCAAGCTCACCACAATCACGTCGTCCCCGCCAGCGTTCACATCATAGTGAAGGAAATCCATCGCACACCTCCTAGCGCACGCCGCACGCCGGCGAGTAGGCCTCACGAACCCGAGACTCCAGCAATCGACGCTGATCCGCAGTCCAGTTGGGCGTGTACAGAGCCGCAACGCCCAGCGCACCCTGTTGGTTGAAGCGCCAACACGTAGCCCGGTCGTGGCACTCGACCCGTTCGCGGATGTCACCCGATTCACCTGCGTCGATGACCCACCATCGGCCATCACCGCGTTTGTCCAGGATCACATAGATCCCGCCCTGCCGCCGCAGGTAGTCCACCTGCGTGTACGGCCCGTCGAACGTGTAGCCACAAATCTCGATGGCCATCTCAATACCTCCCGGGCGACTAGCCCGAACAGGAACCCCGCTGGATCTCGAAAAGGCCACCCGAGAAGCTATCGTCGCTCAACGTAGCCAGCGGACCTTCCGTGTGGCTGCCTTGAAAGCCTCGCCGATGCGCTCGCCTCGACGGACCATCGTTTGCTCATTCGCGTTCGCGTCACAACTACCTGCCGGTTCCCGGCATCCGGAGCCGGGCCGACGCCCGCTCACCGGCCCCGACGACCGCGCACTTTTTCCTCAAGCCACCCCGATTATATGTCCGAATAATGAACATGTCAACCAAGTGTTGCCACAGATGTTTCTGTGTGCTATACTGTGTAAGGACTTGGCAGGAATGTTCGCCGCCGCTATCATCCTGCCACGCCTTCCGACCCGATGTATTAAGGCGTTGAAAACCAAAGACTTGCGACCACGGATGGCGCGGTGACGATCGCTTCAACCCCGGAGGAAGCGAATCTGGAGGCTCCCTGCGCCCCTGGCCGGCAGCGGCATCCGTGCCGAAATCTGCGTCCAAGGGGCCTTTGAGCGAGGAGGAACCCATGGGCATCGACCTGAAAACTCTTGGCGAGCGGCTGGATCGAGCTCGCAAGAACTGCGGCTACACCCAGCAGCAGGCAGCCGACGCGGTCGGCCTGCCGCGGACCGCGATCGTCCACATCGAGGCCGGCAACCGTTCGATCAACACCGTCGAACTGGCCGCCCTGGCGGAGTTCTATAAGGTCCCCGTCGCCTACTTCTTCGAGCAGAGCACGCCCGAGCAGCCCAGTGCCCTGGTCGCCTTGTGCCGGGTGTCGACCGAGTTCGCGTCCGACCCGGCCGTCAACCAAGAGATCTCCCGCTACGTCGATATCTGCGGCGAGGGCATGTCGCTCCTGGAGATCCTCGGCAGGAAGGCCGTTCGATCCGCACCGACGTACGACCTGCCCGAGCCATCCAACTATGCGGAAGCCATCCAGCAAGGGCAGCAGGTGGCCGAAGATGAACGCCGACGGATGGGTCTCGGCGACGCCCCCATCACGGACATGAGAGAACTGATCGTGATGCAGGGTATCTGGGCGGCGGGCGCCAAGCTGCCGGACGAGATATCCGGTCTGTTCCTGCAGCACCCCAGCATCGGGACGGTCATTCTCGTGAACCACGAGCACGTCCGGGCCCGCAAGCGTTTCTCGTACGCCCACGAGTACGCCCACGCCATCTTGGACCACAAACGCGTCGCCACGGTGACCTCCAAGAGCAACGCCACGGAGTTCATCGAGAAGCGAGCCAACGCCTTCGCCGCCGCGTTCCTGATGCCCAAGGGCGGCATCGATGCCCTGCTCCGCTCGCTCGACAAGGGCGGCGGAAGCCGCACGGAGTTTCTGGTCTACGACGTGGCTAACGAATCCGCCATCGAGGGCACCCAACGCTCGCTTGCCAGCCAGCAGACCATCACTTTCAGGGACGTGATGGCCGTTGCCCACTACTTCCGCGCCAGCTACCAGGCTGCTGCCTATCGACTGGGTGAACTCGGTTTCGTCAACCGTGCCGCGGTGACCGCCTTGCTCCAACAGGAGGACCAGGCCAACATGCTCTTGAAGCTGATCGGCGTGTGGGCGGACCTGCAGGGAACCGACCAAACCAACACGGAACACGAACTCGTCGGCCAGGTCGTTCCCCTCGCGATCGAAGCCTTTCGCCGCGAGGAGATTTCCAAGGGCCGGATTCGCGATCTCAGCAAGAAACTGAACTGCCGGGAGTTGCTCAGCCTCGCCGACGCGGCCTGATGGCCATGAGGAGACCCGATGGCCACGGAAGGCCCCATCGCCATAGTCCTGGACTCCAGCGTGCTCATCAACTTCCTGGCGGTGGGCCGGATGGACCTGTTTGCGCCCGGGCCGCCAAGTGCCTACATCGTCACCGGCCACGTCGTCGGGGAAGTCCAGGATCCAGAGCAGCAGCGAACCCTTCGCGAGGCACTCACCGCCGGCACCCTCACCGAGCAGAACGTCGCCATTGATTCACCGGCGGGCGAGCTCTTCGCTCGGCTCACCTCCGAACGCCGCTTGGGGGTCGGAGAGTGCGCCGCGATCGCCTACGCATGCACGAACCACCTCACGCTGGCGATCGACGACAAGGCCGCGAGAAAGGCCGCCCTCCGGGCGTGCCCGGAATTGACGATCATCGGCAGCGACGACCTCATGCTCATGTTCATCCAAGCCGGCCGGCTCGACGTGGACCAGGCGGACCGCATCAAACAGCAGTGGGAGCAGCAGCATCGCTTCCGGCTTCCCTTCCACAGCTTTCGCGAGAAACTGGCCTGATTCACGCCACCGCCGGCCGCGTTCTCACCCCCCTGCTCGCTCAAACGGCCGCACGAGCCGCCGACGAAGCCGCAGACACTCCACGGGAACCTCACTCAACCCGGCCGTCTTCCGTGCCCGGTTCACCGCCCGGTGAAGATTTAACAGTTGGCGCCGAACGGGGGCATACGGCTCAAACGGCAACATCCCCAACTCGGCGACCAGAGCGTCAGCCGGCCGCCGGAGGGCCAACTCGACCAGATAAGCCTTCATCCGCTTGTAGGTCTCCTGATCAATCCGCACCGAGGCGTGCCCATTGCGATAGCTCACGCTGTAGCCGCCATGCTTGAACGGCACCCGCCGGATGTCGCGAATCACGGCAGCCTCATCCTCAAAGAATCGGTGTTGACCGGGACTGGCGATCAGAACGAACGTTCGTCCCAGCCGCAGATAGTGGACGTTGGCTAAGCCGGCCCGTTTTCGCCGGGCACGCTCCCACTTCGACACGCCGATGTCGTAGCGATCGATCAGCTTTCCGTCGATCGCCTCCGGGGCCTTGGAGTGCGGAATCCAGCCCTTGACGTAGAACCAGTAGCCCCGAGCCACGTACGAGACCGCCAGTTGCTGGATGAAGCCCTCCAGTGAAGTCGCCCGGCAACGATACACCATCCCCCCTACCGCATCACGCTGAAGAAGAGGGTTGTTCACGGCACAACCCCCAAAGCCGTCGAGACGCGTACGTTGTGCATGGGTTAGCGACACTTCTCGATTGCCGCTCTCGACAGGGCCGGCCTTCTCGACAACGGCGTCAGCTGTACCTGTTATGACAGGTCTGCCCGCAGGTGACGCCTTTCACGAGATCGCCACGCCCCACCAGGCCCCACGCCCGGCTCGCGTCACAACCTTCGCCAAACCTTCCACCGCCGGTGGTCCCGGCCCGCTGAACCTTTCTGCCATTTGAAAACCTCCTCTGGCGACCCAGCACGTGGTCAGACTCGTTTCCCGAGTTGACCACGCGCAATCCATAGTGGTCGCCGAATGAAACCTCTGTTGAACCGACGCACGGACACTCCGCACGTCACTCTTGACCGTCGGCCCGTCGTTACTCGGTTCCTGTCCGCCAGGACGCTCCCCGGGTCACCACGTGACCTTCCTACCCAGAGCCGGTCCAGGGCAGCCTCACGGTTGCCCTGGCCGGCGCGCCATCGAGACGGGTTGAACCCGTCACCGCTTTCGTCGTCGTCCATCGTGCCCGGCACCACCCGTCAGCACCCGAACGGTCCCGCGACTGCCTTGCCGCGGCGACCGCCCCGCCGATTCGGCGGGCTTCTACTTGCGGCACTCTCCCACGCTACGGGATTTCAAGCACCTGGCAGACCTCGCCAGGCACCGGTTACCACACCGGCCCCCGCAGCGCTTCCCGGATTAGTCATGGTCGTCCACCGATCGTTCACGTCGCTAGGAGGTGTTACCCCCCGGGTCTTCGTCGTATGTCCCCGGCTCCCGCCCGGGCATAGTCTCCACGCCACCGTCTTTGACGACGGCGTGATTTCAGCGGGCCGAAACGAGAAGCGCCCGCTTATCCCTCGACGAAGATCTTTCGCAGTTCGGCACCGTCTCCGACCGGTGTGACTGGCAAGCCCTTTCGGGCCTTTCATGGTTGAGCTTTTCGCCGTCCGCCGTTTGAGCGGATCGCCGGATTCGGTCGTTCCAATCCGGTCGCGACCCTCGCGGGTCCACGAGCTCCCCACGCCAGCCGAGGTTGAACGAGCCATCCACGCAGGCATCCACGTGACAGGCCCGAACCCCCTGGACAGGATTCTCGCACCTGCTTCGACCATCACGACCTCGACGCTACCGCCCTACCGGCGGCACCGCCGAGGTGTTTCTCCGTCGCCCCGATTCACAGAAGTGTTCAAGGATCTTCATCGGATAGAACGCTGAGATTACGCCTTGTTTGGTGGACAAGGGATTACTTCAGCGAGCCTCCGTCGAACCGGACGAGCCTGTCTCCAGGCATCCGGCTCTACGGGTCGATACCCAGGCGGTTGGTAAGACCGCCCCCTTAGCCAGGATGGTGAGTCCCGACCGTCCGGGCGGTATCGCCCGTCTCGATGACGCCGGCCACGTTGTCCGTCGCCGACAGCACGCGGACCTCAAGCCCGCTATCATCTTAAGATAGCGCATTTTG
>CAZTQK010000042.1:0-22907 GCA_964615635.1 uncultured Planctomycetales bacterium
TTGCTTTTTCCCCTGACAGCACCTCCGTGGCCGGTGTTGCCGGTTACACCGCCACTGTTTGGAGCCTCGCGGACGGAAATGAACAAGGGCGCCTGCGGCACAACGACACGCCCCTGATGGTCGCGTTCAGCCCCGACGGCCAGTGGATCGCAACCACCCTGGCACGGGGGGGAATCAGAATCTGGGATCGCCGGTCCGGCCGCGAGTCGCGGTCGATCTCGACCAAGCCGGGCCTGAACGGTGCATGGTTCAGCCCCGACTCAACAATCGTTGCGTGTGCTCACACGGACGGCACCATCAGCCTCTGCGGTGTGTCCACAGGGGAGTCGCTGTCCTCGATGCACGGTCCCCAGCGATCGGTCGAATGGCTGGATTTCAGCCCGGACGGCCGGCGAATTGTCTCGTGCTCGCCAGATATGATGCTGAGAATCTGGGACGTCACCAGCGCCAGCCAGGTCTACAGTATCCAGGCACACGACGCGCCGGTGATGTGCGCGCGGTTCTCGCCCGACGGGATGGCCATTGCGACCTGTGGGCAGGATGGTCTGATCAAGATATGGGAGGCCCGACCCAACCCGGCGACCCAACCTGAGCCAACGACAACCGCTGAGTAGGGTTTCTGCACTGCGGGTCACGGAATGCGAGCCGGGGAGACGTCTGCAGGTAGGAAACCTTGATCAGCCGCCATGTGTCCAAGAGGTGGAACTGACAAGCGGAGTAAAAAGCCGGGTGCCCGGAAGCATGGCCGAGTCTTCAAGGAGGAGGCGACGAGACTCAGGCAATCCTTCCGGGCACCCAAGGCGGTTTCGTTTCTGGTAGTGTAATGAACGGGAAAGGCCGCCGGGTCTAACGCGAAAAAACGGATTTTTTTCTGGAGAGCTGCCAGAAACCCCATGTGCGTAGACAGTGCGATCATAGTCCGATAACTCGGCTGGCGAGGTGTTGACCAGTGTAGTGCTGTAACATATTGTATTTTAAGATCCTTACAGAAATTCGACAGGTCTGAGGAGTGGCTCAGGAGCCATCATGGACGGCGCGAAATTCAGCAAGACCATGGCGGAAGTGCAAGCCGGTAACGTGGCGGCCATGGATTCGCTGCTCCTGGCTAGTTACGATCCACTCAGGTCAGTCATTGCCCAACAGATGAGTGACACCCTGCGGAAGGCCCAACTGGAACCTGAGGATGTCATCCAGGAGACCTACGCGGCCGCCTGGGCCAGCCTGCCCAAGAGTCAGTTCGAGAGCTTCGAGGCGTTTCTCGGCTGGTTGCGTCAGATCGCGGAGAACAAGCTGATTGACATGCATCGGGCGATCGTGGCGGACAAACGTGATGTCCGACGGCAGGCGGCCGCCTGGGGCGTCAAGAGCGGCTCGTACGTCGACCTTCTGGATCAGGTGACTTCGCCGATGTCGACGCCCAGCCGTGGGGCGGCCCGCAGCGAGGCGCTGGCCGTCTTGATGGTCCGCTTGCAGCAGTTGCCCGAAGACTATCGGCAGGTTATCCAGTGGCGGCTCATCGAAGGCCTACCCGTGGCGGAGGTGGCTGGTCGCCTTGACCGCAGCGAAGCAGCCGTCCACATGCTTTTCCACCGCGCCCTGAAACAACTCCGTGAACTGATGGGGGCTTCCTCGGACTACCTGAGTCAATCTTGAGCAGCCGTAGACGCTTCCCGACAAGTCCTGAGTGGAGCATCCCAACGCCGCAGAGCTATCGCGCTTTTTGCCGGGCTTGCCGCCAGCATCGCCGATGAACATGCGAGAATTCCATAACAATTCGCCTCGGCAAGCGTCTGTATCTCAGTGAGTGGCCGCCTGGCCCTTCCAGGCCGGTCATGGGACGCGCTCTGCGGGACCCGCCGAGTTGGAACCCGGGCCGGTGCCGTTGCAGCCGCGGCTGAGGGTCGTGTCGCTCCCTCAGCCGGCCATTCGCGACAAGACGAGGTCAAATGCATGCGGAAATGGTGCCTCCAGCGGGCGTGGGCAGCGTGTTTGGCGGGGGCCCTTGTGGCTGCGGCTGCGGTTCCGCCGCTGGCGCGAGCCAACGACAACAACAATGACAAGGTCAATAGCGGCGCCGCTCAACCGTCAGAGCCCAGCTTGCGGTTTACGCCCATCATGGCGAGGGGGCTCGGAGCAATCTACGTTCGTGAAATGCTAAGCAACCGTTACGACCTGCCCGAGGACAAGAGGGCGGAAGCCGAGGAAAAAATCGCCCGCCGACTGATGCAGCTCGCACACAAGATTGAAGGCCCCGGCTGCGAACTGATCGAACGGTTCGTCGAAGAACAGCTTGCTCGCGCCGGCCAGGACGAAGCCGGTGGGTTCATGCCGCGGGGTTTCGGCAAGGAATTCGCGGATCGCCTGCTGCCGTTGCTTCCCGAGATTCGTGAATTGGCTCGGGGCGTGGTGCAGGATGTTCGACCCATGCTGCCCATGAAGAAGCAGTTTCAGATGGCCGGCGAGATGATGGCCTTCAAGACATTCATGGACGGGTTCGAAGAAACGATGAAGCAGTGGTCGAGTGGACAGACCACTGAATACGACGATCCCTTCCGACAATCGCGGACCCAGCGGAGAAATGAACAGGGCGAGACACCCGACCTGGAGTGGGCCCGCCGCTCTGCCCAAAACATGATCGATAGGGCACGGGCCAGGCAATGGAAAGCCTATCTGGATGAGTTCAAGACGCTCTATGAACTGGACGCCGCTCAGGTGGCCACCGCCGAGTCAGTTCTCCGCGAGTACACCGAGCGAGAAAAGACCATCTCCTCAAAGCCGGAGTGGAGTCAACGCGTCTACCAGGACCAGTTGTGGCTCAACGTGAGCTACCAGATGCCCGCAAGCTGGCTAAACCCGGCAGGAGTGCTGCTGAAAGATGACCTGGAGGCAGCGAAAGCTCCAATTGATCAACTCGAAACGGAGTTCAAGACGCGTTTGGAGACCATTCCGACCCGCGCCCAGCGGCTCGCCGCCGAAGAGAAGGTCGCCGGTTTGCTGAAGGACAAGGGTCTGGATGTTCCGGCGACGCAGCCCCAATCGGCCACGGAGCCCAAGCCATGAGACCTGTGTTGACGTGCGTTGCGCTCGTGATCCTGGTTCTCCGCTTGCCCGCGGGCCATGCTCAGGAGAGCCCGGTGGCCGAGGAGAATGCGGCACCTGCGGCCGAGGCCCAGGTCGATGGATCTCAATCGCCCGAGCCCGCGGCGTCACCGCCGCCCGGTGAAGAGGTCATGCGGCCGACACAGCGGGGACTGCGGTTCACACAAAAGATGGCACAAGGTATGGGCCGGGGATTTGCGAGCGAGTTGCAGAACGGACCCGCCCGAGACAGACTCGCCGAATTGATCGAACGGCGCTGTTGGGACATCAAGCAACATCACGGCCAGGAGGCAGCCGTTGCCGTCGAGCACTTCTGTGAAACGCTCCTGCTCCAGGAAGGCAGGGGCAACTTACCCAACAACAACAAGGCCATGTACCTGTCGTTCGACGCCGACTCAGCCCGCGAGTTCAGCCGAAAGGTGAGTCCCGGCGTGAAAGTCCTCGAGGAATTCTGGCAAGGGCTGCTGGAGGACGCTCGGCAGGTCGTGCCGGATGATGGGAAGGGAGAAATGGCAAGCGGTGTGAGTGAAGCTCTCGAGATGACCCGCCGATTCCAGGAGAAGATGGATCGTTGGTCGCGGGGCGAGGTCAATCCAAAGGAAGGCCTCCTGGATGGCATCGATGAGGACGACATAGCGGCGGAGAAGTCGGGCAAGACGACGGAGTACATCCGGGCTGAACGGCAGGTCCGATGGGAAGTCAACTGGCGGGGACCGGCCGAATGGGAGTGGTTTCTCAAGCAGTGTGCGAAAATCCTGGCGTTCGACGATGGTCAAAAGGCGTCGGGCCAGAGGCTGCTCGAGGAATACCGCGAGAAGGCCAAGAAGATCATGACGGCCGAGTGGAAGGACAGGGTCATGGCCAATCGGGTCCGCGAGCGTCTCAGACAGATCTGCCCCGAACAGCCGCTGGGGCCGTGGGCGTTCCGGCTCGATCAGGAATACCGAGAGATGACCCGGCCGATCAATGAATTGGGAGTGGCCTTCCACCGCGACGTGGTCGCGTTGGCCCGGCCCGAGCAATGGGAGCAGATGCTGGCCAGCCTGCGAAAGGTCGCAATCGAGCACGGGATGAAGCCGGAAGAGGTCAACCGGGAGTTCCTGCGGCTTCCGGACAAACCCGTTGCCTCGAACGCTGCTATCGAAACCAGTCCATAAGATGGAACCGCGCATGTGTTGCTGAAGGCATGTTCCTCTCCTTCTGGCGACCGATGAGTTCTTGCGAGCCGTGCCCTCTGACCCGGGAACAAAGCCGCGAAGTGCTGAAGGCCGAGTTGGCGATTGCCGGGCATTCTGAGCACGATTTCCGGGTATCCCTGATCGGTGATGCAGGCGTGACACGATGGTAACAACCGCTGTGTATACTGATGGGGTGCGTTGTCTGAACGTCATTCGATCGGGAGCTTTCACCATGGTGAATCCAGGGGCGCGACCTATGATCTTGCCGTTCCTGTCTGTAGTCACGACCGTCTTGGCAACCGGCGCGGCAACCGGCGAGGCTGCAGCAGGCGAGGCGCCTGCCAGGACGACAGCAGCGGCTGAAGGCCCGCTATCCAACCGCGATGTCTGCTCTCGTTTCGCGGACCGGATGCGCAGGCTTGTCGATTTTCACGACACCGCGGAGCATCGGGGCGATTGGGCTGCGGTCGAATCAGACCTCCTGAAAACGCTGTCAAAGCAGGAGCCTCAGCTCACCACGAGACCCGCTGATGGCCGCATCTTCACCGGCAGCCAATGGTATGAAACCGGATCCCGCGTGAAGACCATTCACCTGTCCACGCCTGACGGGGGGTTCTGGGCGGACATCCTCGTGTTCGCGGATGCAGAAGATCTCGACAGGCGCTGGCCGACATACAGACGTAACATCCCGAGCCCCAATTCAGGTTCAACCGGACCGAAAAGAGCCCTGGTCTATAGCCACACCGAAACGGGCAACAGTGTGGCGATCGCTCTGTTCTGCAACGGCAACCAAGTGGTGAATATCGGCCGCAAGCTCTCGGTGGCTGTGCCCGTCGACCTCGATAAGAACACCAAAATCCCGGCTGGCGAGCGGGACCGAATCTGGCGGACCGTGGACAAGGAACTCAATACGGTATACGACGTGACCCGGACGGTGGTCCGGCATCTGGTCTGCGACGAAGACCACGCCTGGATGCCCTCGGCGGCCGTGAACCAACAGCTCACCGCCGACGAACGAATCGCAGGCTTCCTGCATCTGTGGCATGAAGTCAAATACAACTTCGCGTTCTTCGACCAGGTTCCCGATCTGAACTGGGACCGAACGCGTCTTCGCTATCTCCCGCTGGTCAAGCAGGATCAGTCGGATGAAGAGTACTATCGGCTCCTGCAGAGATGTCTGGCCATGCTGCACGACGGCCATACGCAAGTGTTTCTCTCGGAGCCTCAGGACCATCCGCTCATCCGCGTGCAGATGGCAGAAGGCAAGGTGCTGATCGCGGATGTGGCGGCAGTCCCAGATCCCGGCGAGACGCCCCTGAAGCCCGGGCTGGAGATCGCTCGGATCGATGGGCGACCTGTTGCCGAGGTCCTCGCCCGGGACGTCTATCCATATATCAGCGCGTCGACGGAGCAGGATCGCGACAGGCGAGCCTGCAGCCGGCTTCTGAGTGGTCTGGCAGGAAGCCGCGTAACCCTGACCGTGGAGGATCTTGACGCCACTGTCCGAGAAGTCACCATGACGCGGGTCGACCGGAGGCGAATTCCCTGGTTTGCCGCGGGTCGCGACCTCGTCGAATACCGCGATGTGGCCGACGGAATCGTCTACGTTGCCCTGAACTCATTTGGTTCGGATCGAGTGATACGACAGTTCGACGACATCTTCGACAAGATCCGACAAGCCAAGGGCCTTGTTCTGGATGTCCGTGAGAATGGCGGAGGCAGCAGCTCAAACGGATACGCCATCATCGGCAGACTGATCAAAGAGCCGCTGACGGCTTCCGTGTGGAAGACGCGCCAGTATATGCCTGCCTATCAGGCCTGGGGCGAGAAGGAGAAGTGGTACACGGGCAAGCCTTCTTGGGTGCATCCTCGCGGAAACAACCCGTATCTGGGCCCCGTGGTTGTGCTCATTGGTCCGGGGACGGTGAGTGCCGCCGAGGATTTCCTCCTCCCCCTGCGCACGGGCAAGCGCGCGGCGTTGATCGGCCAGAAGACCGCCGGAACGACCGGGCAGCCGCTCATGGTCGACCTGCCGGGCGGAAGACGGGCACGGATCTGCGCGAAGCGCGACAGCTACCCAGATGGGACGGAGTTCGTCGGCGTGGGTGTCATCCCTGACATCGAGGTCAACCCGACACGAGAGGACATCACAGTCGGGCGTGACGCCGCGCTGGCCAAAGCCATCGAATTCCTGCAGAGGCAAAACACCTCACGGCCGGCGTCGCTCCCCTGAGAACAAAAGGCGTCGTTGAACACGCCGCTTCGGGCCGATACCATACCTGCGCGATTCCGCGATCGCGCGTACGTTGCGATCAGGTCCATGGAGGCCGCCGTGAAGTGCCCGTTCTGTGCCGAAGAGATCCAGGATGCCGCCATACTGTGCCGGTTCTGTGGAGCGGTCAAGCAAGACGGGCAGTGGTATCCACCTGCTCGGCCCGTGACGGCGGGCCATCGACGCAAGGGGGCGTTCACGATCAAAACGGCGGGAGTGCTGTTCATCCTCTCCGGCCTGTATATGCTGATTTCTCCAACCTCCGAGGTACCCCTGTTCGGCGCCATGCGAGGCGGCTTGGTCGCGCTGAGCTACAACGTAGGCTTTGCAGCCCTATTCCTGGCCATCGGCATCGGATTGATCACCGGCAAGCCGTGGGGCTACGGCCTGGTGATGAGCGGCACCGCCCTGTACAGCGTCGACAAGATCCTCCTCATGTTGGACAAGCCGGCGCAGGAGGCCTATCTCACGGCAAGCGGCACCATGCAATCCTTGGCTCCGCTCGTCGGCGTTCCGGAGGCTGATCTCCGGGCGGTGGGGGGCCAGGCAATCGCCGTGACCTGCCTGATCAGCCTGGCCTGCTGGTGGGGCTTTGCGTTGTACATCTACCTCAGGCGGGACTACTTTCAGGGAAATGTCAGGGCGCATGCTGCGACGCGGCCGTAGGGGCGGTGCTTTGCAGGACTCGTCTCTTGGGCCGAACGGTCCTGTCGTCTTGAAAACCTGTCGTGGCCGCTGTTGATCACCGTGGCTGTGAGGAGACGGAATGACTCGTCTCTGACGAGGTCAGGGCGCTCTCATCCTCCTCCAGATCCTCGCGTTGAAGGGGCACGTTTTGAAAGACCATCTCTTTGCCCCAGATGCGGTCGTAGAACGTGTCTTTCTCCGCTACCTCGACAGACGGGGTCAGGATCACGTCGATTGTCGTCACTTCAGGTGCAGGCCGATCTATGTCACCCTCCAGGCTGCTGTAGCCGTGCAGGCCCGCCGGGTCGACCCAAAACGCGCCTCGATGGACCTCGCGGCCGGCCGCTTTCACCAAGACGACCGAAGCAACCGAAATCGGAAGCCCCTGACCCTGGATCGCCAGCCTCAGGATCGATTTCTTTTCGGATCGGGTGAACAGCTTTGCAGTAACCGAGAGCTTGCCGTTCTTGATCGGATCCAGAGTCTCATCGGTGACCAGATCAACGGCCGGACGACCGGGTTCCATGACTTCGAACGGAACGGTCACGGTTGTATTCCACTTGTAGCGGGTCTTCGGCCAGAGTCTGGCCTGGCCGGGTATGTTACCGTCGAGCCTCTTAAAGGGCCTGAACTCGTCAATGAGCCCCGTGTCGACCTCAAGAACGAGGTTGTGTTTGCCCGGCGGGAGGTCAGCGAGAACTCTCCCGCGGATTGGCCAATGACCGCTTCCGCTGAGTTCGTCCGGGTCAGCGGCCTTGGGGCTTTCTTGAAACCGATCGGCGATTTCCAGCTCCCGGGTACCTTCGAGTGTTGTCCGCGACAGAGCCATGATCAGCCTCAGTCCGGGCAGATTCCAGCTTGCGCCATAGGTGATCTCAAACACCAGCGGTTGTCCCTGTCGGAGACGACCGTGGACCTTCACATCCGGCTGAAGCCCGTAGAACGCCTGGGCCAGACGCCCGAACTGCTCATCCGAGATGGAGCCAGCCTTGTCCGCGGCAGCGACGAATCTGTCGCACCAGTGCAGGGGCTGACGCCAACCGTTCGGTTTCGTCTTCAGATGCTTGATCAATTGATCAATGGCGGCGGCGGTATCCTGTTTCGATAACTGGCCCGCATTCAACCGCCGCTCAAGTTCCTGCCAGTCCCACGGTTGATTCGCGGTGGTCGCCAGGTTAGCAATGAGTGTGCTGCTCGGAAGGGAGGCACGCGAGGCCGGTGTCATGGGGCCAACACGTGAACGCATCAGCAGGAGTCGCAGGCCGACCAGGACAATGAAGGCCGCAACGATCAAACCCAGCCCGACCAGGATGAGCCGCGGTCTGCGCTGGTACTCGGCGAAACGGATGGCTCGCCTGGCCGTCAGGTCCGATCCGCATTCCGGACAGACGACGTTCACGTCCGGTTTGATCCAGCGAAGATCGTAGCCGCATCGCGTACACTTGGGATCGCTCAATACGGGAACGCCGCGTATGCCGCGGTAGATGAAGATGACCCCGATTAAGGCGCTGCCGATCAGTGCGAGCAAGAACCATTCGAGTATCGCCGGGCCGCTCTGCACCAGAACACCTCACAGTCATCAGAACTGCGGGATCTTCACCCGTGCCCCGCCCTTCATCGCCGATTCGTGGGCGCAGATGCCGGCCATGGTCCAGTTGACGCTGGTCCTGGCGTCGGGCATCGGCGGGCGCTTCTCGACGATCGACATGATGAACTCGTGGGCCAGGTGCGGGTGCGAGCCGCCGTGGCCGCTGCCTTGCTTGAATGACAAGTGGACGTTTTCCTGCAAATCGTAGACGCCCTTGGTGGTGAACGGCCGGATCGGCTCGGGGAGCAAATGGGCATAGTCGGGGATGGTCACGCGTTCGGGCTGCTCGCCGCGGTGAAGGATAGCCGGCTCATGCTCGATCTGGGGTGATTCAAACGAGACCTTATCGGCGTACACATCGAAGCTTTCCCGATACTGCCGGGCGGTTTCAAACAAGCTGCGAGTCACCTCGCACGCCAGGTTCGAGTTCTTGAGCTTGATGGTCGCGGTCTCGATGGCGAACGGCGAGCCGTACTTTCGCGTGAGCTTCGGGCTGATCCGCCCCGAGCCGTGGCAGACTACCGACTCGGCCAGCTTGCCGGCCAGGCACAGGCAAGGGCTCACGCAGTGGGTCGCGTAGTGCATCGGTGGCAGGCCCTCCCAGTAGCCGGGCCAGCCGGCCATCTCCTGCTGATGCGAGCCGCGAAGAAACTGGATGCGCCCGAGAACGCCCGTCTGGAGGAGCTCCTTGACGTACAGAAACTCGCGGCTGTAGACCACGGTTTCCATCATCATGTAGTTGCGGCGGGCTTTCTTCTGGGCCTCGACGATCTTCCTGCACTCGGCCACCGAGGTCGCGGCCGGAACGGTGCAGGCCACGTGCTTCTTCGCCTTGAGACCCGCGATGCTCATCGGAGCGTGGTCGGGAATCGGCGTGTTGATGTGTACCGCATCGACGTCGGGGTCGTTCAAGACGTCTTCGTAGCTGGTATAGCGCTTGGCGACGCCGAATGCGTCGCCGATCTGATCGAGCTTCTCCCTGTTACGCTGGCAGATGGCGTACATCTCCGCGTGCGGATGCTTCTGGTAGATCGGGATGAACTCCGCCCCAAACCCGAGCCCGATGATCGCAACCCGGACCTTCTTGTCATTTGCCATGACTTGCTCCTCTGAAAGGGACGGCGACATCATCCTGTCTTGGGGGCAGGTTGACAAGGCCAGACAACAGGAATGATTCCCGCCAGGCGTGTCCGGTGGAACAAGGGCTATTTGTTCGGCCCGCGGTTGAACAGCAAGTACGTCCCGCTCTTGCCGGCCACGGCCAGATCCAGCTTGTTGTCGCCGTCGAGGTCGATGACCCGAATCTGCATGCCCGAGCCGATCTTCTCGCCGTGGCTGATCACGTCTTTCTCGAAGGATTTCGACTCAGGGTTCCAGATGAACCGCATCAGGCATTGGGGATCGGCCGCACCGGGGTCACCATCGCCGTGAGCCCGATACCGCTTTCCGGTAACGATCTCCTTGCGGCCATCGTCGTCGAGATCGGTCCAGACTAGGCAATGAACCTGCGAGAAGCGCTTGTCGATCTCGTGCTGCGTCCAGGTGGGCTCTCCGTCCTTCGCCGGCCCCTGCTCCATCCAGAACAGGCCGTAGTCGTGAGCCTTGCCGTAGATGATGTCATTCTTGCCGTCGCCGTTCACATCCACAACCAGGCAGGGCAAGCTGCTGTGATCCATCTTGAAGCCGTTGTGCTTGTGGAACGGCCACGGCTTGGCGGTCCAGTCGCTCGCCGGTTGCTCGAACCATCCGCCCGGAAGAACGAGATCCGGCCGCCTGTCGCCGTTGATGTCGCCGACGCCGATGCCGTGACCCGTTTGCGGCTTGCCGATCTCGACTTTCCGGAACTGCGGCGGGGCACCGTTTTTGCCCGGCTTGATACGGACGATGGTCATGGGCTTCTCGGCCGTCCAATGATTGAGGATCAGTTCGGGGACCTTGTCGCCGTCAATATCCTGAAGGAGCGTGCCTTCGCATGTTCCCTGTCCGTCGATGATGTGGTGCTGCTTCCACTTGCGGCCCTCAGTCAGTCCCTCCTTGCCGGGGTTCTCATACCAGTAGATGTTCTCCGAGAACCACGAGGCGGAAATGATGTCCGGGTAACCGTCGCCGTTCAGATCGATGGCATGATCGCCATTGTTCTCGAAGAACTCCTTATTGTTGGTGCCGACGTCGCGGACCGGGTGCGGCGTCCACTTCGGGGCCTCAAACCACTGCGGCCCGGCGATGATGTCCAGCTTCCCGTCGCGGTTGACGTCAACCACATCGATCCCCTCGTTAAGGTTGTCGACGAGCTTGACCTTGTCCCATTTGATCCTGGTCTTGGGCAGGTCTGCGGCCCTGACCGTACCAATCCCGAACAAAGCGGCTGCGAGAGACAATCCAGAGACAACAACGTGGTTTCGTCGCATGATGCTCAGACACCTCCAAAGATGGATAACGCGAGTGTTGGAGCCAGTAGTTGGCTTCCTCCGTGGCGTTATTGTAACGCATCCCCCCGCAGTTCGCAGGGCTCGGCTCGATGCTCGCAGACGTATAACCGTCGCCTGCTCGGATGGGTCTGCAAGCCGTTAACCGGTTCTTGACCACCCGCCTGTGGTGCCATGACTGTCCTTGGGAGCGATCTAATTCCTCGGGTGTCGCCTGCGGCGTACCTATGGTGCCTATGGGAGAAGGCTGATGACGCGCTTGGCTTATGGACCGCGCACATCAGGAATAGCGGCGGCAAATTCGGAGTCTGAGCCGGCATACGGTTCGGCCGCTGAGAAGCGCCCCGGGTGGAGCAGGGGCAGTCAACGTGAAGCCGGCCTTGTGGAGGTAGTACTGAGCGCCGCCAGGTTCGCGCCCTCGGGGAGCTCGATCACCAGTCCGGGCCGAAGGTTGCGTCGATCGCCCTTCAGACGCTCCTTGTTGTGCTCGTAGAGCTCAGTCCAATTGGGCGTGCCCATGAACCGTCTCGCGAGAGTCTCCCAATTGTCACCGGCCTTGACGGTGTAGGCTCGCTCAGCGGCCGCGGGTTCGGGTGACGGCAGGCGCCTGGCGGACAGCATTCGGCTCAGGTCCGGTGCTCGTGCCGGCTCGGCCCCGGTATGCATCGGCGAAGGTGCCGGGGGGGGCACGACCGACGGTGCCGGAGACGGAACGACCGCACTACCGGCGGCGGCTTCGGGGTTCGGCGGAATCACGATCTTCTTGCCAGGCAGAAGCTTACGAGGATCCAGGTCTGGATTGGCGTTCTGAATCAAGTCGGTGTATTTCGCGTGACCGAAGTACTTGACCGCCAGTTTGCTGAACGAGTCGCCCGGCTGAATCACATGCTCCCTGTTTGCCTTGGCGGGATCACTTTCCACAGTCGGCGTGGGTTTGGGAACCGTTGGACTGGGAGCCACAGGTGAGGCCACCGTCGAGGATTCGATGGGCGGGATTAGTGTTTCCGTCGAACTCGGAGGAGTCACTTCTGGGTGGCCATGGGCCAGTGCCGGCGCAGTCGTTGGGGGCGGCGGCATCACGACCGGCTGTGTCGTCGAACCTGCTGTTGGCCAGGCTTCGCTCAAGCGCGGCCCTGTGGGTGCCGGTCGGGTTGCGGGACCCAGTGGTGACGCATCTGGTTCTCCAGTCCGGGGACCCCTGCCGGCAGTGCGTGACGGGGTGGCAGATCTCTCTGCCAATGGGTCCCGACGAGGGGACCTGTCCACGGTCCTGGATGGAGTGGCAGGAGGCACGTCCAAGACCTTCTGGTCCTGGTCCTGCTGAGTACTTGCCATATCGGGTTCGTGCGATTTGTCAGCGCCGATCCGGGTGGCCGCGTAATATGTGCCCAGACCAACCACAACAATCCCAACACCAATGGCTACTTTGGTTACCAGTTGCATCGTCGTATACCTCGGAGAATTGCCGGTGGAAGCGACTCGGCGAACCCCTCTCATCAAACCCGGCGATGATGGGTCAGCCTGATCGCGACGCCTCAACCCATTGTACCCATTTCAAAAACCGTGCCGCAGTTGTTCCGAGCACCGCCGGGGGTCTATTGTCGCCAGCAGGCAGTCGGGCTCGGCCGCCGGAAGCCATTCCCTGTTGTCTCAAGCAATGTTCAGGGTTTGGTGCGGCTAATATAACGGAGATCCGTCAAACTGACAAGCCAATTACCCCGGAATCGCGGCAACCAGGGTGGAATATCGGCAGAGCACGCCTGGAAAGGACAGGGATGTTTGCGTTGCCGAGAGGGTGCAGGGTGCCGAAACATTCCCTCTCGAGCTCACAGCCAAGGGTGACGTGCGTCGCATGTCGGCGGAAACAGCAAGCTCAGGATTCGGCCCGAGTTGAACAACACCGGAATGCCCTGTGATGGGCGTCTGGAACCGCCCGGTTGTGAGTTGATCTCAACGCGCAGTCGCCGGGGCTCAGGACCCGGCTAGCGGTGTCCAATCATGACCCGTTCGGTGTGGAACCTTTGGGACGAATGGCCTCCCGAACGCGGGCCCTGAACGTCGATGAGGCGCTCTCTGGCGTAGATCACCTGGCCCGGTGACCAGAACGACACTGTCGAGGGCCAATCGCTGCGCATGGCGAATTCTGTGGCATCGTAGGAACCGGGTCGGCGGTCGAACAGCAGACCGGCCGTAAGGTCCGTCCGCGCAGGCGCCGGGCGAACCACCAGTTGACTGACTCGCTCAACGTTTCGGTTCTCCTGAGACCCACAGCAGCCGCCCAAGCAGCAAAAGGCCAGAGCCAGCGCACCAACGCCTGGTTTTCTCATTCTCCCCGCCCTCCCCATGCAAGAAACCTCGCAGAACCTGGAGCGCCCGCGACATGCGCCGCGTGCAACTGAAGGGGGTATTCCTCTCGGTTCGCTGCGCGCAGGATGCCGTCAGAGCACCTTACCGGAAGCCACTCGCAAGCAGCGTTCCCAGGCAGATAGGGAAGGCACGGTCCCATATTCGCGGTCCTCGCGCCGTTCCTGTATGGGGTTCTTGTCAAGCGGGGCAATCTGTAGGGTTTCTGACGCCTGCGACGAACCTGCGGACCAGTTGATGAGGTGTACTCGGAAAGGGCTGGGCTTTCGCGCACGGCAACAGGACCAATGGCTGGGGGCATGTTGCCACGGGGCCGCCTATCGCGGCCGGGATTTCATCAGACGAATTCTCGCGAGATCGGCCGGCGACGGGCGTAGTCTGTGTTTGTTTCATGCCAATGGGCTACGCGCTCCTCACCGATCTGCCAGCAAAGGTACACCTCGCGGCCTTCCAGGAGTGCCGGGAAGTCAACCAGACCGAGGCGGTAATCCTTCACCTCGCAGCCAACTTTCTCAAGCTCTTCCTGCAGCTCGGAAAGATGGTCGGTTACACGAGCATACTTCTCGCGGTCCTGCTCAGCGCGACAAACGTCGCCGGCGGCATCGTGCGCCTTGCATGCCGCATGCAATTCGCAGAGTTCCTGGTAGTCGCGAACGATGTCGGCCACGATCCGACGAACGAGGGTGATCGACCGGTTGGCCTCTGACAAGGAAAAGTACTTTTTGTTGACGCCGGCCAGCAGATCGGTCAGCGAGACTATGTCGAAAGCATCCATCGCGTGACTCCGTGCGCCGCGACCCGACGCCGATGACAAGGGCATCGATGCCGTGCGAGTTCCCCGCGACTACTCGCGGCTTTCTGACCGCGATGGCGACCCGATACCGCCGCCTGAACTCAACCTACCAAACACGACCCACCAAGTCAATGCGGAACGCGCAGACGCACGAGGCTCCAGGTGAATTCCACGGAGGCCATTCGAAAAGCGACACGGCCGATGATGAGTACTACTCCGTCTCCATGCCAATGTTTTCAAGGTGCTCGGTTTGGCGCGATACCGACCCGCCACGCAAGAGCTTGTATCGCAGATGCTTGCCTGCACCGATGATATGCCGGGGCCAACCTGAGGCAAGCGTCGTGCCGTCTACATTGAGAATGGGGTTTGGGCTTTCCATGGGCTGGCAAATCTCGTATCTTCGTGCACCAGATTGCTCGTCGATCGCGGCTCTTCTCCGCCGGATCAGGCACCGGTGACAGCCGGCCGGGAGCATCTGTCGATGATCTCCGGCCGGTGGCACCCGACTATGGAGCGGTACCTTGATGCCTGGCATGGAATCATCAGATCAACGGATTATCCGGACTCCCGAACGTAGGCTCCCGGCAGGAACGGGTCTTCCTCGCGGCAAGGTCCGAGCGCGACGCTGGTGGGCGATTCGTTCCTCCACGGCTCTTGTTCTCCTGGCCGCGGTCCTGTGCCTCTTTGTGATCTGGAATCGTGATCGCAGCGTTGCTCGCCGTCTGCTTGCGACACTGGAGCCTGTCGCGAGGGAATTGCAGAGACAAACGAACACCTTTGGTGTGATACCGGCACATGTTCCCGATCCGCCTCCTATGGGCCAGTCGAGATTCGGTTTCGCCCACACCTTCAGCGCCGACGAGCGACAGTTCGCGATCGACTCGGGCAAGCCGTGCATCATCGCCTACACGCAGTCTGTTCGTTTGCTTCTTCACAGAGATGGCCGGTGTGTCATCTACCATGAGAATGGACAGATATCCGCCGTTTGGATGACAGAAGGCGATTTCGCAGAGCGCATACTGCAACAAGATCGGCTTGTGGAGGAATTCCAGGCCGAGAGGCGATCTCGGCCGGTCCAGTTGCCTTGATGTCGATTCTCGTGTCCGCCAACCTCTTCGTCCACGACGTCCGGGCGTCCTTCACTGGTTGCATCGTCTACTCAGGAGCGGACCTGATCCGTGTGCCACCGCTCTACGGGCAGTATTTCAGAGCTGTGGGCACTGCTGAGCACAGCAGTGGCACACGACGGCGCCTGCCCGCCCCGCCAACCGCCACGATCTGGCGGATGCACTCTCTCCGACAGAGTCTCCCCGTGGGTGGTTGCCGCCGTTCGGCCGATGCCTTACCATGCGACGGTCGGCTGGCAGGAGGATCGCGGAGCACCGGCCGACCCATGCGAGGTAAGGTGTAATAAGAGGAGCGAGCGTGAAGAACTTTCTGCTGGCAATAGCGGCGCTGGCGGTGGTCATTTACGCGTTTTACCCGCTCGAATCGCGATGGAAGGCCTCGTCGCCCGACGTGACGGTACTGCAGTTCTGGCATCCGTGGACGGGCCAGTATGCGGATGACCTCGCGGAGGTCATCGCCGAGTTCAACCGCACACATCCAAAAATCCAAGTGAACTCGCTGTTCATGCCGACCGGGGCGGGCGAGAATATGAAGTTTTTCGTCTCCGTGGCAGGCGGTGTTCCGCCGGACGTTGTTTTTGTCGACGGCGCCCAGGTTGCCTCCTGGGCCAACATGGGCGTGCTTCGGCCTTTGGACGACCTGTTGGCCGCCGCGAGCGTCGACAAGGCGCATTACTTCGAGCCGAGCTGGAAGCAGTGCGAGTACAACGGGAGAGTGTTTGCAATCCCGGCGGCGGCAGACCCGAACTTCGCGCTGGTCTGGAACAAGGACCACTTCAGGCAGGCCGGGTTGGACCCGGAGCGTCCACCGCGAACGATCAGCGAGTTGGAGGAGTATGCCCAGAAGCTGACAGTTCGGGACAAGAAAGGCGAGATCGAGCGACTCGGGTTCCTGCCGACGTTCGTCCCGCATGGCTCGATCGCCGTGCTGACCTGGGGTTGGGCATTCGGCGCCGAGTTCTACAACGAGAAGACGCAGGCATTCACCTGTGACGATCCGCGCGCGGTCGAGGCGATGAAGTGGATCATGCGACTGCAGAATGAGTACGGCGGGCAGGAACGGATTCTGAACTTCGAGGCGGGCTTCGGGTTTTCCGCGCAGGAACCGTTCATTCAACGCGACTTGTCGATGAGCATCGCCTACATCGCCTATGCCCAGGACATCGTGCGGTTCGCGCCGGACCTCGATCTCGGCATCGGGCCGATGCCGGTCAAGGAAGGGGTCGACCTCGGCTGCGAGTGGATCGGAGGCTGGACGATGGCGATTCCGTACGGCGAGCGGGGCAACGAGCAAGAAGCCTTCGAGTTGATCCGCTGGATGTGCGCGGACCCGGTCGGCACGCGCTACATGGCTCTGACCATGAAGCTGCTGCCGGCTTATCGGGAGAGCCCGTTCTTTACCAAGGATCTGGCCGGGGACGTCAGCAACAAACCGGACATTCGCCTGATGAAGGCTTTCTACGAGATCCTGAAGCGAGCCCAACGGGTTCGGCCGGTCTCGCCGGTGAGTGCCTACTACATGACCGAATTAATGCGAGCGCTGGGGCGGATCCGCAACGGCAGCAAGACCCCGGAGGAAGCCCTGAGAGAAGCCAGGGACAGAGTCACCGACGAGTGGCACAAGAGTCAGAAGCGCGCACAGGCCCGGCACGTCCGAGCCGCCAACCGGGCGGCCGGGGCGTCATCGGGCCGATGAAAGGGTGGAGATGGCCGTTGTGTGGACGAAGGCCGAACGAAAGCGACAACTCCTGGGGCTCATCTTCACCGGCCCCTGGATCCTGGGCTTTCTCATCTTTGCACTGTACCCCGTGATCGCCTCGTTTTACTACAGCCTGTGTGATTACAACGTGTTCGACCCGCCGGTGTTCAACGGCGGCCGCAACTACGTTGAATTGGTGCGTGAAGACAAGCTGTTCTGGACCTCGCTGTGGAACACGGCCTACTTCATGTTCTTTGCCATCCCGACGACGATGCTGACGGCGCTCGTACTGGCGATGCTGCTGAATCTGAAGGTTCGCGGCCAGGCATTCTATCGTACGATCTTCTTCCTTCCGTCCATCGTGCCGATCGTGGCTTCGACGGTCCTCTGGCTGTGGATTCTCAACCCCCGCTACGGCGTGGCCAACAAGCTGCTCGGACCGATTTCGCCTTACATGCAGATGTGCTGGGACGCGCTTCGCGACAGGTTGATGGCCTGGGGGGTTGAGAACGTGCCCGCGCTGCGCTTCCCGCCGGGTTGGCTGACCAACGAGTACTGGTCCAAGCCCGGACTGATTCTGATGAGCATCTGGGGCGTGGGCAACAACATGATCCTCTACCTGGCCGGCCTGCAGGAGGTGCCCAAGGAGCTGTACGAGGCGGCCGAGATCGACGGGGCCAGTGCCTGGAAGCGAACCTGGCACATCACGCTGCCGATGATCAGCCCGATTTTGTTCTTCACGCTGGTGATGGGCATGATCGGGACGTTCCAGTACTTCACCCAGGCATTCATCATGACCGACGGCGGCGGCGGGCCGAACGACTCGACGTTGTTCTACGCGATGTACCTGTTCAATAACGCGTTCATCTACTTCAAGATGGGCTACGCGTCGGCCATGGCCTGGATACTGTTCGTTCTGATCGTGATTTGCACCGCGCTGACCTTCCGGCTGACGCGCGGCAGGGTGTATTACGCGGGAGCATGACGTGGCGAAGCGAAGACCCGGCAGACTGATTCTCAAGTCCGCGCTCAGCCATGCCGCGCTGATTTCGTTGTCGATTGTGTTCCTGATCCCGTTCGCCTGGCTGCTGACCTCCTCATTCAAGAGCGAGTCACACCTGTTCACCAAGTGGCCCGAATGGATCCCACGCGGTGAGTACGTCCAACTGGAGGACGGCGCCTGGGCCGAGGTGGTGATGCAGGAGGTGCTCGAGTACCACCCCGTGGAGTACGACGAGCAGGGCCGGCCCATGGACCGCCGTGCGAAGACGACCAGGGTGACGCTGGTCGATCGCCGGGGCGATCCGCTCCTCAAGAAGCGTTTCGATGCCGAGCCGCCGGCCGACCTCGGCGACATGGACCTGGGCATCATCCATCCCGCCCTGAAGGCGGCGTTCGCGCAGTCCGACAACGTGCTTCCGGAGTTGCCGCGGCTCAAGCCCATATCGAAGGGGCGCAGGTGGGAGATCCCCGCCGACGAGAAGACGTACGTTCTCAAACACGAGGGCGACCGGATCACCGTGTACAGCGACGAACCGTCCCGAATGGTGGTCGACGCCGCGCAGATCGAGACCAAGGTCTGGCCGACGTACCGGCACTATGTCAAGGGCGTTGAAGGCTTCCACTTCAGCCTCTTCCTGCAGAACACGCTGCACATCGCGGTGTTCACCGTACTCGGGACGGTGCTCAGTTCAAGTTGGGTGGCCTTCGGCTTCTCCATCATCGAATGGCGCGGTCGGGACAAGGTTTTCTATTTGATGCTGGCGACGATGATGCTGCCGCCGCAGGTGACCATGATCCCGGTGTTTGTGATCTTCAAGTCGCTGGGCTGGTGCAACACCTACCTGCCGCTGATTGTGCCGTCATTCCTGGGCAACGCGTTCTTCATTTTCCTGCTGCGGCAGTTCTTCCTGACCATTCCCAAGGACCTGATCGACGCCGCCCGCGTCGACGGCTGCAGCACCTTCCGCATCTATTGGCAGATTGTCCTGCCGCTGTCGATCCCGGCGCTGGCCACCGTGGCCCTGTTCACCTTCATGTGGTCGTGGAACGATTTCATGGGCCCGCTGATCTACGTGGTCGACGAGGCCAAGTACACGCTCTCGCTGGGCCTGGCGATGTTCAAGGGCCGCTTCGCCAGCCGCTACGGCGAGATGATGGCGGTCAGTGTGTTGCTGACCCTGCCGATCATCGTGCTGTTCTTCTTCACCCAGAAGACCTTCATCCAGGGGATCAAGACGTCGGGGATGAAGAACTGAAGAGGAATGATGAATGCGGAATGGGGAATGATGAATTGAAGAAGCCGGGTGGCATGGCGACGGCTCTGCGTCGCCATGTCCGGGGAACCACCGGGCTGAAACGGATGCGCAGATCATGTGCGGCGAACAGCCAAACAATGAGCCCGCGTCACCTGATGAGCTGGCCGACGTCGATATCTACTGTCGCCACTGCGGCTACAACCTTCGCGGCCTGTCCGGCGACCCGCGGCGGTGTCCTGAGTGCGGGAACATGATTCCGCTTGGCAGTGGAACCATCCCCGAACCGGTCGTGGCCGCCGAACTCAAGAGCATGGGCCAATCCATCGAGAGATACGCAATGCCTTGGTGCCTGGGAGGCGTCCTGTTTGCGGGGTGGGGGCTTGTGCGGGCTTCGCTCACCAGGAATGCCGGCTCTTACGTCGTTATCGCGGCCACATCGGGGATCGTTGTTCTGGGTCTGTGGCTGCTCTTCATTCGTTTTTTCCGAGCCGGCTGCCGTGGTCGGCGAGGCTGGGGAGCATTGGCCCTGAAGCACAACGTCTTTGGCTTGCTCATCATCGTGTTGGCTGTCG
This sequence comes from uncultured Planctomycetales bacterium, assembly GCA_964615635.1. Classification (GTDB taxonomy): domain Bacteria; phylum Planctomycetota; class Phycisphaerae; order UBA1845; family PWPN01; genus JAUCQB01. The sequence goes on from CAZTQK010000042.1 coordinate 20,064, forward strand.
TTGCCGTTGCCCCTGTCGCCTGGGCCGCGAACAGGACGTTCCCTGCCGGCTTGCCGCAGAAAGCATCGACACTTGTTGTGTTTGTCTTGTTCGTGACGCTGCTCGGAATTGGCAACCGCGCTCTTGACCGCAGGCTTCGCCGGTCTCAGGAGTCATTGCAGAGGGACCTCGCCATCGATAGAATCAGACGCCGCCTGCAAAAGCGCCTGACGCGCCCTCCGAGACGGGGCTTTTTCGGAAGATGATTGCTCGGGGCTTGAGTCTGCATTTGCCAAGACGAGAGGATCCAAAAAGACCGCAGCACAGACGAATCCTGGCCGTTGCGGAGTCGCATTTCCCGCGATGTGTTCGGTTTTTCACCACCCGAGGACTTCCGGCGCGGCCTCGGCGAGCTTCGGGGCATATCGAGAGGGGGCGACCCGAGTTCTTCTTGAACCGGGGCTCGCGATTCATCATCTGGACCGAAAGTGGCAAGGTGTACTCTTCCGCGCCGTCGTGTCGATGCGTTCCTTGAGCGTCCGGCAACTTGCAGCAACTGGCAACAAATGGTTCAATATACATCGTGAGCCTTGAACGCATATCCATCGAGGTCACGAACCGTTGCTCGAAGGCGTGCTCGTTCTGCTACAACAGGAGCAACCCCGACGGGTGGACCTGCTGGGATCCAGAGAAGCTGACTGGCTTTGTGGAGAACTGCGCCGCCCACGGCGTGAAGGCGGTCTCGTTTGGAGGCGGCGAACCGCTTGAGTACGAAGGCCTTTACGACGTTCTCACGGCTCTGGCCGGCAGGCTCTTTCGTTCGGTAACGACCAACGGCCTGCCTCCGGATGCGAGAAGTATGGACCGGCTCTTTCAGGCCAAGCCCGACAAGGTCCATGTCTCGGTGCACTTCCCCGAGCGCGAAGCGGAAGTGGCCCGCGTGATCCGTCTGGTCCAAGAACTCGCGGCAGGCGGTATCCGCAGCGGCATCAACCTTCTGGTCTCCGGGTCTGGTACCGAAGCGGCCACACGTGCGGCTGATCTCGTCAGGGCGGAAGGTATCACCCACGATCGCGTGGTCTTCCTGCCGATGCGAGGATCTGACACCCCGACCCCGGCACAGATGGCTACGGTGGCGGGCGGGCGCGCGTTTCAATCGACCTCGTGTCTGGCCGGCTGCGGCCCGAGCCCGAGGTTCTGCAACGTGTCGTGGGAGCGCACGGCGGCATGGTGCTCGTACACCGTTGAGCGGAGGCCATTGGCTGAATTGACGTACCGCGGCCTGACCGAGGCCCTCGGCGGCCTTGGCATCACCCCCTGCGGAGGTACAGCATGAACAGCGACTTCCCGGCGGCTCACAGCATGGACACCTGCTGGTTCGCAGTCGATCGCGACGGCCATCTGGCGGTCTTTGATTCGGGCGAAGAAGGAGCGGTGCCAAACGAAGCGGTCTATGACAGCGGCCTCGACGTGCCAGAGCTAATCGCCCTGCAAGCACCGCAAGTGTTCCTGGCAACGCGCAATGATGAGAATCGACATGTGCAGTGGCCGGGGTTCACTGCTCCGGAGTGCTTCACTCCACGCAAGCCTCGTTGGCACTGGCGGTTTCTGCTGGCGAAGTGGAAAAGATCTGTCGAGGAATGGCTTGACGCAACGTCGGTTGGCCCTCTCGTCTGCCTGCTGCGGTCAACCGATGTCTTGCGGAAAATGCACAAAGACACTCTGCACAGCAAGCCGGTTGACAGCTACAGAGTGGGCGCCCGGATCGAGCGGCCTGACGGGTGCCTGTGGTCCGTGCTGTTCGGGAGTATGAACCGCAGGGACTATCGGCTGATTCACGAATCAGGAGCCTGCTTCGCGTGCGCTCACCTGGATGAGAAAGGTGTCGCCGATACCGGATTGTACCGATTCGACAACAAGGAGTATGGTCTGGAACCCTACAAGCGGACGGCAAAGCCGAAGACGCCCTTGCTGCTGGATGAGTTGCCGGAAGAGCTCAGGCACGCGGCTGGAAGCATTCGATTCGACGGTCTGTGCTTTGCAGAAGTCGACTGCGTGCAGCCGCTGGAGCATCTTCCTTGCAGGGTTTACGATCCGCCGCCTGGGTGCACTTATCTCGCTTCCGATATGACAACACGGCGGCCGCTTCCGCCTCAATCACCAGTATAGGACTTCCTTCGGGGACTCGGCGAGCGTTGGGGCGAACCAGTCGGCACCGACGAGCGCTTCGCGGGTGAAGCTTGTGGTCAGAGCCAGGCATCTTGAACCGGCGGCCTTGGCGGCGGCGACGCCGTTGACCGCGTCCTCGACCACCAGGCAGGTCTGCGGGTCGAGGCCAAGTTTCTGCGCCGAGGTCGCAAAGATCTCGGGGTGCGGCTTTTTGTGCACGACATCATCGCCGGTGATAACGGCGTCGAAGCTGGACATTGGCAGGCCGATCTCGCGGAGGTTGCCCTCGGCCTTGACGTAATCGGCGCTGGTGGCCAGGGCCATCTTCTTGCCGGCCTTGCGGCAAGCGACAAGGAATTCGTGTACGCCCGGCAACGGTTCGAGCTGTCCCTTGATGATTTCGAGGTAGATCTCGTATGTGCGGCGTTTGACCTCGATGATATCGACGGGAAAGTTGTACTTCTCGGCCACGCCGCCGATATAGCGGTTCTCGCCCGCCCCGACGAACGGGATGAAGTCCTCGGGTTTCACCGTCAGGCCCCGTTCGGCGAACATCATGCATGCGGCCTTGCAGATGAACGGCTCGGAATCAAGCAGCACGCCGTCCATGTCGAAAATCACGCCCGCTGGCAGCGAATCAGTACTCATGTGGTCCCCATGTTTTTCGTTCACAGCCGTCGGTTCGGCCGGCGACCT
>CAZTQK010000043.1:0-22863 GCA_964615635.1 uncultured Planctomycetales bacterium
TAAACCCGCCATCGCCCCACCAGGAGGCTGGGAGGGAAATGGCAAATATGGGACCAAGCCTGATAATTCGGGAGCTGGCATCACGGGGCCCTGCAGCCCGATACACGGATAGAGTCTTTGGGCAGACCTTTCCGGTTTATCCGACCAGAACCGGCTCCCGGGTCTTCTTTCTCGCGTCAAGTTCGCCCAACTTGACAAGCAATCCGTCCAGCGCCTTTTGGAAACAGGTCTCGCCCCATTGCCGGTCGACCTTCCGCAGGCTTGAGCTGTGCCGTGTGCCACTGACTCGGCCGGCGGCGGGCAGGCCGTATTCCGACTCGCATTCGAGTGAATCAACCCCTTCCAGCCGGAAAGTGACGATTACGTATGCGTCCTCTGTCAAGGCAAACTTAAACGAACGTCTTCCTGCTTGAACCTGCGGCGTGGATGCCTGGAACTTCCATTGCGACAGGAAGCTGCTCAAGGCAGTGTAGGCAGTCTGCAGATCTTCCTGCAAGAACCGCTCCAGGCTTGTGGTCGATTGCTCGTGGAGCGACTCCATCTTCTTGCTGAACTCCTTTTCCCATTCGGTCATCTCAGTCCCAACCTTTCAGCGCCCGCTGGCCCCGTTTTCATCTTCAGCATCCGGCGGCCGTTGCAGCAAGGTAATAGAGACCTCACACGGGGGGTCTCATGTCCCCATTACAGTGCAAGAATCATCTACGATACAAATGGATCTGTGCAAAGTGGCGAAACAAGATAAGATGGATAATTTGGCGATATGCGTCTTCTGGGACGTTATCGCGGTTGGCGTGATGCGCGATACTCCGTGTTGCCCTTCCGATAACCATGGGGCGGACTGAAGTCGTCGGACACAGGTCATCTCACCGAGTTATCTGCCCTCAAAACAAATCCTGCGATTCGATCCCATCAGGCAAGAACGTTTCGTATATTTCCCAGAGTCACCAGTTTAACTGGATGGCAAACCAGGCCGTCTGACGTCCGTTTCGCGTGCAGAAGGCCTCCTTCGATTGGGGTCGGGGACCGATGGACAGCACGGTGAAGGACATCACGCAGATTCGAGTGCCTCCGCCTGATGAGGCCTTGCAGAAGGCTTTCGCCGATCTGGACGCCTTGCTTTCATCCTGGAAAGCCGCGATCGGTGAGTTGCGGGCGGAGATTCAGGAGCAAACTCGAACGCAGGTTGAGGCCCACCAACAACTGCAGACCAAGGCCGAGCAGTACGCCCAGCTCCAGGCCGAACTGGAATCAAGCATCGCCGCCCAGAACCGAGCGGAGCAGCAGCTCAAAGCCGAGGCCGAAGCCCGCAGCCAGGCGCAACAGGAATTGGAGGCTCGCCAACGGGCTGAAGCCAAAGCGGCGGAGAGACTCCGGAAGCAGTCGGAGGCTCAGGCAGCAACTGCACAGTCCCCAACGGCGGCAGAGCCTGAGAACCAAGTGCAGACTCACGCTGCCGCACAGACTGAATCGCCGGAGCAGGCGGAGCCTGCGATGCAGTTGCCCGTACCGCAAGATCCTGGTTCGTCGGACAAGCCGCCGACAAACACGCCTGTAGACTGGAGCAGCACGGATGTCAGCAAGCACGTGCGTGTATATGGTGACGCCGCCAAGGCGCCGGCTGATTCACAGAACGGGGCCGAAGCCCCGCAGATGAGTGAGGATGAGGCTTTGCTGACGTCCTTGGACCCCGAGACCGCCAAGGCCATCAAGGTGATGCGACGCATGGGGGGCGACAAGAAGAGCATTCGGGAGCTTCTCGAGCAGTACCAGGCGGCTCAGACAAACGCGAAGGCGGATTCTCCCAAGAAGTCGTGGTTCCGAAGGGGAAGGTAAGACATGCTGAGATCCAGGTCCAAGGAAAAGGAATCCACGGAACAGGCCGCCGCGGCCCAGACCGCGATGCCAGGCACGGTACCGTCGCTCGATTTGAGCAAGATCGAGGCGACTGAACAGAGCCTCGTGTCCGCGATGCAGACCGTCCGCGAACTGTTGGAAGCACGAGCCCAGGTTCTCGAGTCCTGCCGCAAAGCCCTTGACGACTACGCCCGCCGTCTGACCGAGGAATCCAAGAACCACAATCAGCAAGCCAAGGAGCTGTGCGATCAATACGAGAACCGGGAGCAGACGCTGGCCAGCCGTGAGGCCGAATGTCAGAAGCGCGAACAGGAACTGAAGGAGACCCAAGCCAAGCTCGATACGCTGACGAAAGAGCTGAGCGCGCAGTCGGAACAGGTGCGTTCGAAGTCCGAGGCGATCTCGCAGGAAGAGGCCGCGTTGATCGCTCGCAAGGCCGCCTTGGACAAGGAGGCACAGCAATTCAAGGAGGAGCTGGCCAAGACCGAGGCTCGGGCCGCCGAGGTCGAGAAGGAACGCAAGCAGCTCGAATCGATGGAATCGTCGCTGGTGAACGCATCGAGCAATTTCGAGAAGGAGCGCAGCGACTGGGAGAAGCAGCGGTCCTCGCTGAGCACCCTGGACGGACAACTGAAGGACCAGCAAGCGGCGCTGGCCAAGGAGCAGGAGGCGATCAAGGCCAAGGAGCAAGAAGTGGACCGCGCGGCCGCTTCGCTCGAGGAAAGGAACAAGGCGGTCGCCGAACGTGAAGCGAGCCTCGCGGCGATGCAGAAGGAGCTCGACAACCGGATGCAGGAAACCGCGGCAGCCCGCGACAGCCTAGTCCAGCTACAGGCGCAGCTCCAGCAGGAACTCGACAAGGTGTCGCAGCAGAAGAACGACCTTCTGCCGCAATACGGGCTGTCGGAAGGAGACCTGGTAGAGGGCAAGGCTCCGAGTCACAACGTTCCGTCCGTGGCCGAACAGGAAGCCCGCGAGTCGATCGAACGGTTCCAGAAGCTTTGCAGGGATGCCAAACGGAAGGCAATCGGCGCATAAGCGGCCGGCAGGCCGCGTGCGCCACTTGAGAAGGGTACGACTATGGGATTGGCACTACTGACAAGAAAGAAGAATCGGCAGCCGCAGGAGAACCGAGGGCTGCCATCACACCGCAAGCGGGGTGATTATCAGCCGGGCGAGCCGCTCAAGCTCGACCAGGATCCGCTGCAACGACTGGTGCAGACAGAGCGATACGGTCTTATCGTTCGCAGCCGGGACCAGTGGCAGGATCATCCGATGGTCCAGTCGGTCTTTCAGACAGCCGTCGAAGCCATCGACGCGCAGTTTGCCCTGGTCCCCGAAGGATTCGCGTCGCTCAGCCTGGCGGTGAATGATTTCCCGGGAAGCCCTGAAGAGGATTTTGAGACAAAGCCTTTCCTGCTCGCCCGGTGTTGCGTCACCCAGGAGCAGTTTCAGAAGTTCGTCGATGCGGGCGGATATGAGGACCTGCAGCTCTGGCCGCAGGACATCTGGCCGCATCTGATCGACTTCAAGGACCAGACGGGCAAGCCCGGGCCGCGTTATTGGCAGGAGGGCCGTCACGACAAACGCTTCGGCAAACATCCGATCGTGGGGGTCTGCTACTACGAGGCCGCCGCCTATGCGATGTGGGCCGGTTATCGCCTGCCAACCGGGGCGGAATGGCAGATGGCTGCCAGTTGGCGGATTCGCAGTTCGGCGAACGTGCTGCGCCGGTATCCGTGGGGTGACTCGCTGGACACGGCCAAGTGCAACATCTGGGCGTCGTGCATCGGCGGGACCCTTCCGGTCACGGAATATGAGAACGGGGCCGCCCCCAACGGAGTGCTTCAGCTCATCGGCAACATCTGGGAATGGAATACCTCGTACTACGAGATCACCGACGACTGCGGCCGACAGGTCGTGGGCGACATGCTGCTCAAGGAGATACGCGGCGGGGCTTATGATACTTACTTCCCAGCGCAGGCAACGAGCTGTTTCCGCACCGGTCTGGCCAGCCTGGCCCGCATGCACAACGTCGGTTTCCGCTGCGTGTTGGACCTGAACGCCGACCAGCAGCCTATCAGCCAGACGCCGCCCTCGCCGGATTTGCCGACCGCAGGACAGCCGACCCCGGCAATGCCCGCGTCCGGCACGCCCAACAACGTTGAAAGGAGGCCGGTATGAGAGGCCAAGGGACAACAACCGCTACACCCAACCGCTGCATGATCTGCGAAGAGAATAACTCCAGTCAGTCGCCGCAGTGTCTGGCATGTGGGGCTCCGATGGCCCTGGTTCATGACTCGATTGCCCAGGACCGCGAGCCGCAAATCGTCAGCGTGATCGGGGACAGCAATGTCGGCAAGACCGTCTACCTCGGTTTCCTGCTGGACATGCTGACTCATCGGGCCGGCGACTTCGAGGCCATCCCCAAGGGTGCGTACTCGATCGACCTTCAGCAGACCGTCATCAGCAGCATGGCCCGGCGGGTTTTTCCGCCGAAGACCCCCATGGAGGCCAACCAGTGGTACTGGGCTTACTACCAGGTGTACCAGGCCTCGCCTCAACCCAAGTGGGTTGATCTGGTGATGCCCGACATCGCGGGTGAATCGCTGGCCGCTGAAGTGGCAGCACCCAACACCTTCAAGGTCATCCGCAGTCTGCTGAACAAGTCGGCCGGGATGATGCTGCTGGTTGATGCGGCCCTGGCGGCCAACGGCTCGTCGCAACCCGATTTCTTCGCGGTCAGAATGTTGAGTTACATCGACACGATGTACGGCGCAGGTCGCAACCAGCGAATCGATACGCCGATTGCCATTCTGCTCTGCAAATCGGACCAGTGTCCGGAATGCTTCGACGATCCGCCCAGGTTCGTAAAGGCGAACATGAACCGGCTGTGGAATCTCTGCGAAAGCCGCTTCTCCAACTTCGAGTTCTTCGCGTGCAGTGTGGTCGGTTCGCTGGGTTACGCCACGGCGCCACAGGAAGACTACGTGATTCCCGTGCCGCTGCATGCGGCGTTACAGGGGATCCTCGAACCGTTCCAGTGGGTCGTCGACCAGTTATAGCGGGCCTCGCACGGAGGTGGCGTCATGTCCACCGGCTCACAAGTCGTCTGCGACCAGGCCGTCTTCACGTCGATTCGCACGCCGACGGGCCAAGGGTACCGCATCGTCACCGCCAGCCCCGGCGTCCGCGCCGAGGAGAAAGCGGAGATCACCACTCGTGCACCTTCCCATGGAAGCCTGTATGAGAGCGAATCCGACTCCGTGGGTTTGCTGAGTTGCAGGCTGACGAGCGGACGGTTCTGCGTGGGCTACGTTTGTCACGCCGGTGTCGAACACACCGGCCGTGGCGGTCAGCGGGTCTACACGCACATGGCCCTGCTTGATAAAGCAAACTACCGGTCCTTTGACAGCAACCCCGTCATGCTCCACTCGGCCATCGGCAGGTTGATCCGCGAGAATGGGCCCCTGCTCAAACCGCCTCCACACCTCGAGCCGCTCGCCCTTCTGCCCGGAACATGCGACCTTGCCTCCCCCGAATCGGCCCATTGGATCTGGCCGTCGGCCGCGATGCTGCTTGAGGGCCACCGCCTGGTGCTGACGGGCGAGAAGAAGCCGCTTTCCCTGTTGAACTGTACAATGCTCAGCCTTCCTCGCAGGCTCCGTGAAGGCTTCAACGCCTCGGTCAATCTGCGGTTCTCGCCTTCGCGAGGGATGCATCTGGTGCTGATCCAGGGTAGCGATCCGCAGTTGCCGCGGCAGTTGGCGGGCCAGCAGATACAGGCCCGGCCCTGCGACTCGACCCCACCAACACCTCCAGATCGGTTCCAATCGTGGTTCCGCCTGCTCGAGCGATGGTGGCGAGAGGGCCGTCTAGAGGACATCTCCAGGTTGACATCGCAGACTTGCGCGGAGTCGACCGTCGACGCTCTGGCCCACGTGGCAGCCATCTGCGAGGACGCCGATCTTCTCAATAACGCCGGTATGGAGATGCTCGACGAAATCACCGGCCGACACGCCCCAGGCAGCGGTCAGGGCCCTGCCGAGCAGACACTTATTGAGCAGTTGCACAGCCGCGCCGAACAAGTGCGCTCAAGTCTGCCGCAGACGACAGAGGCGCTGTAGCAGGGCCGGGGCGATCGTCCCTCCCTCACCTCAACCGGTCGCCAGCCCCAGAATCCGTTTCGCTGACCTCAGAATCCATTATCGCCGGCCCCAGAATCCGTTCTGGGGCTTTCCGTGTGGAGGATTCCCATCCTCATTCTCACCGAACGCAGAACAGATTCCGCCGCGCGAGGCGGCCCTGCTTGGCGCCGAGCATTTCGCAGGACAGGCCCGGAAGGGATTCCGGGCTGAGCAAAGGGATTCCGGGCCGAGCAAAGGATCGTCGCTCCCCACTTCAAAGTACGTGTTTAGCGTGCAAGACAGCGGGTCAGGCACTTTTTGCCGTCTTTTTCGCGCCGCCGAGCCCCCGCCTGACTGAGCCAACCACTCCAGACTGCACGGCGAACCGCATTTGGGCAAAAAGAGCCAGACCCCAGCACGCTAAACACGTACGCTTCAGATGAAGTGGGGCACCCATGCCCCATCGCGAAGCTCACTTTGCACAATTCGAATCGGCGGGGCAGTCGGCGCCGCCGAGACATCGCTTGAAGGTCTCGACATCATAACGGTTGACCTTGCCGTCGCGATTGAGGTCACGACCGTTGCAGGCCGGGTCCAAGTAAGAGGAGTCGACCGCGCTGAGGCACCGCTGCAAGAAGCCGAAGTCACTCTGATCCACGTCGTCGTCCAGATCGAAATCTCCGTAGGACCATTCGCAGACGTCCGCCTGGCCGTCCCCGTCGGTGTCCGGCTGACATTCGTCCGGGATTTTGTCGCCGTTGCAGTCGGCGCTGCTTCCGCACCCCACGACGTCACAAGGTCCGTTGGGCGTCCCGCAATTTGCGTCACACATGTCGGGGATGCCGTTCTCGTTGCAGTCCGGGTGTTTCTCGAAGGCTCCGACGTCGAGACTTGTTCCTGGGAGAGCCACAGGGGCTTCGTCGTCGGGGGCGCGCACGATCCGCTCGAAGCCGGCCAGATCAACCGGCACGAGTTCGTTCACAACGCGGTTGCCGTTCAGATCGGCCGTATCCTCGCCCAGCATCACGGTATTCCCACGGTCGATGCAGGGGGAGCCGCTTCGCAAGTGCATGTTGCCGAGATCGTCGTTGCCTCCGATACCCCAACCGTCGCCGCCGTCGTTGGCCGGTTGAACAAACAGCGGATCTTGATCGGTGTTCTCGATCCCAGGATAGGTCTGGCCGTCGCCTGGGACTTCGTCCTGAACACAACAGTGAGCCACAAACTCGCCGCCCTTTCGGCTGAATATCTGCGCGTCGGTTCCGGGCGCAGTGGCCGATGAGTTCCCCCAGACAATACTGTTGGCGATCATCGGGCTGCCGCGTTCGATGCTGATTCCACCGCCTTGCCGGCGGGCCCAGTTCGCCGCGATGGTACAGTTCACGATTCTCGGGCTGCTGTTCTGGACGTGCACGGCCCCGCCTGTTTCCTTGGCGCTGTTGCCCGCGAAGAGGCAGTTCGTGATTGGGGTATTGCTCTCCATAATTGCACACAGTGCCCCTCCCTCCCCTGACCGATTGAGAAGGAAGCTGCAATTGACGACGGCCGGGTTAGCGTAGTACCCGCTGAAGACGGCCCCGCCGGACTTTCGGGCGTAGTTGATCCTGAACTCACAGCGGGCAACGATAGGGCCGCTGTTGATAATCAACAAGCCGCCGCCGCGATCGTTCGGCTGATGGCCGTCCGCCCAGCCGCCGGTGATCACAAACCCGTCCAAAAGAGCCGGCCTCACACTCGGAGGAGAGGACGGGCTGGTGACCACGTGGTAGCAGTTGTCAGCCGCCTTGCCGGGATTGAAATGGCCGTTGTCGTCGCCGAGAAGGTCGCCACTCAGCACCGTCGGATACCGAAGCGGACGCCGGTCTCTAACGCTCACCTCGCCTCCAGCAAAGCCGCCGTAGATCCACACCGCCGGGACCAGCGTGAACGCGGATGACCGGTCGCCGGTGCCCCTGTCGGGGTGATAGAGGCCCTCGGCAACCCAGATCTCGTCGACCAGTCCGCCCGAACCGGCCGCAGTGTCGAGGGCATCCTGGAGATCGGTGAAGGCGTTGGCCCAGTTGCTCCCGTCGTTGGCTCCCGTGGCCCGCGAGTCAACGAAGAGCGTCACGTCGCAGGCATCGCCCCGTCCGTCGCCGTCGCTGTCCACCTGATCGGGGTTCGGATCATACGGGCAATTGTCATCGCACTTCACCAACACGCTGCCGCCACATGGTTTGTCGCCGATGCGACCGCTGCGATCGCCATCATCGGGAATTCCGTCGTTATCATCATCATCATCGCACGGATTGATGATTCCGTCGCCGTCGGCATCACCTTCACACTCGTCGGGCCAGTCATTCTCGTTGCAGTCGGCGCTGACTCCCATGGTGATGTCGCATCTGTCGGGCATGCCGTTGCCGTTGCAGTCGTTGGCATACACGAATGCCAAGCCCCTCGGTACGCCCAGGTAGCCGCCCCGGACGAATGCCGCCTGGACACCCGGCCGTCTGGGATCATGATCCACCGGCGAACCGTCCAGGCCGCTGAATTCCAGGACGCTCTGGTTCCTCAGGCTGCACACGAACAAGTTCCCGCCAGGCCCCCAGACCATGCTGCCTGGCGATGTCAGGCCGCCGCTGCCGCTGGAGACGAACCATCCCAAAAAAGTGCCGTCCTGAGCATATCTCAGAATCTCGCCGGTATCGTGGCTGGCGACCAGAATGTTTCGGCCCCTTTCCGACAGCAGCGAAGTCGGACTGGCAAGGCCGGCGCCTTCACAAGCGACCCGACGGAACGCACCGGTCTTCCAGTCGTATTCGATCACTTGGTTCGTCTGTTGACTGGCGACCAGGAGGTGCCCTGTGAACGATCGAAGCATCGCCGACGGTCCGGCCAGCCCTCCCTCGCCGGGCTGGACCAGAACACCCATCGGTCGGCCTGTGTCCAGGTCAAACTGCACCACGCTATTGTCCCGGCCGTTGGCGACCAGCAGGATGGTCGGCTCAACCAGCAACAAGGCGGTCGGACGGCGCAGATCGGAACTGACAAACCGTCTGTTTGCCAGGCCGCTGTTACCTGCGTATTCGATCACGCTATCGCTGCCCGCAGCGGCGACATACACGTTGCGCCGGCTGTCCACGACTATCGCCTGCGGATCGAGGAGATCCGTCGCCCGCCGGTCAACAAAGGGTCCCAGGTAAGCGCCGCTGATGCCGTCAAAGCTGAGAACCCTGTCTCCGCGGTTGCTGGTCACCAGCAGCCGCGCGCGGGAGAAGACCTCGCACGAGTCCAACACGCCGTTTGCGTCACAATCGGACTCTGTTCCCCGGAGCAGTTCACAGCCGTCTGGTATCCCGTTACCGTTGCAGTCGCGGTGAAAGGCCGATTCGTCGGCTCCGATGTCAATCCGGCAATTCTGCACCCTCGATTCGCCGTCCGGGTCAACCGCAGCCGCCGTGTCAGGGACCAACAGCGTGCCGGCGTCCACGCAGGGTGATGATGCCGAGAGATGCCAGTCATCATCCTCCGTACCCCAGATATCGTCCGCCCCGTCGGGATCCACAAGCATCGGATTGCGCCAGGTGTTGTTTCCGTCTTCCCACAACCCCTGGCTGTCTTCGATCGCGCAGTGGCTGATCGCAACGGTCGTGGATCCGTCGATTTGCCGGCCAATACCGGGGGCCGCCTGCCAGGTGTTGCCCCAGAACACACAGTTCGTGATTGTGGTCGTCGCATCGGATGTGATGTAGGCACCGCCGCCATGCATGACCGTGCTGTTGCCGATCACGGTGCAGTTGAGCAGGGTGACTTGGCCGCGTCCGCAGAACAAGCCTCCTGCGTTTGCTGAAGACGAATTGCCGCTGAACACACAACCGCTCAAGATCGGGTCGGCGTACAAGGTGTACACACCTCCGCCGGTCACGGCGCGATTGCCGAGAAAGACGCAGTTCATCATTCTCGGAGCAGCCTGCGTGACGTAGACACCGCCGCCCTCGCGGCTCGCGTTGTCGATGAACCGGCAACCGGCAATCGTCGGGCTCCCCCCCAGAATCACCATGCCCCCGCCGTTGGTCATACCGTTTCCTGCCGTGATCACGAAGCCGTCCACAACGGTCGTCGCGTCGCCCCCGCTGACGGTCACCACGTGGTAGCAGTTGTCGCGTCGACTTGGATCGCTTGGCCCCGTGCCGGGAACATCATTGTCCTTCCGGTCTCCGCTCAGCACCGTGCGGTGCAGCAGAGGTCTTCGTTCCTCCAGAACCGTTTCCGAACCGGCGAAACCGCCGTAGACACCGACGCCCGGGGGAATCGCGAAGGTGGCGGAACAACCTATTGAGGAAACCACTTCGCGAAACGGCCGATACGTGCCCGCGGCCACCCAGATCTCGGTAGTCCTTCCTCCCGATCCGGCAGCCGCCGACAGAGCCTCTTCGAGACTCGCCAGGGCCGTCGACCAGCTCTCACCATCCCCCTGCGCCGGCGCGCGAGCATCCACGTAGAGCCTGGCCGCCTCGCACTCGTCACCCGTGCCGTCTCCGTCCGCGTCGGCTTGGTCTGGATTGCTCAGAAACGGACAGTTGTCGCAGGCATCGCCAACACCGTCGCCGTCGCCGTCTTGTTGGTCGGCATTGGCCGTCCGCGGACAGTCGTCGTTCTCGTTGCTGACCCCATCGCCATCAAGATCCGGATCACAGTCGTCACCCACGCCGTCGCCGTCAAGATCTTCCTGCTCGCGATTCGGGCTATCGGGGCAGTTGTCGCACGCATCGATGAGTCCGTCTTGGTCCCGGTCTTCTTCGTCGCGGTCCGGGATGCCGTTGGCGTCGCAATCCACAAACGATCCGTACTCATATGCTCCCATGTCCACATTGGAGCCGGCCAGGCGAGGGTTGCCGTCGAGATCGGTCCTCCCCTCGCTTCCGATCGCCAGGTTGTCACCGGCCTCCACGCAAGGGGAACCGCCGGAGAGGCGGTAGTCATTGTCCTGCCATGTCGAGGGATCTCCGTCGACTCCGGACACCGATACAAAGGCGGGATCGGCTTCGATGTTGCCCGCTGCCCAGTCGAGGACAGCGCCGGATTCCACCACAACGCCCGTCTGCCCACCTCGCACGTCGCTATGCGCCACCGAGACCTGGCTCGGTGATTGCGAGCCTTGCACCGAAATCTCGGTGTTTGCGGTCGCGGCTTCATTCCACAACACCGAGTTCACCAGCGACACATCACCGCCCTGACAAGCGACGACTTCGCCGCCACTGCCGGTCAACTTGTTGCCGCTGAGCGTGCAGTTGATGACCTTGGCTTGGCCGGCCTCCCAGAAGTGCAGAGCCGCCCCCTCAGTTCCGGTGTTTCCGGTTAGGAGACAACTCTGCAGAACCAGGCCGCTGTCCAGCCAGGCGGCGACTCCCCCGCCGCTTCCTGCAGCGTTGCCGGCAATGACGCAACGTTCGATCGTGGGCCCGCCCCCGCCAAAGCAGAACACGGCACCACCCGCCACCCCCGCGGAATTGGTCTTGATCACGCACTGCCGTATGGTCGGGCTCGCCCCTTGACAAAGAATCGCACCCCCGACCGAAATGATCCGACCACCCAACAGTTGCGTCGGCGCGTAGCCACCTGTAATGGTCAAGCCCGCCACAATCGAGTTGCCCGTCTCCGCGTGCCGAAACAGAAAGCCTCGCCTCGGCCGCGGTGACGCGCCCTCACAATCGATGACCGTCGCGGCGACAACCTCGGGGTCATACGGGTTTACGCTCCGAACCGTGATCGCTTTGCCCCAGAAATCGAGATCCCGATTGCCCCATCCGGTATAGATACCCGGCCTCAGAACGATTTCGTCTCCATCCGTAGAGGCATTGATAGCCGCCTGGATCGTCGCGTATTCTCCGGAGCGACCGTCGGCATCCACCTCCCTCACGCGCGGACCATCGCCGAAACCGGCGGGGCGAAGGTTGACAATCGCGCCTTCGTGCCCGGGCGTCCTGGGCATGCTGCCGATGAGATACCACCCATCCGAAGAGCCGCCCCAGCCCATGTTCACGTGGAAACGGCGTTCGCTCACTCCGTCAACGAGTTCCTCGGAATAGCCGTCTACCACAATGCTGTGGCTGGGAATGCTGTACCACAGGGGCCAGCCCAGGTTGATCTGCCGCTTGACCTCCTCGAACCAGTGGTCATCGGAGAAGTCTGATTTCGAAATGGCGTAAGCTCCGGCCGCACAGCCGAAGTAATGAACGGGTGTGACGGCGTCATGCATTGCCCCTGATAGCTGCGCTCCGCCGCTGCAGAAATCCATGGTCACTGAGACGGCGCAGTGATAGGACAGCTTGGCAACCGCATTCTGCATGACGGGCGGGTCGCTGGTGGATGTCGCCTCTGACATGTTTCGCCAGTCGTAGAATGGCGCATCCGCATCATCGCAGACCGGCAGGTACTGGCCGTCGTACCACGAACGGTCGAAACACAGTTGCGGCCAACGCGCCGCGTCCGGATCGCCGTTGTTCCACGTATAGCACTCCCCACCCGCCGGGACTCCGGTGCCGTAGACCGGGCCTTGCCAGAAGGCCAGGATCTGGGCGAAAGACGTCGCCACACATCCGATCGGGCATCGGCAGTAAGATCCCGGGTAACTGCAGTCGATACGCTCGGGTGCAAACAGGTTGTACGGTTCATTCTGGTGCCAGCGCGTTCGCAGGAGTGGTCCGCGTGATACCGCCGATGAACCGATATCGGCGATAAAATTCGCCGCGGGACGGAAAACCGGATCGCTGTTGTCGGCAGACGACTGCTCGATCGTCCGCCAGAAGGGATGGGCCCCGCCGCTGCGGGCTCCTGACGCGGTCTCCTCCGTCTGCCGACAATACTCGTGCCATATTGCGGCCGCGGGGGGCACACTTGCGTCAAATTTGCTGTCGAAGGAATAGAAGAAGACGGGGGCGGAGGTATCATCGGCGGCAATCACAACAGCGCCGCCTCCTGGCAGGTCGAACTGATAGGCTCGGACCGCGCCCTTTTCATCGAAGAGCGCTTGCCCTTGTTCGACGCCGAATGCCGTCTTCGAACGAGGTGCCGATCGAAGCGACTTGAGTCCACCGGGCCCTTCGGCCGACATCCGCCTTCCCTTCAGCGTGTTCTGACAACGAAGTGACCACCAATCTCCGGCAACCGCGGCGGCCCGCTGCTTGGCAACCGGTTCGGCGAAGACGGCGCTACCTCCGCCCCCGAGGCTCAGCAGAACGACGGCAGTCACGAGGTGCCGCCATCGGTCAGAAACCTTCTTCGAGTTGGTCACCATGATGCTCCCGGTTCCCCGTGTCCCCGCCCAATGCATCTCCGCAACCTTTGTCTGCAACTGAACTTACACTATAGCAACCCGCAACTTCGGATTCCAGACGAACCTTGCGTTCCAGATCGAATTTCGGTCCGTGCCGGCCAGGTTCGGCCTGACTTTCGATCGCGTATTGTAGACAGGCTGCCGACAGTTCCGATGGACATAAAAGCCCAATCCCTGCGCCGGCGTCGGCCAGGAGAGCAGTGAGCTCTTAAGGCGGGACAGGAACGCGTCTTGCGCGAACCTCCCCGTCGAGCGAGTCTCGATTAGCGGTCCGCGACGAAGGCGGTCCGCCTTGCACGGAAGCGCCCGTATGTGCGGCATCGCCGGGTACATCGGCCGGTCGGAAATCGGCCCGGACAGGATCAGTCGGACCCTGACCCTGATGCGGAATCGGGGCCCGGACCATCAGGCCCACAGATCATTCCGTGACGGCGACATCAACGTCGTACTGCTCCATTCCAGGCTCAGCATCGTCGATCTGGACAGCCGCTCCAATCAACCCTTCAGCCTTGGCGACAGCCACTTGGTCTTCAACGGGGAAATCTACAACTACGTCGAGCTGCGGGACGATCTCAAGCGTCGAGGCGTCCACTTCAACACCGAGTCCGACACCGAGGTCCTGCTTCAGTCGTACCTGACGCATGGTTCGTCGTGCGTCGAGCAGTTCGAGGGGATGTGGAGCTTCGCGGTTTATGATTATCGCCAGCACCGCCTCTTCTTGTCACGAGATCGCTTCGCCGAGAAGCCGCTCTACTACATCGCGGACAAGGACCGTGTCTATTTCGGTTCTGAAGTGAAGTTCATTCAGTCACTGGCCGACCGGCCGTTGCAGGTTAACCAGCGGCAGGTCCTCCGCTACCTGGTCAACGGCTACAAGTCTTTGTACAAACAGCCGGAGACGTTCTTCACCGACGTGCGCGAGGTGCCGTACGCCACGAACGTTGAGATCCATGGCGATCTCAAGCCGCGCGCGCATCGTTATTGGGTCCCCCGGTACACACCCCGGGAGATGACGCTGAGCGAGGCCATCGAGGGCTTTCGCCACCACCTCTATGAAAGCATTCGCATACGCTTGAGAGCCGACGTGCCGCTGGCTTTCTGTCTCAGCGGCGGGGTGGATTCGGGCGCCATCGCTTCCATTGCCGCCAAGGTCTTCAACTACGATGTCACCACCTTCTCCATCAGCGACAAGGACGAGCGGTACAACGAGTTCGACAACATCCAGGCTACCGTGAACGACCTCGGCTGCCGTCACCACATCATGAGCATTCCGCACCGGGACATGCGGCGACGGCTCGATCAACTGGTTCGGTACCACGACGCGCCCGTCTATACGCTGACCTACTGCATCCACTCGTGCCTGTCAGAGATGATTTCGCGAGGCGGCTTTCGCGTGGCCGTGTCGGGTACGGCCGCCGATGAGCTGGTCACCGGCTACTACGACCACTTCAACCTGCACCTGTACGAGATCCGGCACCATCCGGACTTCGCGACGTGGCTTGCGGGCTGGCACGACGGGCCGGGGCAGTTCGTTCGCAACCCACACCTGAAGAACCCGAGGCTCTACTTCGACAACCCTGATTTCCGCGACCACATCTACCGTAACAACGACGTCTTCGCCGGAATCCTCACTCGCGACTTCACGGAGGCCTTCGTCGAGGAGCGATTCTGCGATTCGCTGCTGCGAAATCGCATGCTGAACGAGCTGTTCCATGAAGCGACGCCGGTCATCCTCCACGAGGACGACCTGAATTCGATGTTCTACAGCGTCGAGAACCGCAGTCCGTACCTGGACTCGCGGCTGTTTCAGTTCGCCTTTTCCATCCCGCCCGAGCACCTCATCCGCGACGGTTTCGGCAAGTACGTGCTCCGCGAGGCGGTCAAGGGCGTGCTCAACGACAAGGTTCGCCTCGACAGGCGCAAGAAGGGCTTCAACGCGAGTTTCCACGCCCTCTTTGACCCGCGCAACCCCGAAGACCGGGATTTCCTGCTATCGGAGGGTCCCATCTTCGACCTGGTCCGCCGCGAGCGGATCGAGGCCATGCTCGGTGAAGACAAACTCAGCAACAGCTTCAGCAAGTTCCTGTTCAACTTTGTGAGTGCCAAGCTGTTCCTGGAGCGATGGGCAACGAGCCAGACCGATTCAGGCTTCCTCAGCGCATGCAATCTCGCCGGTGCCTGAGCTTCCCGGCCCGGGTCGTCAAAGCCGGGTGCTGCACATCACTGCCGTCTCCGCCACCCGTTTTTCAGGTCCCGCAACTGTTCTCGCGGAAGATTTGAGCCTTGATCAGTCGATAACCTAGGGAAAGGCGGAGGGAGAGGGTCTGTCTCCACCTGGCCGGGGAATGAGTCGGCCAAGTTCACGAAGTTGAAGGGTCTCGGCATGACCACATACTCATCGGGCACTCTCAGCGGATCGTCTGCTCCTGATCCCTCGACAGCGGACACCGGCTGGAGGCATGCTCTTTCCAGAGGAAACCTCACGGCTTGGGGCGCACCGGATGCCGAGACCAGCGCCTGCGAGATGATGAACCTCGCCCGTGAACTCTTTCCCATTCACCGGACGCTGGTTAACAAGGGCTTTGCCACGTCGCTCGATCTGATCCGTCGGCACCTGGACATGGAAGTGCTGGAATACCCATCGGGGCAGGAAGTGTGGGACTGGCAGATCCCGCCCGCCTGGGACGTCAACGAAGCCTACATTGAGGACTCGAGCGGAACGCGACTGGTTGATTTCGCCGACAACAACCTGCACCTCTCGGCTTACAGCATTCCGTTTGATGGAGAGGTTTCAAAGGAAGAGCTCTTCCGGCATCTGTCCTGGATCGAGGATCGTCCCACCGCCATACCGTACAACTACCTGTATTACCGGCGCGACTGGCAGTTCAACGTGGCATATGGCCAACTTGGCCGATTCACCGACAGCCGCTATCACGTTCGGATTGACGTGGACCTCAGGCCCGGAACGCTCAGGATCGGCTGCTGCCACCTTCGCGGCAAATCCGATCGCGAGGTGGTCTTCTCGACGTACCTGTGCCATCCCTCTCTGGCCAACGACAATCTCTCCGGCGTCGTCACCGCAGTTGAGCTTTTCAAGTGGCTGGCCGCAATGGAGAATCGCCGCTACTCCTATCGCCTGTTGATCGTCCCGGAAACGATCGGGGCCATTACCTATCTGGCGCACCACGAGGAAAGTATCCGAAGGATGCTCGGGGCGTTCGTGGTCTACGACTGCGGCGATCGCGGCCCGATTCACTACAAACGATCTTACTTCGGCGATTCCCTGGTCGACCGGGTCGCGGAGCACGTTCTTCGGCACTATACGGACGACGCTTGCATACGGCCCTGGTATCCCGGCGGCTCCGACGAGCGGCAATTCAACGCCCCGGGTGTACGCATACCCGCCGGCGCACTGACTCGCACCCCGGCGGGTGAGTATCCCGAGTACCACACCTCGCTCGACACCCTGGCCACGCTGAGCGGCGACTGCCTGTTCGAAGCGGCGGCCGCGCTCTTTCGGTTCGTGCAGGTCATCGAACGTGACCGCGTTTACGTCAACCGCTACAAGGGAGAGCCTTGTGTGTCGCGCCACGGCCTGGCCTACCCTGTTCAGCGCGGGGACGAGGGAGAAGAAGCGAGATTCCTGGTCAAGAAATGCATGCACGAGTTCGATGGGACACACTCGCTCCTCCAGATTGCCGACAAGTGGGGCGTGCCATTCGACCAGGTTGAGGCCATCGCTGAAAACTTCATCCGCGCCGGCCTGATCGAACCTGTAGCGTCGTCCATGTGAGACCCAGTCTGGGCGAAGGACGTAGGAGATGGCCAGCCTGATTAACCTGCTGCGTTCGTGTTACTGGCGTTTCCGCCTGCGTCTGGGCGGCGCCTCAGTCGGCAAGAGTTTCCGCGTCCATGGCCGGTTGGAGATACTCCTGCGCGACGGAGCCACCCTGAAGAGCATCACCATCGGCCGCAACGTCACCTTCGGCGGCACGACCTACATTCGCATACGCAAGCAGGGTCGGCTGACGATCGAAGAAGATGTCCGAACGGGGACGGAGATGTGGCTTGTCTGCGCCAATGAAGCAGAACTGGCAATCCGCGCCCGCACCGCCCTCGGCCCCTACACCATCCTGAACGGCGGACACGGCCTCTCCATTGGCCGCGATTGCGTGTTTGCCGCGTTCGTCTACATCAACTCCTCCGAGCACCGCTTTGCCGCGGGCCGGTTGATCCGGGAGCAAGGCTTCGATGGCAAGCCCGTGTCAATCGGGGATGACGTCTGGATCGGCGGACACGTCACGGTGCTTCCGGGCGTCACCATCGGCACCGGAGCGGTCATAGGAGCCAACGCGGTGGTGACCCGGACCGTACCGGATTACTCAATTGCGGCCGGCGTCCCGGCGCGTGTGTTGAAGCAAAGGACATAGTCCTGCGGCAGTACCCGGCAGTCCAGGCTGATACCCTGCCCAATCGAAGATTGGCGGCGGCGAGTTGTCTCCGCCGCTTTTCATGATCGTAGTCCTCGGAATACGATCACTGCGTGAGGGCTTCCCCTTTCCCGAGCAGATAACGATGCTCGCCGTCGCCCCACAATACCTGTGATTCGGGGTGAGCGGCACATTCCCGGCTGTCCAGATCGGTTGCCCGGCCGCTGTGGATCTTCACGATGGGGTCGAAACCCACCTGCGCCAGGTAGTGTTCGAGCCACTCCCGCGAGGTATGTCGCTCGATGGGAACATACCAGTTGTCAACAAAGAAGAACCTGTTGCTGGGAAGCCCGATCATGTCAAGAACCGCCATCGTGTATTCCTGAGGGATTTGCTTCATAATCTCGGGCATTCGTTTGCGCGAATACCAGAACAGTCCCCCATCCGCGTAGACGTACAAGAAAGCCCGCCCGCCGCATCTGAGCACCCGGTGGAGTTCACGGATGCCGCCCTCCATATCCGTGGTGTGGTGGAGCACCCCGTTACAGAAGACAAAATCAAAAGCCCGATCCTCACAACTGAGTTTCAGGACATTTCCGACAACGAACTCGACGTTGGTCAAGCCCGCACCCTCGGCGATGGTCCGGGCCCATTCGATGGACCTGGAACCAAGGTCTACGCCTACCACCCGGGCGGCGCCGGCTCGGGCCAGAGCGATGGTATATCGACCGCTGCCGCAGCCCATATCCAGCACTCTCCGCCCCGCAACGGCGTTCAAGTCGAATTCGCTGCCTGCAAACCGCTCCGCCAGGATCCGGTAGGCCTGTTCCACATATGCCTTCTCGTCGAACCTGTCCCAGAGCTGTCCGTAGACCTGCTGCGTCTCGCCCTCCCTTTCCCGCTGTTCGGAGCGAGATCTCAATTGTCTCAAAACCGTCGCCCGCCAATCCGTCTGCTGTCGCAGGTAGGAGCCCGCGAATTCAAACGACTCCAGGCAGCGGATGGCTTGGTCCAGAACACCTTCGATGCGGGCCAAATGTGACGCCCCGGGCCCGAATGGAAGATGGGGATCTGCCGGATACAGGTTCCGGTAGTATTCGTGCATGAGAATGACGACCAGCCAGGGACGAACACCGACCTGGCCGGCCGCGAGCCCAAAGAAGGTGTCCGCCTTGCTCCTGATGCCGTCCTGCACGCTTGTTCCTGCCTTTCAAGGTCTGCGCCCAACAGCCGTCGCGTGGCCCGGAGACGCGTAAATCCGCTGCCCGCCACCGCCCTCGGCTTTGCCTAACCGCAGGGCCGGGCTCGCCTCTGAGACCCACCGCTGCCGATAAAGGACTATACTGGCTCGTTTTGGATCGGGCTAGGGGAGGCATGTTCGGGCTCCCCCGCGAGCTTGCGGTTTGACCGAAACCCTCGGGCACGTTTGCGGTGTCTCGGGCAGCCGCTGTCTCAGCGCCGCCACGCTTCGGACTTATCGTCACGGGCGGCAACCACAAGACGATCTTGGATCGGATATGAGCATGAGTTGGCAAGAGAACGCGACCTTCATCGGCGGACACCGCAAGTCGGGCACGACTCTGTTGCTAAACCTGTTCGATTCGCATCCCCAGCTCTGTGTGTTTCCGCCGGACAGCGGATTCTTCTACGGTTATTACCCGCCGTACGACCGTCCGGAATACACCGCCCCGGACAAGCTCCAGCGCATCGTCGACGTGATGTACGGCAACTTCCGCCGGGACCTCGAGAAGCTCGAGGCCTGGCACGGCCAGTTCCCCTACGACCAGCTCGAGCAGCAATTCCGCAGCCGCATGGCCAACCGGGTATGCACCGCCCCGAGCCTTCTGCTGGAGGCCATCTGCGCTTATCAAGAGGTAGCCGCGCCGGCACCGGAACGCCAACTCCGACGATGGGTTGAGAAGACCACCAGCACCGAGATCTACGCCAGCGAAGTATTCAACTGGTTCTCGCAGGCCCGATTCATTCACGTGATTCGCGATCCTCGTGACAATTTCGGCTCGCTCAAATCGGGGTGGTCCGCACGCTACCAGCACCAAAACGACAGCATCGAGCGGTTACTCCAGAGCATGCTCGATCGCGGGGGACTGGGGATGAAGCTGGCCAGGCTCAACGCCGAACGGTTCGGCCCGGAGCGATACCGCGTCGTGCGATACGAAGACCTGACGGCGGACCCCGAGGGGGTCATGAGAGATCTTTGCCCGTTCCTGGGGATCGATTTCGATGAGATCCTGCTCAAACCGACGTACTACGGCCTGCCCTGGCGAGGCAACAACTTCGACGGGCTCAAGTTCGACAAGGCGTCCAACGTCAACGTGGGCCGCTGGCGCGATCGGATCACCGAACACGAGGCCAAGGTCATCGAGTTCCACTTTTCGGCATCCATGGCAGAGTGGGGATACGAACCGGCTTTCAACCGAGATGAGCAGATCGACGCGGCCATGCACCACTACAAGTGGTTCAATTTCGCCCAGCTCTTCTCGATAACCACCGGAGTGGACACCTTCCAGAAGGCAACCGCCTGACGACCGCCAGGGTCTACGGTCCCATTGTCTCGCGCAGGTAGATGCCGTAATCACCCGCGTCGTGCATACGACGGAGATACGACTCCAGACTGTCGCTGCTCTGCGGCTGCTTGCCGAATACCATCAGCATTTTGGCGGTGTGAAGATCCGTGAGTCGAACATCCGGCCGGAACTGGTGAATATCTGCCAGCACTTCGTCGAGATAACCGTGATGACATCGATCGACAACCAGTGGCGAAACCGGTGTCTTCTGATGAATGTCGCAGACTGGTGTGAACCGTCTTGCCCCCAACAGCGAGAAACCCGCCCGGTGCGCAATGTCGACGAAGTCGTCCAGGGTCGGGTGCTGCCTACCCTGGTGAAACCAGTCGTAGCGCTTCAGGACGCGCTCGGTCTCGTCCGGGTGGTTCTCGTCGAAGTATCGACGCAGGTCGTCCCGTGTCAGACGCTGGCAGGCATACGGGAAATCGCCGACGATCATGGTCGCATTAACCGCATACCACCAGTTCCCCTCGAGAATGCAGAACACACCGGAGTCGGACAGTAATGAGTATACCTTTGGAAGAAGCCGGTCCAGATCAAACCACGGCACGCAGAGGAACGCGGTTATGCAGTCGAACCGGTCCTTCAGTCCGTACAAATCGCGGACCCAGTATTGGTCGACGATCGGGTCGGCGCGCAACGCGAGGTTGTAGAATGCCGAGCTTCGGGGTGGATGATATCCGAACTGGTCGACCATTCCGAGAAAACCTCTTGCCCTGCATCGCGGGTCGGTCATCCCGCCCTGCACCACACCCTGAAAATCCCCGTACAGACTCATGAACAGGTCATCGGGCAACGAGAACTGCTGGTCATTGGCCTCCACTATTGTGACATGCCCGGCCCTGCCTTCACCGCGGAACAGCCGGGCCATCGTTCCCTCGGCTCCCCCGATGTCCATGAGCCGATGCCAGTTCATGGGGAGGCCCAGATGGGCGAGGAAGTCAACCACCACGGCGTACTCGAAAACGTCCCGCGAGAAACCCCAAAAGGACATGCGGCGATCGCGCGGCCAGTTGTCAAAGAGGCGGGCCGGGTCTGCCAGGTAGCTCTTCCGGTGCGCGTCGAAGTAGCCGTCGACAAACCCGATCTCTCTTCCAAACGACGTGCGAAAGGTCCGCCTGCCCACAGCATGCTCCTCCACAGGATGGGTGTATGTCGGCTCGTTGCGGTCTCCGGGTTTACCGTCTGCGAACGTCACCCCGGCTTTTTGTCAACCCTTCGAGGTCACAGGCCGATAAATGATCAACGACAGAGGTAGCGCGCAACCCAGGCGGCAGGCGCAACTATTGCCCTCCTATAGTGTTACGTCAGCGCATACGCTTGAGAGGAGCCGAGGGCCGCAGCCGATTCAAGGAGCATCGCCCAGCCCAGCCGAGCAAAGGAAAACCAATGCCTGGTAGCACCCAAGCGATAGCCGCCACCGCTCGTATCGATCCGATCATCCTGGAGGATGCTAACGATCACGTCGCCACCGAACTCTGGCGTTGGCTGTGCCGCGGACAAACGGACGGCTGGAGGCAGGAGGTCGGCCGTCTCGGCCTTGGTCACAAGTCGTTCGATCAGATGGCCAACGCCTGGATCCAGGGGCTGAGCCGCACATGGGCCCAGCCTGAGGATCGTGATGAGGCTACCGAGATTCTGAGCCGACTCAACGCTCATCGAGTCCAGGTAGCCGAGCACCGCACCCGGTATCGCTACATCTCGCCGGAGGTCGCCCGGCACCGGTATTGGCCAACGGGTGTGCGCGAGGGCATGGAACGAGAGAGTCTCTACACCATGAATCTGTGCCCCAGGCGTCAACCGTTCATCAACCGGCAAACGCGCATTGCGGCGGCGGGCAACTGCTTCGCAATGAACATGGGCCGCTGCCTCAAGAACTGGGGTTACGACTACTTCATCAAGCAGCCGGGGCCGACGGGTATGTCCGAGGAAGAACTCTGGCGGAGGAAATACGGCCACTACAGTGCCCGCCAGGGAATTCTGTTCAATGCGCCGAGCCTGCGGCAGTGGGTGGAGCGAGGGCTGGGGCTCGTCGAGCTCAAGCCCTATCTGTACTTCCAGGACGGCAACTGGCACGACCCGTACCGAGAATCGGTGCCATTCGACAGCCCCGAGGAATATGCGACGGAGCTTCCTGAGTTCCTCGACGCCCTGCGGGAAACGTTGTTGGAAACCGAGGTGCTCATTCTGGCACCATCCTGTTGCGAGGTCTGGCGGTTCAAGCACGATGGGACCTACTTGTCCCGCGTGCCATGGCGAATGTCGCCGGCCCTGCTCGATCGCCAGGTGCTTTCGGTAGAAGACAACCTGAACGAGCTTCAGCGGTTGCGTGATGTGCTCACCGAGCACAATCCCGGAATCCAGATCATCATGACCGTCTCGCCGGTGCCCCTTCTGGCCACTTTCCGCAGCGAGGACGTGAATGTTGTGGTCTCCGACTGCCTGGCGAAGGCGACACTCCGCGTGGCCGCCGAGGAATTCGCCAAGAGGAACGACAACGTAACCTATTTCCCGGCCTACGAGGCGGTCATGATCGGTTCGAAGGTACCGTT
>CAZTQK010000044.1:0-22839 GCA_964615635.1 uncultured Planctomycetales bacterium
AATCAGTAGCGGCCGGACCTCAAGAGAGGGCCGGGCCCACTCTTGGCTCACGGACGAGCGGTAACAGAAGGCCAATCAGATCCCCATGACGGAATGGAGAAACGATGGTCGGACCGTAGAAGTCAAAAACAGGAATAGTCTGCGGATTCGTGTAAACGCAGATTCCCTAGAGAGGCTCAAACAGACAGCCAAACAAGAAGAGCATGGTGTGGCAACGAACCGTAACTGGGCAATTACATGTCTCGCAGCATCTACTACGGCAGGCTTGGGGCTGTTCGCGGCCTGCCGCGACGCCGCACCTGAACCTGCCTCGGCAGTGCCGCCAGCAACCCGTGCTGCCGCCGCGATCCCGTCGCCGGCAGCCGCGAGCCCAGCGAAACCCCGCCGTTACCGAATACGGGCCGAATCTTGGATCACCGATAGATTTGCGACCCTCAACAACCAGGGTCAAGCGGCAGGATTCACGCTCCGGCAGGAAAGTCGAAACCCGTGGCCCGAATACCTTGAGTGGATTCCACCCGTCTCCAAGGGGTTCCTTCTGGTTGACGGCCAAGAGGTTGCCTGTTGGCACCCTGGGTCATATGAAACCTAAGAACGCCTTTCTCTGGAAACATGGTACTCTGATACCTCTTCCTTCTCTTAAAGGCAGGCGCAGCCAGGCCACAGCGATAAACCAGAAGGGATGGATTGCAGGCCAAGCTGATGACGAGAATGGATCGACACACGCCTGCCTGTGGCAGGGCGATATGCCGCGCAGCCTTGGAGCTCTCGGTGGCAGTCGCCATAGCTACGCCTGCGACATAAACGACAAAGGTGAGACTGTGGGTAGTTCCACAACGACGGCATCGTCGGACGCGACGTCGCACGCTTTTCTTTGGATCGATGGCCAAATGTACGACGTTAATGATCTGCTGGCTGCGAAGCATGAGCGGTTACTGACACCCCACTCGGCTGATTCCTCGCCTCACCGCTGACATGGCGTCCCACCTCGCTGATTCCCGGCACGTTCAAGCTGGTCCCGCCGCGTCGATAGAGGGGTGCGGTTTATGAAGCGGACACGTTCAACGAGGCTTTCCCGCCTGCGGCGAGACGAATACCGCTCTCCTGTGGCTCAGTCTCGCGGCCGAAAACTCCATTCGTTCAGGACTGAAGCAGGGCGAAGATACTGAAAGGACGCACCCGTTTCTCCGTTTGGTTACGGCTGCGTGGTCGGGGGCGGAGAAGCCGGGGCGGAGGCGGTTGTCGGTGGTTTGACTGTCCCCGTCAGCACGCCCAGCCGGTACTCCGACCAGAAGCGGATATGGTGGGCATCGGGCAACTTGCCGAGTTCGACTGATTTCTTGTAGGCCTCGATCGCCGCCTCCTTCTTGCCCTCGATCTCCATCCGCTGGGCGATGTAGAACCAGGGGAAACAGGCGAATTTGTCGTCCATCAGCCACCGATCCGTATATGCCTGCTCGGGCACGAGGTCAAGAAAGTATGCAGCTGTCCATTCGTCGGGATCAGCTTCCAGGGGCAACGTTGGCCTCCAGCTTTCCAGATAGGCCAAGGCAAGCTTGAAGGACGCCTCTGCCTCGTCGCGCTTGCCGCACGCCAGCAGGGCCCAGCCGAGCGACTTGAAAAAACAAGGGTGCTTCGCGCCTTTGTCAATTGTTTGCCGAGCGTTCTCTACAGCCTTGGAACATTGGCCCCCAAGAATCAACAACTCACTGAAGGTAAGCGTGTCGAGCGCCGAAGCCTGTGTCAGCGTCTGGGTCAATGCTGCCCACTGAACTGCTAAGGCTAAACCTGTAAAAGACTCTCTTGACCCCTCCAGTATGTTATCCGCCTCATGTTGAAGAGTACTCTCGAGGTTGGACAGTCTTGCCAAGGTGTCCTGTACATCTGGGCTGTGTTCATCGAGGGTCATTTGTTGAATAGTGAGAGCCTCTCTGTAAATCTGGGCGGCCTCGTACTCAGGCGGTGCCTCCTTTGCCATGAGGAAATCCCCAAGGTCAATCAGACGGGCTGCCAAACCCACATATGTCGTCCCATGTGTTTCCCTGGAGACAGCCACCGCCTTCCGGTACAGTATCTCGGCGATTGCAGCGTCTTTCGGATCATTCAGCCGATTCTTCGCAAGCGCGACCAAGGTGCGATCGACATGCTTCTCTGCCCCTGGAATCGCCCTGAGCCTGCGTATCCAATCCTCCGTATATGACTCAACGTCTCGCGCGCCACCAACGGTCCAGTGGGAACGAAGTGTCGCAAGCACATCTTCGAGAAGATCACCGTGCTCAAAGAGGTCGACCTCGCTATTTTCGGCAAACCTGATCAGCCTGCCAATCACATCGTCGCTGAGTGGTTTGTAGCTCGAGGCGAAGAGCGTCTGGGGGTGATCGTTGCCGAGAAGCTTCCCATAGATCATCACTGCCGCGGAGAGGTATTCAGTACCATCCCATGAGCTGAGGTCCGGCTCGCACTGCACGAGGGCGAACCAGATGTCGGCGATTGCCAAACACTCCGTCGGGAGCAACATTCCTTGCGCGCTGCTCCTGTTGCCGCCTGCTTTCTCAAGAAGGAGACGTGCTACCTCTTCTGGTTTGCCGGGCCACACCATAGCCTCTTCATCGATGCGTGCTAATTCTAGGTGAGTCTTCAGCGATCTCCGCAGTTGCTCTTCGGCCTGGCGATATAGGCCAAGAGCCAGGTAGGTCTTGCCGATTGTGTAGCGGACAGCACCCTCGGTTGCGGGCTGCTCGCGCAGCCGAGAATCAATAGACCCAGCTGCTTGGTCCAGGACAGCCCGGACGGTCACATCCTTGCCCTGTGCTTGGACCGGGTCCGCGGATGCAAGCATTTCCTGTAGGAATCCCAGAATACAGCGAGATTTCTCTGCTTCCACCTCGGCCCGTTCCCTGGCCTCATTTGCGGCGCTCTCCGAGTAGACTGAGTGCCGCCACAGTGCGATCGACGCAATCAGTCCCCCCGTGATGGTGAATGTGAAGACGGTGGCCAGTACAACCGGCAGTTTGTATCGTCGCAACTGCTTTCGCAGCATGTAGCCAAACGAGTCCCGCTTTGCCTCGATGGGCTCACCGTTCAGGTAATGCCCAATGTCGCGGGCTAATTCTCCCGCTGACTGGTAGCGTCGCTCGCGTTCCTTGCTTAGGCACTTGAGGACGATGGTATCGACCTCATCATTGATCTGTCGGCGGATCGTGCTCGGCCGGAACGGGGCCGCGTTCATGATCTGGTCCACGACGGCCCGCATGTTACCCACGACGTCATAGGGGAATTTGCCGGTCAGCATTTGGTAGAGGATTACCCCCAGCGAGTACACGTCTGTCCGGATGTCGATTTTGTCTGGCATGGCTTCGGCTTGCTCCGGCGACGCCCAGGGCAGGCTGCCCAGGAACTGACCGGTGACCGTCATTACCTGCGGCTGCGAGTTGTCCGTCACCTGCCCGGTAGCCATCTTGGCCAGGCCGAAGTCCAGTACACGCGGCTCGCCCTGGTTGTCGATGCGGATGTTGCTGGGCTTCAAGTCGCGGTGGATCGCCCCGCGAAGGTGGGCGGCGTTCACGGCGTCGCAGATCTTCACGAACAGGTGCAGCGTCTCTTCGATCGTCCGTTGCCCGCTGGCCATCCACACGTCGAGCGGCTGGCCGGAGATGTAGTCCATCACGAAGTAGAAGCTCCCCCGGCTGCTGCCACTGTCGTGGATCGCCACGATGTTGCGGTGATTGAGCGCCCCCAGGATCTGAACCTCTCGCTCGAAGCGGGCTCGATCCCTTGGGCCGGCGAAGGGGCCTTCCCGCATGACCTTGATGGCCACCTTGCGTTTTGTGTTCTTCTGTATGGCCTGGTAGACCACGCCTTGGCCGCCCCGATGGACTTCTCGGACAATGGTATAGCCATCGAATGAGTCGGAGGGTACGCTGTGCATTTCATGGTCGGGCGGACGATGTTCCACCGTGGCCTCGACTCCAGGATTTGTCTCGAAAGCTTGTTTGAGATCCCTCGCCAAGACGTTGTCGGACTTCAACCGGCTGATGACCTGCCGACAGAAATCACAGCTCTCGATGTGACGATTCAGTTCCGCCAGTTCCGGCCCGGTCTCAGCACCGCTGGCCAGCTTCTCTAGTTCGTCTCGTTGTGGACATAGCATGAGGTGTCTCCAACTTCCGGAACATGCATTGACAGACCACTGCAGAGACCGGTGTGGCCGAGTTCAATCGGTCTCGGTGGTTCCGACCAGGGCCTACCTGCATCTCACGAATACCCTCAGGGACGATGAGGATAACAAAGTCGCAGTCGGTGAGACAGACAGTGTAGTAGTTGCTGTCGGATAACCGACTTCTTAGAATGCCCCCATGGACACGACAAGAGCCAGTCTGATTCTTAGAATTCGCGATCCCAATAACTCGTTGGCTTGGCGCGAGTTCTACGAACTCTATGGTCCCCTCATCTATCGCTATGGACGGGCCAAGGGCCTGTCGGCAGAGGACGCCGAGGACATCCGCAGCCAGTGTATGGAAGCCGTTGTTCAACAGATCGGCTCCTTCGAATACGACAAGGCCAAGGGGGGGTTCAAGAATTGGCTCCGGCGGCTCGTTCACAACAAGACCGTCGATCTGATTCGCAAGAGGCGAGAGAAGCAGGCCGACACCCAGGAAATGCGCGCCGTGGTGGACGGCAATCCGTCACCCGACGAGGAATGGGAGAAGAACTGGAAGAAGAGCCACCTGCGGTATTGCGTCGAGCAGATCCGTAAATCCTTGTCAGAAAATAACTTCAAAGCTTTCTGGATGCTTGTCTTCGATGAAAGACCCGTCGAAGAGGTGTGTTCGATTCTGGGGATGAACGCCAACCAGGTCTACAAAGCCAAGTCCAACACCCTGGCCCGTCTCCGGGATATGATGGCGGAGTTTGACCTGTAGACCCACCTTCCGAAGACTTGAAGACGATACCGTCACCGTCCGATTGTCGGAAACGGCATACGCCACGCCGCCAATCCTGAAACACTCGACCTGAACTGAAAAACCAGTCCGGCCGGCAGGTTTCCAGACCTGCAACGAATTCCCATTGGAAACGGCAAGGCTGCATGTCAGCGGCCACTGCCAACAATCGGCTCTTGAAACAAAGGAGTCCACATATGCCAGGGGTCTTTGAGACACTTGCCGGAAGACCGGGACGGGTCGCCCTAGCGTGCCTGCTTCTGACCGGAAGCACGGCCATGGCCCTCGATGACAACATCACCTTCACCTGGGTGTCCAAGCCCACACAAACATGGCCGGCCGAGGTGAAGGCCATCGCGGTCGTTCCGCCTATCTTCGACAACAGCGGACAGAGTGGAGGTATTGTCAGGAATGAAGCTGAAGGATGGTACACCACTCTGCTTGGCTCGATCAAGACCGTGTTCGCCCGCGCGATGCCGAATGTGCGGGTTCTCGAACGCATCGATATGGCGCCCGGTGATGTGGAGAAACTGCGTGGCGAGACCAATACTACCCGCGGAGTGACTCCGGCCCAGTTGGCCGGCGCCCAGGCCATCATCGTACCCAGGCTGGGGTACTCGGCTGAAGTCGAACAGATCTCGGTCCCCCGTGATGTATGGAAAAGAATGGCGGAGCACGGTGCGGATTGGCTCCTGCCGATACCAGGAAGCCTCTATGGGGGCGACGTCGAATACAAGACCGTTATGGAAGTGTCCGTCATGTGTGAACTCAAGGTTGTCCTGGTGAGCACGGGCAACACCGTTGCCTCCTATTCGAACACCCTGATCTGGCGACAGATGACCGAAAACGGCTTCTTCGGCGTCGGGGCCAAGCGAATCGATGAACTGCCGTCGGGCAGGCAGGCGGTGAAAGAGCTGATCACGCAGCATGTGGACGAGTTCTGTTCACAGTTTGTGCCCGTCCAACGAAAGATCACTGCCAACCTCGGCTCCGTCAGTGACGAGGTGGAGACCGCGATCAGCGAGTTCAACCTGGGCCGGGTGGAGCAGGCGGCGGTCCGGACGCGCAATCGCCTCGCGACGCACCCGGACGACCACCGCGCCTGTTTTGTCATGGGCATCTGCGCGGAGAGCCAGAACAAATTCGGCTTTGCCTGCGAGTGGTACCGGAAGGCGGCCTCTGAGAAGAACAAGAACCTCGACTACCGATGGGCAATGGAGCGGGTGGCCAATCGTGTCGAGGCCGGCGAGGCCCTTGCCGTGGTACCCGCGGCCCTGCCGCAAACTCCCGAAGAGTCGCGTGCCCTCGATCATCAGGGAGCTTCCCCTGTGAGAGTGAAGGACTGATCCGGATTCTGGCCGCCGGCGAGCAGATATGTCGGCATTTGAGAAACAGGAGAAATCACATGTCGCGATTTGAGATGAACAGGCTGTCAGTGAGTTGCGTAATCGCTTCGGCTTTCCTGGCCCTGGCAGCGGGCTGCTCGCTGAACTCAGCGATGGTCTTCTACAGCAGCGGAGACCCTCTGGATCCCGCATCAGAATGCCGGGGCATCGAGGTCTCCGCTTCCTCCGATACCAACAGCCAGATGGGGGTAAACTATCTGAAGATTCAGGACTACAAGGAGGCTCGCACCTGCTTCGAACGGGCTGTGGCCGAGAACCCGAAGGATCACAGCTCATACTTCGGCCTAGGCGTGTGCTGTGAAATGACGGGCGACCTGGGAGCAGCCGTCACCCATTACGAGAATGCGCTGAGACTGGCTCCCGGCGATGTGGAGTACCTCGAGCAACTCCAGAAGGCCCGAACCAAAGCAAGCAGTGTGACGGGCAACGTTCAGGTGGGTTCGGCAACTGACAAACCCAGGCTGTGATCCGGCGGATGGCGCGTGCAAATGGAGCAGGAAACAGGCAGGGTAACGGAGATGACCATGAGACAACAAACTCGATACCTGAAGTGGATGGTTGCGGGAACGCTCCTGACAAACTCGATCTGTGCGATGGCGGAAAGGACTTACGAGGTCGAGGCGACAGGTTCGGGACGGAGCGCCAAGGAGGCAAGGGATAAAGCCCTGTCCTCCGCCTTGAAGGCCATCCTTGATACGCACATAACCGAAGTCAGCCCCGGTACCGAGCAGCGATGGTCAAGACGTTTCGTGCAGGCGTTCCCCGAGTTTGTTATCCAGAACAACTACAGGGTCATGAGTAGCACGGACGCCAGCGAGAACGTCGTCAGCGGGTTGTCTTCAACGAGGGTTCAAGTCTCGCTGACGGCCGCTCGCCTCGACGAAGCCCTGCGAGACGCGGCTGAGTTCTTCAAGACCCTGGGCCAGCCCACGGTACTGATCGTCTTTCAGATGGACCTTTTTGTCGACCGTCGACCGACGCCCGGCATCCGCCAGCAGAAAACCTCGGATGTGGCACAGGCATTGTCGGAGAAACTCCAGGCTGAAGGATTCCGAGTCATCGTGCTGGACCAGGCGGAACTGAACAAGCACAACAAGGTGGACATGGCCGAACTGGAAGGCCGCGATCGGCGGGTCATTCTGCAATTGGCGGCCAGGCACAATGCGCAGATCTACTTCAAGGTATCAGGCCGGACCGCCGGCCCGGATCCCGATCCTGACTTGATACCGGGCCGTCGCCGGTTTGTCTGGGCCGCGGACGCCAAGAGCGAAATGTACTGGACCGACGACGCTCGTCTGGTCGGCACCGACCACGCCAACGCCAAGAGCGCGGACCAGGATCCCGACCACGGAGCCGTACTGTCGCTGCAGGCCGCCGGGGCGTCCCTGGCCGAAAACATGATCAACAGAGCCTTCGAGGAGTTCGCAAAACAAGCGTTCGAAGGCCGGCCAATCACCATCACCCTTCTGGAGTGCACCGAGGACGAGGCCGACGCCGCCACAGATGTTCTCGAGGAGATGTGCGGAGACAAGGGTATACTGAACAACCACTATGCTCATGGGACTGCGGAGATCCGTGTGATGAGCAAGCTTCGACCGGACAAGCTCCGCAGGGAACTCAAGAAACACAAGTTTGACGGTTTCAGCCTGACGACGGGGGCCTTCGAAAGCAACACCCTGGAGTTTACGGTGAGACACTGACGCGACACCCACAGCAGGCACACCCCTTTCCGTCCGGGGCCGGCGGTATGCCTGTATGGGCCGGGAGTGCGTTTGGAGCCTGGGCGGCTATCCTGTCCCCGCTTTTTCTCAGTTTCGCGGCGTCAGGAAAACATGCCGTGCACGAATATCTGTTAAACGAGACTTTCTTCTCCTCGGAGGACGTGGCTATGACGCAGGATCCCGAATACAGGACAGACCTGTTTTCCTGTAAGAGCGTGGCTTCGACGCCGCTCGGCGAGGAGCCCGCTGATGCGCCGGGAGCCCCCAGCCCCGACCGCCTCGTGATCGATACGGAGAGACTGTCCGCACTGGAAGTCCATCTGGACGAATTCAGGAATGAGACGGCGGCAACGGCCAGCCGGAGAACTCGCTGGTCCGCGCCGTTTCCAACAGGCAGCACCGAACCGACCGCGGCGCCTGAAATTCCCGGCATGGAGATTCAGCGGGAACTGGGGGCCGGGGGCATGGGCCGGGTGTACCTGGCCCGAGACGTGAAGCTCGGTCGGGTGGTTGCGCTCAAGACACTCCGATACGCAGACAGGGCGGCAATGCAACGATTCTCGCTGGAGGTCAAAGCGGCGGCCCGTTTGAATCATCCAAACATCGTGCCGATCTACGAGTGCGACCTGAATGAAAAGGTCCGTTTCTACACGATGCAATTCGTGGATGGACCCAGCGCGCGCGAGTTGATCCAGCGGTTTCGACAGGCCGAGGCCCACAAGCTGGGGGCTTCGCAGGTTCTCGATCTGGCCGGCGTCAAAAGTGGGTCGGCAAGATCGGATCTGTCGGCAGGCGTCGAAGGCCCAGGCTCGTACTACCGTCTGATCGCGTACTGGATATCGCAAGTGGCCAAAGCACTTCAATGTCTTCATGAGGCAGGCATCTGGCACCGGGATATCAAGCCGGGCAATCTGCTGCTCAGCCCTGATGGCCGGATGATGGTGGCCGATTTCGGACTGGCTCGATCCGACAACGACCCTGACGCAACCCAGGTCGGCATCGTGGTCGGTAGCTCACGGTATCTCAGCCCGGAGCGGGTCACCGGCGGCCGAGAGTACGACCACCGCGCCGACATCTACGCCCTGGGTGCGACTCTTTATGAGCTGCTCACGTACCGACATGCGCGGGAAGGCAAGACTACCGAACAGGTACTGGCCAATATTGTCAGCAAGGACCCGCCATCGCCTCGGCATATCGTTCCCGCCGTCCCTCAGGAATTGGAGCGAATCTGCCTCAGGGCGATGGCACGCGATGCCCAAGAGCGGTACCAAACCGCTCAGGAGATGGCGGACGATCTGGCAGTCTGGCTTCGCGGCCGCCGGAAGAACGGCGCGGCCACCGTTCTTGGCAAGTTTGGGCGGTTCGCTGCGGACCGCCCGTCCGTCCTGGTTGCCGCTTGTCTCGGCCTTGTCGTGCTGCTCGATCTCTTGTTCGTGCCGCTTGCGACGAACAGGAGATCATTGGCTCGCCATGCACTGGCAGGTCTTTCTGTTGTTGCTGGAAGGAACGGATCCTTCGATCCGATGGACGTGAAGAGTCCACCCTCCCCAGTCGATCCTCAGCCGTTGCCAGGCTCTCTCCCGGAATCCGGCAAGCGCCTACCCGTTTTCCAGGCAATAGCCGCCACGTCGGCGGCCAATAGCGATCAGCCGCCCGGCCAGAAGCCTGTTGGACCGGCAAAGACCCGGGTTGCCATCGTACTCAATGAGGACATGGACACCCGCGACAGCGAGGGTGCGGATCCGGGTGGCATGGCCGCGGAGAGAATCCAGGAAGCGATTGAGGAAACTGGCCGCTTCGAGTTTGTCTATGTGATTGAACTGGCCGCATGGACTCCCGAGGCGGCCGTGGAGATGGGACGTTCGCAGGGAGCGGACTACATCATCTTCGGATCGTCGCTGACGACACCTGTTCGAGAGGTCGAGCGCAAGGGGCGCATCGGCACGGTCTGGGACAACTCCTTCAGTCAATCAGGACACACTGTCAGGAACAGGGGGCAGGAACACAGCACGTTCACTTCATTGGAAAGCACTCTCACGTGGGAGGCGGAACACAAGGTAACGCCGTCGAGTGTGAACAGCCACCACGAAGTCAAGGAGATTGCCGAGCAGATCTGCTACGAGTGGGAGAGCACCGTGGCCCTTTATGTCATCCGCTGCAACGATGGCCGCATCCTCTACAAGAAGACGACCAGATCGGCTGAAGGGGTGATTCAGGTCAAAGGCGCCGCACCCATCAGGGATCAGGTGCGTGCTCTAGCGGCCAAGGCGGCCGGAGATGTCATCGAGGTTGTTACCGCGGACGCTGCCCGCGGAAAAGAACAATGATGCGGACCGCCGACGAAGAAACGCAGGCTGGACCAGCAGCAGTCGGCCGTGGCTCCATGGAGAGAAGCGAGACGCTGACCATCAAGGCGAGCCTGCTGCTGGCGGCGGCCGGCTGTCAACCCGGGATGCGGACGAACACCACTCCGATAAGCCGTAATCGGCAGGATCTGTAAAGAAAAAGCCGAGCCGCCGACGGGCGGGGCATGGCCCACCAGGAGAGCATGAGGCGGGTGGTTGTCCGGCTGCTCGAGGCGGCGATCCATGACGATCCGAAATGCCCACTTTTTTATTTACGGGTGGGTGAAAGAGATCTGGAACTTGAAGGCTGAGAAGGCACCTGCAGTATGACGAAACAAAACTGCGACTGGCGCTGGAACCCTTCTGGGGACTCCGTGCCCGCCTGGATCGCACTGGCCAATGGTTCGACGCGGCTGGCCAGTCGGTTCAGGGACAGTGCTCTCCACTGGCTTTGATATTATCGAGAGTCTCCTGGCCGAAGCGCTCGCCGCCGGCCGCCCTATCCGGGCGGAACAGTGGTTGGCGCAGGCTCGGCAAACCCTGGTCAGCTTGCCAACACGAACCTCAGGCCAACGCTCCACAAGTTGCAGTTAGGCGCGGTTGCGCCTGGCAGATTATGCAGGCTGGTCCGAATCACTATGTGGAGTCCCTGGAGTGATGCACCTCCGGGGCGACCCGTTAGCCGCGTGTGGCTCGCTCAGAAAGGAGATGTAACCATGAATCGTCGACGGATGAAGCTGGCGGGGGCTATCCTGCTCCTGACAGGATGGCCACTCATGATGGGGCAAGGGTGCCCACCGCTGATCAACACGCCTCCTCAGGCGGATGCGGGGGCGAACCAGAATGCCACGGTGGGGCAGCGGGTGACACTGAGTAGCATCAGTAGCATGGACGCTGATGGCGATCCGCTAACCTCTAATTGGCAGCAACGGGGTGGTCCAGCGGTTATGCTGGACAATCCCAACGCGGCGACTACCGGTTTCGTCGCGACGCACGACAATGCAACCTATGAGTTCGTCTTATCGGTGACGGACGGACGTGGTGGAGCAGACACGGATACCGTGCTCGTCTTCGTCGGGCGTAACATAGCGTCTGGAACACCTGTGGCCGACTCTGGGGTTGACCAAACAGTCAACGAGGGAACTGGTGTGACTCTCCATGGCGAGAACTCCGCCGACCCCGATGGCGAGGTTCTGCGATTCTCCTGGCGGCAGATACGTGGCTCCCAGGTTTCGCTGGCCGGTCGTTTCACGTCCCGCCCAACGTTCACCGCACCACAGGTTGATATGGACACGCAGTTGGAGTTCGAGCTAACCGTATCCGACCCGGGCGACCTGACCGATACCGACACCGTAATCGTTGTCGTGGGAGACTTCGACCAACCTGAGTCCGACCGCGATAAGGATAACATTCCCGACACCTCGGACAACTGTCCGGATACCCCCAACCCAGATCAAGCCGATCGCGACGGTGACGGTGTCGGTGATGCGTGCGACGCCTGTCCGGATGATCCCAACAAGAGTGATCCCGGTTTGTGCGGATGCGGCGTGCCCGATACCGACACGGACGGCGATGGAGCGCCTGACTGCAGGGACAACTGCCCCAATGACTCCAACAAGCTTGAGCCGGGCGAGTGTGGGTGTGGTGTCGAGGACGCCGATACCGACCTAGACGGCATCCCGGACTGCGACGACAACTGCCCGGACATCTACAACGCCGACCAGACGGATATCGATGGCAACGGTGTCGGCGACGCCTGTGACTTCCTCCCGGTATGCGAATCCATTTGCTCAGACTTTGACGCCTCGGACGAGGGCTGGCGAGTTCAAGGGAAGGGCTTTCCCGTGCCTACGGCCCCGTTCTGGGACGGTGACGGTTTTGTGTCCGTGATATTCGCGGGTTATGGGTCTTTTAGTTGGATTGCGCCAACCACCTTCCATGGCAATCGAAGCTGCCTTTATGGCCAAACCCTGTCCTTCATGTTGATTGGGTCTGTGAGCAAGGGCGACAAGCTGGTCACGTTGGGTGGCACGGGCCTGCAAATCTACTATAAATCGCCGATCCAGACATCCTACTCTGCAACTGGCTTCAGCGTGCGATTGGATGAATCGGCAGATTGGTATAATCAGGAAACCAACCAGAGGGTGTCCTCTCAGGAAATCCTGCGGGTACTGACTAGTCTGAGCAAGGTCATCATTACCGGGAGCAGCTGGCATGGAGGAGAGGCAAGTATTGACAACGTAGCACTGGGGTATGCCCATCTGAACACGCCCGCAGGCACAGCGGAATCCCGCTTTTCGGCGAACGATGACGGCTGGCGTATTCAAGGTGGAGGTTTTAAACTTATTACTATGCCCTTCTGGAATTCCGATGGGTTTGTTTCGCAGCGAATATCCAGCCATGCAGTTTCACAATGGATTGCGCCCCCTGGCCTGCTTGGTAACCGCTCTGCAACCTACGGTGGAACCTTTTCTTTTGACTTTGTTGGCTCCGTAAACAGCGGTTCCGGTCTGGCCTACCTTTCGGGCGGGGGTCATATGCTCTACTACCCCGCCCAGCACAACTATTCGTGGACCATGGCGAATGTCAGTATATTATTGCATGAAACTGGCCAATGGAAAGACATTGGTACTGGCCAACGTGCGTCTCAGCAGCAGATCCAGGAAACCCTGGCCGACCTCACCTTCCTGCGAATCAACGGGAGTACATGGTGGGGTGGTGAACTTGTTCTGGACAATGTCGTGCTGCAGGGCCCGTGACTGCTGACGATCAGGGAATCGCGGGACACAAGACGGTCTCGCCTCGGCAGCTTCAAGCACCCTGCCTTTGGAGAATATCCGAAGGCAGGGTGTAGTCGTGTCGATGTTGACGGTCTGACCACGACTGCGGTTGCCGAAGATGGGCCAGATGAGGCGATGGAGCTGGCGCAGGATGCCGGTCAAGTCGAGGATGAGCCGGATGATGCAGATGTCAATGATACTGCTGCCGCACCATCTGTCGATTCGGCTGGCCCACTTCCGTCCGCGAGGGCGACCAGACAGAACGGCTCACGTGTCCCCCATCCCGCTGCGAACCGCGGCGACTACGAACGCCAGCGGACCCGTGAGTCGAAGATCTCCACTGCATGCGTCGGCCACGAGCACGAAAAGCACGACTGGTGGCCGGTAGGCACTGAACTGATCGGCCGCATTGGCTCGGAAACCTTCAACGCGACCGTGGCGGAAAACACGAACGTTAAGAGTAACCGGAGCCTGCTGATCACATCTGGCCCCGCGAACGGCCGTATCTGCATCACGCCCACGCGGGCGGCCATGGAAGCGACGGAAGCCTTCCGCCAAGCCCACAACCTCGACCGTGGCGGCGACGCCACCAACGGCTGGGAGTTCTAAAGGCCAAGGACGTGAATGCCTTCCTCTCTCCTTCTCTCTGCGCCCTTTCGAGGTCGCTTCTCCTCTCGGGTTAGCGAGAGCGATCTGCTTTACATGCATTGTCAACATCGCTTCGCTTCTGCCCATACCGACAGGTGGGTAATAACGCGAACGGGTCGTTGGCATGACGCAAAGCGACATCCCAGGCCGTCGTGATGGTGCCATGCTTATCCGGGCTCGTCGTGAGGACATCGCGGGATCAGAGTCCGGATGTGAGCCCACATTGGCGCCCAAAGCCGGACACCCTGCCTGAGTCGCTCGCGAAGGATCAGACCAAACACGGTAGGGGCTACTCGATCAGCTCGAGTTCGAGATAGCCGCCACGGCGGATGTCGAGGCTCGGCCGTTCCTCGTCGGGGCGGAAGTCCCAGTTCTCTCGCGCGGTCTTGAGAGGACCCTTCGCCCCGGACGGCCTGCCGGGTTTGATCGTGATCTCGAATGGGCCGTCGTGGGATTCCTCCAACGTGCTGTTGTACCAGCGTCCGCGATAGCGTCCTGGCACCAGACCGGTAACGTTGGTGATGTCCACACGGGCGATGAACGATTCGTCTCGGGGCAGACAAGTGAAGATGAAGGCGTGCCGGGTGCCGTCGGGAAACGGAATGTGCCCGGTTTCCCATCGAGAGACCCACGCGTAGGCGGTTGCGCCCCGGAATACCATCATTTCAGGATAGTGATACTCATTGCCGAACGGCCTGAACTCGCCCTGCGTGAGGTTCTCGCGGTGCTTCTCATAAAAAGCCAGCCAGTCCTTGAGGTTCTTGCGCCGCCCCTGATCCATCTTGGTGAGGTCCATTGAGATTCCGGGAGGACCGCACATCATGACTGCCGAGAGCGTCTGGCCGACAAAGTCACGGTCCTCGAACTCTTTCGGCGTCCAGGTCAGGGCGTCGCACTTCGAAACCAGGCCACGGTTGAAGGGACGGTGGGCGACGGCCAGCAAGCGATTACGATCCCACCTGCCCTCGCAGTATGTCGTGCCGAAAACGCTGGCGTGGTGCTTGCTGAGCAGGTTGGCAAACGGGATGCGGTACTCGGCGAGGGGCTCGGCCTGAGCCAGAGCGAAACCGTCATAGCACGCTCGCATGAATTCGTTGAGTCCGGCCCCGAACAGGGCGGGGTTCTTTTCATGGCCCGCATCATTGCGGTTGTAGATCGTGTCGAGGAAGTCAACCCAGAAACCGTCGACGCCGAGGTCTCGGGCCGTTGCCTCGAACCGATCCTTGATGTGGGCCCGGGCCTGAGGGCTTCGCGGATCGAGATTGCGATCGTAATCCGCCCCGGGCCACTTCGATCTGAAGTCCTTCATGCGATTGAACGATTCGGATTTCGTTCCGATCCAGGTCGGCGCGACCCACACCTGGACCGCCATTCCCAGCTCCTCGTGCATTCGCTTGACCAGCCCGGCGAAGTCGGCAAACCGCGGCTTGCAGGGCGTGTAGTCGCCCCACTTGTTGTCCGAACTGAACCAATCCTCGCATTCGCTCCACCCGATGAAGATCAGGAAACTACCGATGCCCATGTCGCGGGCGAGGACCGCGTTGTCCCAGATGGTTTTCTCGTCGATCTTGCTGCCAAAAGGGTACCACGTGCCGTAGTAGGGGCGATACGCGGCCGCGGGAATGGGCCTGGGCTTGTAGCCGCTGATTGAATCAACCACGTCGGCATACCTGCCGGCCGAGTCGAACCAGAAATCGTCATGGGTGGACACGAACAGCGAGTCCGTCAACTCCGTGCCCGTGAACCAGCCGTCACCGGGGTACTCGTCGCGGGCAACGGTGATGCGGTAGTGTCGGCCGTCGCGCTGGCCGGTGATGCGGTACGTCCCGGTCTGGTCGAGCGGGCCGACCGCCATGCTGTTGTTCCCATAGTGGTCGCAGGCCATCATGAACGGAATGCCCGCGTTGGGCCGGATGTCGAGAGCCACGTCGATCTGCGGCGGTTGCCGGAAGATCGATGGGCGATCGGGAACGCGCGTATCGAACACCGATCCGACTCGCCCGAGATCGGTTCGGCAGGAATATGCGTAGTCCACGACACGAAAGGCCTTCCCGTCTTCGCGCGTGAGCCTCACCGTCCACCACGCGTGCCCGCGCATGTCATTCCGCGTGAGGGCCAATCGGTAACCGCCCGTTGAGGTCGTGGCCTGACCTGCGGCAAGAGCCTCACCGGTCTGCCATTCTCCTACGGGCGGTTCCGCGGTGACACGGACTTCGCACGCCGCCGGGCCCTCCGAGAACGTGACGCCGGCCGCGTGAAGAGGCACGCAGGCGAGACACAGAAGAAGCGTTCCGATTGCCGTTGTTCGCATGGTCACAAGAGCTCCTTAATCGTCAACATAGAGATAGAGGTCGTCAAACCACGCCACACCTGTGTCTCCGGGCGGCACATGGCACTCCAACGCAGCCGTCAATGCACCGGCGGGGGTCTCCACCGGCTGTGATTCCACCTGTTCCCAGTGCGTCGTTCCACGAACGCGGTCCGCGGCTGTGGTGGCCACCTCTCGTCCTTGCTGATTGCAGAGCCGTACGCGCAGCTCCGCTCCCTCTGGCAGGTTCTCCGCCCGCAGGAATCCACCGAAGACGATCCGCGCTCCCGGCTCCACGGCCACCGGTCTTGCCGCGAATCGCCGCGGTTT
Organism: uncultured Planctomycetales bacterium; assembly: GCA_964615635.1. GTDB lineage: Bacteria > Planctomycetota > Phycisphaerae > UBA1845 > PWPN01 > JAUCQB01. The sequence goes on from CAZTQK010000044.1 coordinate 16,479, forward strand.
GTCGCCCGCACGGATGCGCAACGAGCGAACACCGACGTACGAGTGACGCGTCGTCAGCCCGCCGATATCGGTCAGATCCTTGATCCGAAGTCGGCCCGCGGTCGGGGCCTTGCGGGTCCACCAGAAGTCGCGGTCCCAGCCGTGGTCGTCGCGCAGCTCGACCCATTTCCAGCGGTCGTCCTCCCGCTCCGCCGCCGACCAGCCGCCGATATCCTGCTCCATGCTCGGGTTGACTGCCAGATTGACGCGCGGTCGAGGCAACGTCTCTCCTGTTTTGAGTTCACGCCGCTGTCCTCTTCGGTCTGAAGGCACGAACGCGCCCCGACAGAAGACGAACTGGTCGAGCAGCTTGCCATAACACATCGTCCTGGCCAAGCCGATGTCCAGCCCGCCCGGCCTCTTATCGATGACGCTATAGCTCAAGCGATGTTTTCCGGCCGACAGCTCGATGTTCGCGTAGTGGTACCACGCGAAAACCATCCGCTCGTCTTCCAGAGCGTTGTACTGAGCGGCCAATCGGATATCGACAGGCACGTATCTGTTGATTGCTTCATGCCACGGGCCGTCGTCGATTTTCCATCGTGCAGGGGACGCCATCGCCAGGTATCCCTCGCGAACCCAGAACTGATAATGGCCGGAAACGGGGACCTCGAAATCCAGCGACACCACATAGCCATCCGGGGCCGGCGGCGGGCAACTGCTCGCCAATCCAAGCAGGGAATCATTGCCCAATTCAGCCAAACCACTGAACACATCGAGGTTGAAGTTCGATTGCGCTGCTCGGCACGACGCCTCCAGCACAATCAGTCCCGCCTGACCATCCTTGCCTGTCGGCTCTGATTGGCGCAAATCGGTCACCACACGCGGCGCGGGGCTTGAAGCAGCCGTTCGGATGATGACCGTTGCCCGGCTCCTGGCGGTGTCGAATAACAACCCCACCGGAGCCCAGGCGAACTTCCTGTCCGATTTGACCAGCGTCAGACGGTCCGGCTTCAGCCGAGCAAGGATTCGACCATCCGCGTCGGGCTGGATCCCCTCTCCGCCGGCGTACGCTGCCCTGACGGGTCCGGAGGAGCCCTTCGGCAATTCGATCACGATATTCGTCTCTTCCATCGAAGGGGGAGGTACCACGTTGCCCGTTCCATCCAGACCGTACGGCGGCACCTCGTCTCCCAGCGTCACCGTGGAATCGATCGCCGCCGCCAGTGAGATCACCGTGACGCGTTCGCCGCCGGCCACATATGTGAACTGCTCGATACGCGGGCCAATCATTTGAAGCTCAGCGCCGAGGTTGTCGGACATGAACGCCTGGTAGTCGAACCGATAGTTCTTGCCGTCGAGAACAACGCCGTCCGGCCGCCAGCCGGGTTGGTTCTCAGCGCTCTTGCTGATGATCTGCAGGTTGCCGTCGATCATGTTCCATATCCGTCCCGCGTCGTTGCGCCCGATGATCCTGCACGATGGTGTCGGTTTGAGAACCTGGAATTTGATACCGTCGTCATGGGTCGCAAACGCGTCGGTGTAGTACGCGTCCACTCTCGGCATGGTGCCGAGGTCCTTGCGGTAGCCCAGCCAGGTCACGCGCCGGCCCGACTTGATGTGCGCCTCGACCTGTTCCGCGTACCGCAGTGATGCGGGGGCGTTCTCGATGTTGATGAACATCATGTCGGTCGGCACGTCCAGCGAGAACGTCGGCAGCAGCCACGCACCGTTGGGCAGTTTGCCTGCCGGATCGACCCACCAAAGCGTGTCCGTGTTGGTGTAGTCGCGGTAGGGATCGGAGTACAGCAGGCCGGAGTTGGGGTGGAACAAGCCCGGGAACCGGTAATAAACGGTCGGCTCGTAGTCCACCACGCCGGGTGCATGGTGCACGATCTCGGCGAACGTCCCGAGCCATTCCAACTGCCTCGGGTCGCGGGCGACGGCATCGCTCCAGAACTGGTCGACCCCGGGCGACGGCATCATGTAGTAATGAAACAAACCCTTCGCCCCGCCGGAGATCAGCGAAGCGTATATCGGGTACATGGTCCCCAGCCTGCTTGTGCACCCAAAGAGCTTGTTCCGAGACAGCGATTGGTCCTGATGGTTGCCCTCGCCGATCTCGGTGGCGACCAGCCACATTGTCTTGGTTGACTGTTTGCACTCACCGAACGGCGGAATCCCCATGAAGGTGAGCATCGGCTCGCCGACGCCGTAGCTCTCCATGCCCAAGCCGTCGAAACCGCCCCCAATGCCAGCGTCGTTGATGTGCCACCAGTCCATGCCGCTGAAGCACTTGAAGATTACGGGAACATCATGCAGCGACTTGAACACGTTGGCGACCTCGTTGTGGAAGTCTCGGACCTGGCGCCCGACTGATTCCATGACGTCATAGCGATGCTGGCCTATCCCGTGCAGACAGCGGACAAGGGCGCCGCTTTCCACGTTGATAAGGTAGGCCCAGGACTGACCGGTCTGTTTGTCATCGATCGCTCGAATCGGGACCAGGTTGGCGGCGGTGTCGAAGTCGGGGACGTCGAAATCATTCTCCAGAGCCCATGCTGCTTGCAACTTCCCGATCGTGCCGTAACGAGCTTCGAGCCAATTCCGGAAAGCGAGTCGGAAACGCGCATCGGACGGCACAATGCTGTGGTCCATGTTGTTCTCGTTCCAGAACGCATCGACGACAAAGCGGAAGCCCGGCCCCATCCGGATCTTGCCGTAGAGATCCCGGATCGATTGGTAGTACTTCTGCGTTTCATCGGTCCAAAAGTACATGTTGTCATTCCACCGCTCGCGGTAGCGGGCCGGACAGAGACTCACCGTGTAGCGGCCCGGAGGCAGATCGGACAGATCGATCCGGGCGACGGTGTGCTCGTCACCCTTCGGTTTGCCCTCGCGGTCGTCGGGCACGATCCCGGCCTTGCCGTGAGCCACCACCTGGCCGGTCGTACGATCCGAGATCACGTACAGGGCATCGCGGGTCTTGCGAGAATAGACATGCAGCCGACCCTCTTTGATCCATCGGTTGTCCCCGCCCTGGTTCAGGCCCAGCGGCTTGCCTTGGTCAATGTCGATCTCGACGTTGTCGCCGCTCATGAGGTCATGGGCGTACCCGTGCGCCTGGAGTCCCGACGCCTGCATCCCATAGCGCATCCCGACTTCGTCCATGTAGTCGACGCACTGCTGGAACAGACGCATCTGTTCATCGCTCTTGGTCTCCCAGGTGCGGGGCATCTGGATGCTGCTGCCCACGTTGAAGTAGATATCGCGCACGTTGTTGCGAACCAGCAGATCGATCTGGGCTTTGAAGCTCTCGATATCCGGGTCTGGAATCAGCATGCCGCCCACGGGGAGATACGCCTCGCCGTCCCAGAACAGCGTATGCGCCTTGTTGATGTGCCAGCGGTGCGGAACGCCGAACTTGTCCGTGAAAATCCCGGTTGTGATGATCAACGGCGGCCGGCTCGGCGTTTTGCCGCGGACAGTCAGATGTCTCGTTGTGGTGACCGGCTCGATGTGCATGCCCGCGACGAGGCGGTAGTCGCCATCGGGAAGCGTCTCCGGCAAGGGGATCTCAAACGGCCCAAGCGTTGTCTGTCGACCGATCGGAAGCGGCCCCTCGGTTTGCTCGTTCCTCGTCGCGACGGCAAACGATGCGACGTGCAATACCTTCTCATCGAGGACAAGATAGACAAACAGGCCAGGCGCCTTCAGAGGCGGGCGTTTCATCGTGGCCGTGAATGTGACAGAGAGCTTGCCGCCAGCCTGGGCTTCGGGCGCGGCGGTGATCGAGATCGCCTCCAACGCGGGTTCGGCTCGCGCGTAGACGGGCGATTTGTACTCCGCACCCGCGTCGGCAGGGATCAGGAGGCAGGGTATCCAGGTGGAGATAAGTGCGATAGAGCGAATGAGCATTTTGGCGGTCTCGTGGCTGGGTTCGATGCTTGGAGGAGTGTGCGGCTTCAACAGTTCACGCTGTTCAACACCCCCTGTCGTTATTCCTCATACTACCGGCTCGAATCTGCCGTAACAATGCTCGCTGACTCGCGCCTCTGGTTGCATATCGAGATGGAAGAACGTAGGGAGGTGTCCGGCGTGCCTGCTTCGGCTGGTTGTATCGATTTACCACAACACATGGTAGCGGCTACACATACGCAAGCGTTCATTCCCCGCTTGCGCTGCTGCCTCACCCCGACCCGCGCGGCCATCGAAGCCACGGAAACCTATCGCCAAACCCACAGTCTGGGTCGCGGCGGTGGCGTTACCAACGGCTGGGACTTCTGGAAGCCCAAGACGTGAATGCCCCTCTGCCTTTTCCCTTCCTTCTTCGCGCCCTTTCGAGGGCGCTTCTCCCTCGCAGGTAGCGGGAGCTCTATCCTCCGCACGTGGCGTCAGTTCGCGCAGTTCGGATCGGCCGGGACGTTCTCGCCGCTGTAGCATCGCTGAAAGATGGCGAAGTCGGACTGGTCGACGTCGCCGTCGTTGTCGAAATTGGCTTTGCCGCAGTCGCCGGCGCAGGGGATCCCGGGGCCTGAACCGCAGGACTCGAAAACGTCGTAGTCATCCGCATCCACATCACCGTCGTGGTCGTAGTCGGCAGGGCACGGCGAATACTGGAGGCGGAGGTAGTCCACGTCCATTTGGGCGGACCAGTCCGCCGAGTCCGAGGGATATCGCCAGTTGATTTGCCCGACGCGTATCCGCTCCGGGTAGGCCGAACCGTCGCAGAACAGAAGGATGGGGCCCTCCCACGGATCCGCCTCGCTCAGACGGTACGAGGCGGTCAGGCAGGAGCCGTCCCAGTCGAATTTCCACTGGTACCAGGTGCCTGGCGTGAGTGTGGGCCCGGCGCTCAGGCTCCAGCCCGAGGCGGATGTGTTCAAGCCCGTCTTGACGCGCATGCCCGACACCGCGTCAAAGACCAGTGATGCGATCCGCCCGTCGGACAGCATGAAGTGATAGCCCATATCCACGTCGCTGCGCCCGGTGGCGCTGCAGGAAAACCGCGCACTGCTTTGGCATGTCCACGAATACGGCGCCAGCCGTCGGGCCATGGCAATCCACTCCAGCGGTCGAGGATAGCCACCCTCGTACGACGCCATCTGCACGCGCAGGTAGCCACCTGGATCGGTCACCGATCCGGTATTGTATGTCCAGTCGGCATCGTAGGCGGACCACAAGGCGGGGTCGATGCTCGTCAGAGTGAACTCGTCCGTGAGACCGGGCACCATGGCATCAGGCGGGAGCGGCGTGTCCGGCGTCCAGTGATCGATCCAGCAATACGCAATCATATCCGCGCTGTTGACCGGCCGCCTCAGTTGTGTTTGCCCGATCCGAACGACTTCCGGCCATTCCGTGGCGGAGCCGAACAAGATGAGACCGGCGTTGTCCAAGCCGCCCAGCCACATCTGGTTCCCCCTCTCCCGGTACCATGCCCGCAGTGCTGAGCCGTCCCAGGCAAACTTGAATTCCATCGGCCACGATTGCCATAAACTGGCCGCGTCGACATTGCCTTGTGCGGTATTGCCGTACTTGAGCCGGCAGCCCGTGTCATACGAGTCATACTCGAGCCAGGCGTCTGTCCCGTCGGTCATGATGAACCGGTAGCCGATGCAGACGTCGCTTCGCCCCAGCCCTGAGGAAGTGGTGAATTCTGACCCAGTGTAGCAGGTCCAGGGCGTGTCACCCAACCTCCTGATCGGTTCGACCCACTTCTGCGGCAGGAGATAACCTCCTTCGTAGCTTCCGACCTCCACGTACAGGCTCCCCAGGCCATCCGGGTAGATAATGCCAGGGTTGTAGCCGCCCTCCCAGTCGCGCACGAGCCAGCGGCCGAGGTCAATATCGGGATACTCGAACGAGTCAGACGTGGGGCCGACCTCGCGCAGCGGTTCACCGGTCTGTCGCCAGTAATCCACATCCAGGTACAGTTGTACATCGGCGCTGGAGGTCGGGGCCACCAGGTCCCGATGACCGATGCGAACCAGCTCCGGGTGAGTCTGCGATGAGCCGAAGACACTGTATCCGGAGGAGGGCAGCCACCGTTCTCGGCCGGGCTCACGATACCACGCTTTCAACACGCCGCCGGAGGTCCAGGCGAACTTCCACTCGTACCAGTAATCACTGAGCAACTCAGGCCCGTTGATATTGGTCCCTGTCGCCGTTCCGTATTTCATGTGGCAGCCGACCGGATAGCTTTGGGTTGCCTTGTTGTGGTCAAACGGGACGAAGGCGAAGCTGGTGCCATCCGCCATCTCGAGGTTGACACCAAGCTCTGCATCGGTTCTGCCCCGGCCGGACTGCGGGGTAGACTGAAGTGGCGCGTTCGCATAGTACTCGCAGGGCTGGTGGGGGAGTCGGCAACCCCGCTCCGCCCCTA
>CAZTQK010000045.1:0-22502 GCA_964615635.1 uncultured Planctomycetales bacterium
GCAAGGGCAGCCGAATGGGACGGACGCGAACCCACAAGGTCTGCGAACTGATCGCGGGCCGGCCGGCGGTGGTTCGGCTGATCGACACTCTGCTGGCCGACGGCGTCGACCCGATCGTTGTGGTCGTGGGGCACAACAGCGGGGCGGTGGTTCAGACCATCGGCGCATCGCATCCCGGGGCGGTCTTTGCCTATCAGCGCGACCGGCTCGGCACCGGCCACGCCGCCCGGATCGGTATCGAGGCCCTGGTAAGGCTCGGCTACCGGGGCGCGGTATTGATCACCATGGGTGACAAATGGCTGGCTCCAAACCTGGTTCAGGAGGCGGAGAAGCGTTTTCGCCAATTGCGAGCCGACCTCCTGCTGGTGACCACTCCCAAGCGGCCGGAAAGCACTGCCGGCCGGCTGGTCAATCTGCCCGGCCGGGGCATCATCGGCATCGTGGAACGGCGGGATATCGAGCGGGCCCGCGTCCTGCGAGATTGGTCCGAGTTGGCTACGTCACGCGACACGCTCTCCAAGGCTTTGCTGCGCCACGTGGGACTCGAACGAATCCGACCGGCGGTTAAGCTCTGGCGGGCGCTGGGGCCCCTTGCCGGCTTCTCGCGGGGTTCCGGCACGGTCCAGTCATCCGAGCTGCAGCAGGCCCTTCGCGAGACGGGACTCGATATTCGCGTGGGCGGTACCGCGCTGGGGCCGGAGAGAATCGAGCAACTCAGCACCACGGTCAATGAGTCCGTCTACGTGGGTGACATCGACGTCCTGCAGGCGGCTCTCTACCGTGTGGGACGAGCCAACGCCCAGGACGAGTACTACCTGACCGATGTGATCGAGATCGTCGGGCGCGGTCTCTGCTGCCCGGAGAATGATTGTCCAGGCAAGGTGATCGAGTATGAGGTCGGGCGCGACCAGGTCATGGCGTTCAACACGCGCGCGGAACTCCTCAAGATCGAAGATCACGTCCGCAGGCAGGAGCGCGACATCAGGAGCGAGAAGGCTCTCAAGAAGCTGGCTCCTGCTTTGCGGACTCCCGAAGAGTGGCTGGCCATCCTTCGTCCAACGGGGCAACGCGCTCAGAAGCTCGTTGAACGCACCTACGGCGTCGATGGCTCCGTGGTCAAGCCTCGCGTCGGTCCTCTGCGAAGTGTCGTGCGGTTGTGGGCCCGGGCTTTCGACGGCAAGCGAAAGATCTTTCTGGTTCGCGCGCCCGGGCGATTGAACCTCATGGGCCGCCACATTGACCATCAGGGCGGGTTCGTCCACTCGATGGCCCTGGATTGCGAGGTGGTCATGGCGGTCAGTCCGCGGCAGGACGACGTCATCCGCCTGGTCAACGCCGACCCGGTAGCTTTTCCCGCTCGCGAACTGGTCATCGGCGACTGGTTAAAGGCCCTGCGAACGCCGGATTGGTTGAGCTTCGCGGATGGCCAGACGGTTCGCACGCACTTGATGTCGACGGCCGGGGACTGGAGCAACTACGTCCTGGCCTCCGTGCTCTATCAGCAGTATTGCCATCGCGGGCGGAGGCTGCGCGGCATGGACGTGGCGGTGAGCGGCAACGTCCCCATGGCCTCGGGGCTCTCCAGCAGCTCGGCAATGGTCGTCGCCTCCATGGAAGCGATCATCGCCGTCAACGGCATCGGCATGAACCCGTCGGAGATCGTGCCGGCCTGCGGCCAGGCCGAGTGGTTCGTCGGGTCGCGGGGTGGGGCCGGTGATCATGCCGCCATCCGGCTCGGAAAGGCCGGGCACGTGGCCCGTATGGGCTTCCATCCCTTCTCGATCTCGCGGTACGTTCGTCTTCCCGCCGACGCCGCCATTCTGGTCGCCTACAGTGGGCAGCACGCGGTCAAGAGTGCCGGGGCTCGCGACCGGTTCAACGAACGCGTTGCCTGCTACAGGATCGGGATGCTGCTTCTGCAGAAGAAATATCCGCGTTTCGCGAAGAAGCTCCAGTATGTGCGCGATCTGACCCCGGCCTGCGGCGTCTTCAAACCGCGCGAGGTCGACGCGGTGCTGGGGGCCCTGCCCGAGAGAATCTCACGGCGCGAGATCAAGGCCCGACTCGGCCCGGCGTTCCAGGAGCAGTTGGCCAGGGTCTTCGCTTCGCACGCCGATCCTGGCCACTACACCGTTCGCGATGTGGTGGTTTTCGGGGTCAGCGAGTGCGAAAGGAGCCGGCTGGCCGCCGATCTTCTGGATCGAAAGGACCTGCAAGGTTTCGGCGAGATGGTCCTGCTCTCGCACGACGGCGACCGGGTGAATGGATCGCCGATGGCCAAGGCGGCAACCGGGGCCGGACCGAAGGCTGAACACCTGTGGCGCATGACCGGGGCTTATGCCTGCAGCACGTCGAACATCGATCGGCTGGTCGACCTGGCCGCGTCGGTGCGCGGCGTCTACGGTGCCCAGCTTGCGGGGGCGGGATTGGGCGGCTGCGTCACCATCCTGGCTCGCCAATCGGCAATCCCAAGGGTCAGGGCCACACTGGCCCGCGAGTACTATCGCCCGCTCGGGCTGGCACCGTCGGTCTGGCGAGTCCGCCCGGTGGCCGGCGGCGGGATCATACGGCCGTAGGAATCGAGAATGGCGAATAGAGAATGGAGAATGAGTGAGGCTTTTCGACACGATTCCTGGGAGTGCCCGATCTGCCTGAAGCCGCGGCGGCGCCCGCCGGATCACAAGCGGCTTTACAATGCGTTGGTGTGCAAGAGGTGCCGCAACGGTTTCGCCAACCGCCGGCAGGCGGCGTTTCTTGTCGACTGCGTGGTTTTCTATCTTTTCGTTGTTGGGGTGGCGATGCTGATTGGGTTCTATGAGGACCGTTCTCCGGAGAGCTTGGAGCCCCTGTGGGCGGCCATTTGGGGGATGCTGGTTTTCATCATCTTCCCCGTCTCATTTGCCCTCAAAGACTCTGTCAACGGCCGGTCCCCCGGCAAGCTTCTTTTCGGCCTGCAGGTTGTTGACGCCCAAAGTCGCGACCCGATCGGTCCGGGACAGTCGTTCAAACGAAACCTCATCCTCGTGATTCCCTATCTGGGCCTCTTGGGTTTAATTGCCGGCTGTATCACCATGATGCGAGGCCGCCGCTGGGGTGAAGAGTGGGCCAGAACTGAAATCGTGTGGCTCAAGCACCGTACCCGGGAGCCCTTTGCACCAGCGGGGCGTTATTGCCGGGTGTGCGGGTACGACCTGACTGGCAACCTCAGCGGCCGGTGTCCGGAGTGCGGAACCGAGATCCGCAGTCCGGAGTTGGTCCCCCCCGCGACATGAGGTCGGTGGTCAGGAAGAGGCTTTCCTGGAGCAGAGGGCATTTACCCGTCCCCTGTACGACTCTTGACGGACCCAAGGTGGGAGCTGGGACCCGCCCCGGCTTGATGTTGGAGTCGGCTTGCCGCTAGAATAGAATTAGGCAGACGAAAACCGGCCGTCCGCAGAAAGCCTGTGCCGGGATTGTCGCTGCCCACCGGCCCTGACAGCCGACTTTATTTCCTTACCTGATTTGTACTTGCCGCGTGCCCATGGCCCGACATAAGAAAAAACTAGGCGAGATTCTGGTTGACTGGAAGATCATCAGCCCCAAGGCCCTTGAGGACGCCCTGAAGTATGCCGAGGAGCACCATAAGCGGATCGGCCAGGCTTTGGTTGAGCTGGAGCTCTGCCGTGAGGAGGATGTGGCCAAGGCGCTGGCGGCCCAGTTTGGCGTCGAGTATGTCGACGTGGATCAGACGGCAGCCATCGCCGCCAACATGCACCTGATCCCGACGAAGATCATGAAGGATCGCCAGATTCTGCCGCTGGGCCAGGAGAACGGCCGGCTGCGGGTCATCGTCAGCGATCCGCTTGACCTCGAGTTGCTCGACCTCCTGCGGTTCACGGTCAACCCGAGTATCGATATCGTCATCGCGGCTCCCGGCAAGATCAAGCGTTTCCTCGACAAGCACCTTTCCGACGTCGACCAGAAGATGAAGAGCACCCTCACGAGCATCGACGAGGATCGTGAGGAAGAGGAGGCCGAGGGCATCAAGATCGCCGGTGAAGAGCCCGATGCCCCGATCATCAAGCTGTTGAACCAGTACATCACTGAGGCGGTCAACATGCGGGCCAGCGACATTCACATCGAGCCGATGGCCGACCGCGTCCGCGTCCGATATCGCGTTGACGGCGAGTGTCTCGAAAAGCAGAAGATCCCCAAGGCGGTGCAGGGTGCCGTCATCGCCCGTCTCAAGCTGATGTCGGGCATCGACATCGCCGAACGCCGATTGCCGCAGGACGGCCGCATCAAGCTAACCGTCAGCGGCAAGGACATCGACTTTCGCGTGAGCACCTGCCCGGCGTACCACGGCGAGAGCTGCGTATTGCGTATTCTCCGCCCCGAATCCGTTCGGGTGGGAATTCCCTCTCTCGGTCTGGAGCAGGATGACTACAACGCGTTCATGAAGACGATCAAGCGCCCCAACGGTATCTTCCTGGTCACCGGGCCGACCGGTTCAGGCAAGACCACCACATTGTACTCGGCGCTGCAGGAACTCAACCGCCCGGACCGGAAAATCATCACCGCCGAAGACCCCGTGGAGTACAACTTCAGCGGTATCAACCAGTGCCAAGTCCGTGATGACATCGGGCTGAGCTTCGCCAAGATTCTCCGGGCCATGCTGCGCCAGGCCCCGAACATCATCCTGGTCGGCGAGATCCGTGACCTGGAGGTGGGCGAAGTGGCCATCCAGGCGGCGCTCACCGGTCACCTGGTGTTCAGCACGCTGCACACCAACGACGCCTGCAGCGCGATCACGCGTCTGATCGACATGGGCATCAAGCCGTTTCTGGTGGCCAGTTCGATTCAGGCGATCCTGGCTCAGCGACTGACGCGCGTCATCTGCGAGGAGTGCAAGGAAGACGACCCGGATCCCGATCCGAAGTTGATGCGTCTGTTGCGGTTCACCCAAGAAGAGCTTCAGGGCCGGCTCAAGCGGGGCGCGGGCTGCAAGCGGTGTCTCGGTACGGGTTTTCGCGGGCGATTGGGCATCTTCGAGTTTGTGGCCATGACGAACGAGCTGCGCGAACTGGCGTTCAACCGGGCTTCCACCAGCCAGATCCGCAAGGCGGCAAGGGCCTCAGGCATGCGCGGTCTGCTGGAAGACGGCAGAATCAAGGTGCTTCGGGGCGTGACCACGCTTCGTGAGGTGGCCAAGCACGCCCAGGTCGAAGGCGTGGTGATGGAGGACTAGTACCTGATGGGTACGCTACACATAGACCGCATTCTTGAGACGTGTATCCGGCGCGACGGGTCGGACATCCACCTGACGGTGGGCCGGCCGCCGGTACTTCGGGTTCACGGGCGCTTGCGTTCACTGGAGACCAAGGTGCTCGAGCCGGACGACACCGTGTCGCTCATGAAGGCCATCACCCCGGACCGAAACCAGCAGGAAATCCAGGAGGAAGGCGGCACGGACTTCGGTTTCGCTTTCGGCAACCAGGGGCGGTTCCGGGTGAGCGTCTTCCGTCAGAAGGGGCACTTGACTTTGGTCCTGCGTCTGATTCCGTCCAAGCTGCTGAGCTTCAAGGACATCGGCCTGCCGTCCATCTGCCAAGCCCTCTGCCGCCGGCCGCGAGGCTTGTTCCTGGTCACGGGACCGACCGGGTCCGGCAAGACCACCACGCTGGCCTCGATGATCAACTACATCAACGAAAACTTCGACCGCCACATTGTGACCGTCGAGGAGCCGATCGAGTACTACCACGTACACAAGAAATCACTGGTCAACCAGCGTGAGGTCGGCCTGGATGTGCCGAGTTTCTCAGAGTGCCTTCGCCGGGTATTGCGTCAGGACCCGGACGTGATTCTTGTCGGCGAGTTGCGCGACCTGGAGACAATGGAGGCCGCCATCCGCGCGGCCGAGACGGGTCACCTGGTGTTCTCGACGGTCCACACCACCGGCTGCCAGGGAACGATCAACCGTATCATCGACGCGTTTCCGCACGAGCAGCAGGAGCAAATCCGCGTGCAATTGTCGACCAACCTTATCGCGGTGCTCTCCCAGGCTTTGTGCGCGAAGATTCCAAAGGGCCGTGTTGCCGCCTATGAGTTCATGGTGGTCACGCCTGCCATCGCAAACCTGATTCGCGAGAACAAGACGTTCCGCATCGATTCGAGCATCCAGACCGGCAAGAAGTTCGGCATGCAGTTGCTCGACGAGCACTTGCTTCAGTTGTTCCAGGATCACATGATCTCGGCCGAGGAGGCCCTGGACCACTCGCGGAACCCGGGTGAAATGCAGGACAAGATCGAGTCCTTCCAGAAGGGCTTGCCGCCCGAGGCCGGCGGCGCTGCGGGCGGACCGCCAGGCAAGCCGAAGGGACCGGACGGAGAGCCGGAACTGCCGCCGATGTCGAAAGGATGATGAGGAGGCTGTTAGACTTTTAGACCTCTAGGCCTTTGGACCGTCAGACGCCCCATGGGGGCATTATGCCGAACAGCCTAGTAGCCTGACAGCCGAATAGTCTGGAAGATCCTGACCATGGCTGAGCCGCTCAAGAAAACGCACGACACGCCCGACCGCAAGCCGGCCACGGCCGTCGGCGCGGGCATGGAGAAACCGCCAGTCAAGCCCCCGGCGCCGCCCGCGGATCGTCCGCGTGGTCTGGGGGGCAGGATGCCGCCCATCAGTCAGTTGCGCGGCCGTACTCTGGGCCGAATCCTGATCAAGATGGGCCGGCTGACGCGTACGCAGGTCGGCGAGGCCCTCAACATCCAGAAGAAAAACCCGGGTCCGATCGGCCAGATTTTGGTGGAACTCGGCTATGTCGAGGAATCCGACGTTCAGATCGCGCTGGCCGCCCAGGTGGGCATGGAGCCGGTCGACCTGAGCAAGATGGATGTCCCGAAGGAAGTCCTGGCCCTGGTTCCGGCCAAGGTCGCCCACACCTACAAGATCGTTCCGATCGACTATGAGCCCTCGACCAAGACGCTCTCCATCGCCATGGACAACCCGGCCAACTTCCAGGCCACCGATGACCTGAAGACGCTCATGGGCCTGGCGATCAAGCCGTTCTTGTCGAACCCCGACGATATCGTCGCCAATCTCAACAAGTACTATCCAGAAGATCAGGCCGAGTCGATCAGCGACCTGATCAACGAACTGGCCGATGACGAAGACCTCGCCAAGTTCGAAGGCCGCGGTGACAGCATCGATCTCGAGGAACTCAAGGAAGCGGCCGAGTCCAACCCCGTCAAGAAGCTGCTCAATCTGGTTCTGCTGCAGGCTATCCGCGACAAGGCGAGCGACATCCATTTCGAGCCCTTCGAGGACGAGTACAAGATCCGCTACCGTATCGACGGCGTGCTGTACGAGATGGTGCCGCCGCCCCGGCATATCGCCGTGGCCATTGCCAGCCGTATCAAGGTCATGGCCAACCTGAACATCGCCGAGCGCCGCCTGCCGCAGGACGGGCGCATCGAACTAACCGTCGGCGCCAACCCGGTCGACCTGCGCGTGTCCGTGCTTCCGACCATGTTCGGCGAAAGCGTCGTCATGCGTGTACTCGACCGAAGCAACGTCAAGCTCAGCCTGGCCCGGATCGGTTTGCGAGACGATGACATGAGCATCTTCCACCAGCTCATCGCCAAGCCGAACGGGATCATCATCAACACCGGCCCGACCGGTTCGGGCAAGACCACCACCCTGTATGCCGCCCTCGCGGAACTCAACGACATCGAGACCAAGATCCTCACCGCCGAAGACCCGGTGGAGTACGACATCGACGGTTTGTGCCAGTGCCAGATCAACGCGGACATCGGCCTGACCTTCCACCGGTGCTTAAGGAGCTTCCTTCGCCAGGACCCTGACGTCATCCTGGTCGGCGAGATCCGTGACCTGGAAACGGCCAAGATCGCGGTGGAGGCCTCGTTGACGGGACACCTGGTGTTTACGACGCTTCACACGAACGACGCGCCGTCGGCTGTGGCCCGCTTGATGGACCTCGGGTTGGAGCCGTTCCTGCTGACCGCCACGCTCGAGGCTATCGTCGCCCAGCGGCTTGTTCGCAGGATCTGCGAGAACTGCAAGGCGGAGTTCCACCCGACCGAAGAGATGCTTTTGGAACTGGACCTCAAGCCGGAGGACGTCCGCGGCAAGGCGTTCATGTATGGAAGAGGGTGCGACTACTGCAACAACACCGGTTATCGCGGACGAATGGGCCTGTTTGAGATGATGCTGATGAACGACGACCTCCGCGACATGGTGATGAAGCATGCCTCGACCAACATTTTGCGCAACGCATCGCGCAAGCTGGGTATGAGGACTCTGCGGGAGTCCGGCTTTCTGGCGATTTTCGAGGGGATCACGACCATCGAAGAGGTGGTGAAAGAGACGATCATGGAGGACATGTAAGGGGCGTAGGGTGTTCGCCCCGAGGCCGGTCTGGTCCGGCCCGGACTGACATTCGCGACCCTCGGGTCTTCCTACGTGGAGGCTGACCATGCCGACATTCCAGTACGAAGCCATGAATCAGGCCGGTCAGGAAGTCAAGGACGAGATCGACGCTCAGTCCGTGGAAGACGCCCTGGCGAAGATACGCCAACAGGGCTACTACCCGACCAAGCTTCGTCAGAAGGGCGGCAAGAGAGCCCAGAGAGCCGCCGAAGGTGGCGGTGCGGGCGCCAAGGGCAAGAGGAAGTCGGTCGGCGGGCTCGGCAAGGTCAAGAGCAAGGAAATCGTCCAATTCACCCGTCAGCTCTCAACGCTGCAGGATGCCGGTCTGCCCATCTTGCGATGCCTGCGCATTCTCGAACAACAGCAAAAGCCCGGCAAGCTTCGGCAGATCCTTCGCAACGTGGCCGACGATGTCGAGGGCGGTTCGACGCTCTCCGAGGCCATGGCCGCCCAGCCCAAGGCGTTTGACCGTCTGTACTGCAACATGGTGGCTGCGGGTGAGGCCGGCGGCGTGCTCGACGTCATTTTGCAGCGTCTGGCCGACTTCATGGAAAAGGCGCAGCGGCTCAAGAGAAAGGTCATGGGCGCGATGATTTACCCGATTGCCGTGATCACCTTCGCGATCGGCATCGTGTCAGGCCTCATGGTCGCGGTTATCCCGAAATTCAAGACGATTTTCGCCGACTTCGGCACGACGCTGCCGAAGCCGACGGTCGCGCTGATCGGCATCTCGGAGTGGTTCGTCAGCGGGACGCCCCCGGGATGGGCGGTCGTGTTGCTGTCGCCGATCGCGATATTCTCGCTGGTCAAGCTGCTCAAACAGTCGGAATCGGGGCGATTCGCGATCGACACGCTCAAGCTGAAAATCCCCATATTGGGCGCCATTTTGGCGAAGTCGTCAGTGGCCCGGTTTACCCGAACGTTGGGGACCCTGCTGGCGGCCGGCGTGCCGATTCTGGAGGCAATCAACATCACCCGCGACACCTCCGGCAACGAGGTCTATGCCCGGGCCCTCAAGTCGGTTCACGATGACATCCGTGAGGGTGAATCGTTTGCCAGCCCGCTGCGGGCGGCGAAGATCTGCGACAACATCGTCATCAACATGATCGATGTGGGCGAGGAGACCGGCGATCTTGACAAGATGTTGATGAAGATCGCCGATAATTATGATGAGGAAGTCGAAACCCTGGTCGATGGCCTGGTCAGCCTGCTCGAGCCGGTGATCGTCATTGTCCTGGGTGCGATCGTCGGCTTCATCGTCGTTGCCCTGTTCCTCCCGCTGGTCGAGTTGATCAACTCGGTCTCCTCGGGTGGAGCGAAGGAAGGGGCTTGAGCCGAGGCGTCCGGGCGGCGATCAAGCCGAAGGCGGTGGCCCGCGGGCCGGGTTGCTCCCGGCCGGCCCGGAATGTTGTAAAGCCTTTGGCGGCAGTGGTTTGTCGTCGGATCGGCCGTTGCGGGTGTGCCTGTGTTCGGATCAGCAAAACCGGTCGCAGCGATGACTTGCCCGCGATTGTGTGCTACGATCTGGTGGGGCGGGTTTATTGGGACGCCTGCCCGGCTTGCCTGAAAACCGCTGTGAGCCTCCGGTTGTCGGCCCTCAACAAGGAGCATCGTGATGACTTGCCGCATCAGATCTCGCCGCCGTATGGGTTTTTCGCTCGTCGAACTGCTGGCCGTCGTCGGGATCATTGCATTGCTGATCGCAATCCTGGTCCCGTCGCTGAACGTCGTGACGATCAAAGCCAAGTCCACGGCGACGCTCAATACCATTCGTGTTCTTGAAACAGCCATCGAGGCGTTCAAGGCGGATATGGTCGTCGGTGGGGCGTATCCGGAGTCGGCTGCGCTGCCCACCGCGAGCCCTCATGTGCCCAACGAAACCATTGTACCCTCCGGCGCGTCCCTGCTTCTATGGGCACTCATTGGCGCCGATGGTCTTGGTACCCCTGGATTCCTCGATCTGGACGGCAGCGGCACCTGGCGCAACGATACTACCTGCAATGCTCCCAAGCCGGGCCTGTACGACATTGCCAACAATCAACCAGTTCGATCCCGCTCCGGCCCCTTCGTCGCCAAGGAGAGTATGAAAATGGCCCAACCCAAGGATGGGGACCCCAACACTCGCGGCATCCAGCCCACTCTGGGCCAGTACTTCATCGAGAGATATGGCGTGGGTCCTATTTCTACTACCTGCTTCCTTGACTCCTTCGACCGCCCGATCCTCTACTATCGAGCGAATCCCGCAGGCGACGTGATGGGCGGTATCCAAGCCGGCAACGCGATCTACGATCTCTATGACAACCACATATTCACGGGTCTGAATGGGGGACCAGGCCTGAATCTGGGTGCCGGCCCAATTCACCCTCTTTCGAAGCTCGGCAGCTTCGTTTCTGGGCCCGAGCCCGAGAAACCTTCATTCCTTCACACCGTATGGGATCCCAAGGTCATCGCTGCAAGCCGGCCGCAACGGCCGGACTCTTATATCCTGTTGTCGGCCGGGCCTGACGGCAAGTGGGGCACCGACAAAGACATCGGCAACATACACATCAACAAGTAGAAGACCCAGAGGCTTGCGGGTTTGAGGCGTTCCATGCGTCTGTTATTGTTGCGCGCGGATACTCTTGCCCTGAACCATTGGGCAAGACCATGAAAAAGGGACGCCCCCGCTTCTTCATGGTCGCTGGCCCTGGTCAGGATATAATCTCTGGTCAGTCGAAAATGACTGCGCCAAGGAACCCTCTCGCTCACCCCTTGGCAGGAGCGAGCAATCGGGATTTCGTTGGTTGGTTGCAGGTCGTATCGGAGATCTCGCGTGAGCGATAGCGGTTTGCAGGCGAAACTGGCGAAGATGCGAGACATCCTCCGCGAACTGAAGCGGGTGGCGGTGGGCTTCTCGGCGGGCGTCGATTCCACGTTCCTGCTCAAGGTTGCGGTTGATACGCTCGGTCCGGCCAACGTGGTGGCCGTCACCGCCGACAGCGAGAGCCTGACTCGCGCCGAACTCGATGAGGCCCGCAAGCTGACTGCTCAGATGGGCGTCGAACACGCGATCGTCCGCACGGACGAGATGGATGACCCCAACTATCGGGCCAACCCGGCCAACCGATGCTACTACTGCAAGCAGGCCCTGTTTCGCAAGCTCGATGAGTTTGGCGCCCAGCGGGGGTCGATGGTCATGGTCATCGGCGTGAACACCGACGATTTCGCCGACTGGCGACCGGGCCTGCAGGCCGGCAAGGAGAGGGGCGTCCGCATGCCGGCGGCGGAGGCCGGCATGAGCAAGGCCGACGTCCGCGAGTTGAGCCGCCAGATGGGCTTGCCGACCCACGACAAGCCCTCCAGCCCGTGTCTGGCCTCGCGCCTGCCGTACGGCGAAGAGATCACCCCCGAAAAACTGACGCAGATCGAACGATCCGAGGCCTTCCTGCATTCCATCGGCTTTGCTGTCTGCCGCGTTCGCCATCACGGCAACATGGCAAGGATCGAGGTGCCCACCGATCAGATCGAGCGCCTGTGCGAACCTGCGACACGCGCCAGGATCGACGCCGCGCTCCGCGAGTTCGGCTACCAGTACGTGGCCGTCGATATCCGTGGCTTCCGCAGCGGCAGCCTCAACGAGATGCTGTCCCCGTCACAAACGGGCGTTCAAGCCAAGTAGGGCAGCGTCGAGCGAAGCGAGACCTGCCGTTGAGCAAAGGCTGAGGGCGGAAGGATGAAGGATGAAGGCGGAAGGCTGAAGGATGAAGGAGGAAGGATGAATTAAGCCGTTTTGTCAGAGAGCCGGCGGCAGATTGTCTTGACTCATCCTTCAGCCTTCATCCTTTCTTCCTGAGCCCTGAACCCCTATCCCATGCTCAATGCACTTCCATCCGCGGTGAGTGTACCCCCATCTCCTCTAGCGTCCTGTGTATCTGGAGGCAGTTTTCCTCCGGCTGATTGAGATCCAGGTGGTACTCGAACTGCAGCCGGGCGTCGCCATTGTCGGCGACACACTGGCGGACCCATGCGTCCATGTCCTGAGGGCTTCCGGCGGTGAGCAGATGGGTTTCGGGCATGATGTCGATGCGGATCGGCCCGAACCGGTCTCGGACGGCCGCGACGCTGGTGCCGCTGCCGAGGTTCAGGATCGCCACATTTCGGACTTCGCGAAAAACGTCGAGCAGGTGATTGGAGTTGCCGCAGGAGTGCAGTCGCAGCGGCCCGACGCGGTCGGCCAGGTCATTCAGGCATGGCACGGCGAACTCGGCAAACTGGTCCGGCCCCATCATGCAGCCGGAACACTCTCCGGTGTGCAGGCCGGTGACGCTGATCCCGGCGGCGTCGGCGAACAGGTGGATCAGCTTCACGTAGGCGTCAACGATCCAGGCGAACAGTTCGCGGATGAACTCCGGGTTGTCGGCCATTTCGAGGAAGACGCGTTCGCCGAGCAGTTTCTGGGCGGTGGTGATGATGCCGTGGGTGGTAGCTCGGCCGGTGGTGTCCCAGAAGAAGGGCGGGATGACGGTCACATCCGGGCCGAGCGTTTGCCGCGTCTCCCGGATCTGGGCGAGCAGGAAGCTGATCGGCCAGGTGTCCGGCCAATCGATGTTCCACAAGGGACCGGCGTCGGCCAGCCCGGCCAGCGGCTCGGGCGAGATGTCCGGGTCCCTCTCGGGAGAAACGACAAAGCGGGCTCCGACGGCCGCACCGAGGATGAGGTTGGGCTGAAGGCCGCCGACTAAAGCCACCGGCCGTCGTCGGCCTTCGACCTGAACCAGGTGGGCCTCGATGCTGTAGACAGGCAGGTCGGGGAACCGTTTGGCGACGAAGTCCTGCATCCGGCGCTCCTGTTCGAGTCGCCGACGCGGGTCGAAAAAGAAGCCCTCGTCGAACAGGAACCCGCCATGGGCATGCAGCCAGCCGAAGCTCACACTCCCGAGGACGGACATGTGGTTGCTGTCAGTCATGCATATCCCACTTCCATCGCGAGCGACGCGGCCGATCGTACCAGGCTATTAGACCATTAGGCTGTTGGGCTGTTAGGAAGACGAAGACAACAAATGTCCGGCTGCATGGCTTGTCGAAAAGCCTAACAGTCTAAAACCCTGGTTTCCTCGCGCAACGGCAGTCTCACTGCCCGGCCCTCTCTCGCCGATATCTCCGCCGCGAAGCAGATTTCCATTGTCTCGGCCGCATCCTCGATGTCGGGCATCGGTCGACGGCCGGTATTGAGCGCATCGATCAGCTCGGCCACCTCGCCGTCGAACGGGTGGTGCGACACGTCGCCGGAGTCGGGCAGGATCGTCGGGATCGTCGCGAAGCCGGTCTGGCCTTCGTAGAGGTCGCCGGCGAACTGGTTGTTGCGGAAGCTGCCGGCCGTCCCGTAGACCTCCACGTTGAACACGTAGGGCATCTTGGCTTCCAGGCAGCAGCCGACCTTGCCGATGCTGCCGTCGTCGAACTTGAGCAGGGCCAGCTCGGTGCTCGGATAGTCAAGAGAATCGGTGCGGCTTGTCGAAAACGCCGAAACCTCGACCACCGGGCGGCCGACCAGAAACCGTATCGCATCAATGGCATGGCAGCCGCCGATGAGGAAGCTCGTCCCGGCGGTTGACCGCGTCGTGTGCCAGGGTTTGGTGTAGGCTTTGGCCACAATGCCGTGCAAGTAGTCGGTCTCGGCGAAGATGATCCGGCCGAGACGGCCTTCCACGATGCTGTTGCGGATGATCTTCAGCAGGGGGTTCCAGCGCAAGACGAAGCCGATGATGGTTTTCACGCCCGCGTCGCGGACCGCCGCCCGCATGGCCTTCAGATCAGGCAGCGTCAGGCAGACAGGCTTCTCGATGATGATATGTTTGCCGGCCTTGGCCGCCGCCAGGACTGCCTGGGCGTGCAGGTGATGGGGCGTGAATACGCCGACGATGTCGATCGCGGGATTCTTCAAAGCCGTCTGGATACTGTCCGAGCAAGGACAGTCCAAATCACACTTGGCGGCAAAGGCAGATGCACCGTCGACGGTTCGGCCGACCACATGCCCGATTCGAACATCGTCGCGCTTGCGAAACGTCTCCGCGTAAGCCCCGGCCACCCAGCCGGGTCCGACGATGGCGATGTTCCAGGTCTTCTTCAGCACAGGTCTGTCCTCTCGTGATGCCGGCTCTCAGCGGCAGGTCTGCGCCGCCTTCGGCGACTCCGACCTGCCCTACATGCTAATAGCTAATAGCCAATAGCTAAGAGCCAATAGCTCTCTACCCTTCCACAGCAAACGTTGGCTTCCTCGTCTCCCACTTGCCCTTGGTGAAATCCGGGCACTTGATCGGGGCGCTGCCTTTGGCGATGGACTCTTCCGAGAGCGGCGTAATCACGCTCATCATGACCGAGTCGTACACGTCGATCGGCGTTTGCGTCTTGTTGCGAACGGCGTCCAGGAAGGTCTTGAGTTCGATGTAGTCGGTGCCGCCGTGGCCCGCCGCCTCGGCCGTCTTGCCATGAGTACGCCACCACGGGTGGTCGTATTCCTCCTGGTAGGGAGCGAATGGCTCCCACTGATGATACTTCGGGCTTTTGCCCAGGATGTACACAGTGGGTGGGTCCTCGCGATACAGGCCGAGCGTGCCCTGGATCAGCCAGCGGTTATCGTAGGGCCGCGGCAACTGCATGTCGTAATTGATGACGATTGTCTTGCCTTTCTTTGTTCGGATCACGCTCGTGACGATGTCGCCCTGTTTGAACTGAGTCTTGAGGGTCGGATGATCGGGGCCGAACTTGCGTTTGAAGTGCTCGTAGATGCCGACGGGGTCGCTGGCCGTCGAGGTGATGTAGTCGTAGGTGTCGCCGCAGTTGATGTCCATCCAGCTCAGCACCGGCCCGAGCGAATGGGTCGGGTACTGATCGCAGTTGCGCTGGATGAGATACTCGCCGCCCCAGCGTTTGTTGCCCTGGCCGTCATAGAACCAGTGGTCGAGGCAGTCGTGTGAATGGGCACAATGGCAGTGGACGATTCGGCCGAACAGCCCCTTGCGGATCATGTTGAGCACCGCCAGGTTGTCTCGGCGGTAGCTCCAGTTCTCCAGCATCATGCAGGGGACGCCTGTCTCCTCGTGCGCGTTGACCAGATCCCAGCATTGTTGCATGGTGATCGCGCAGGGCACCTCGCTGGCGGCATACTTACCGGCCTTCATCGCCGCGACGGTGATCGGGGCGTGCAGGTCCCAGGGTGTGGCGGTCAGCACGGCGTCGAGGTCATCGCGGGCAAGGAGCTTCTTGTAGGCATCGGGACCGTCGCCGTAGGCCGCCGGTTCGGGCTGGCCGGCCTTGACCACCGCGTCCTTGGCAGCCTGCAGGGCGGCCGGGTTGATGTCGCAGACGGCCGGCACCTGCACGCCTTTCATGCTCAGCATGACGCCGGTCAGTCCGCGCCCACGCCCGCCGGTGCCGATGATGCCGATCCGAACCGTTTTCTCGGGCTTTTCGTCCGCGGCCCGGGCCGCCATCGTGCCCGCCAGCGCCGCTCCAGCCGTCGCAGCGGTGGTCATCTTCAGAAATTCCCTGCGAGCAAACCGATCTGGCATGGTCCTATGTCCTCCAAATGATCAGTTCTGTTCGGGTCGCGGCAACGCGACGAGCTCCGCCGCAGCCAACGCGGCCGTGTGGTTTCCGAAGAGGCGAGTCCGGAAGGCCAACCACGCCGCGAGGAGGTACCACATCATGTCTTTCTTTGCAGGCGCTCACCTTAGACTCTACCCCGTCCGACAGGGTACTCACCACCTCCCGGCGGACCGGAATCCTGAACAGGCAGTCGATTGTACTGTGAATGACCTGAGATGTCCTGCGCAGCCCAACGCTCGCACTGAGGCCCACCGGGCCGATCCACGCAAGAGACTCGGCCTTCACTTGCAGACCCGTCCGATCAGTAACCATCATCACCCTGATTCATGGCCCGGAGAAACGCCAGTGCTTCTTCGATCGAGCATACTTCAACCCCCCGTTGCCTGGCGCGGTCGTCGATCTCGCGAAGGGCCATCAGATCATCGAACCATTCGGATGTCTGCAGCCTGGCGGCGAGTTTGCCGCCGATCGTCCGGCTGGCATATGCCTGAGCATCCATGTGATGGGCGATCAGGAACTGTTCGCGTTCAGAAAGGGTGCCCTCAAGCATCTCCAGCCCCGCCGCCACGTGGTCGTGTGGGTCGACAGCCTTGCCCACGTCGTGCAGTAGGGCAGCGGCGATCAGTTCCTGGTCATACGGGAGTTCATAGCGAGCCAGTTCAAAGGCCTGAAGCGAGTGGTAGAGGGCATCGCCTTCCGGGTGGTGCCGCGGGTCCTGTTTCACGTTTTCCAGTGGCGGCAGCACTAGCGCCCAGATGAGGAACGAATCTGGAGCGACGGCCGTCTCGGCGTCTTGGCTCAGGTCTGTCTCAGGGTGCTCGCGAGCGATGAGCTGTTCGAGTTCGGCGATGCTTGCCTTCTCGATCGCTTTGCCGGTGATCGAACTCTTGAATGTGTAGTTGAGCAGGTCGCGTGTATAGACGGTCAACTCGCAGGTGTAGACGCCGTCCACGTGGATGTGGGTGAAACGGCGTTCAACGTTGTGCTTGATCACCCGCTTTCGCTCAATGTCGTACGAGTAGCCGTGCATATCGAGCACATCGGTGATAGCGCCGGTTTCGTTGCTGAAGACGTGGATGTCGATATCGGATCCCTTGCGGATGTGGCCGGTCAACGCGCTGCCGATCAGTCGCGGATTAAAGGCTGACAGGGTCCGCATGAGTTGCAGTGCGGTCACTCGCATGTCTTTAAGCTTCTCTATGCGGGCCTCACCCTCGTACATGCGGGCCAGGATCTGGACTTGGTCGCGGATTTCCCGGTTGGAGGGCAGGTCTTGCGGGTTGTAGCGGAAGTTGACGCCCAGGCGGGCGGCGGCTTTCCGCTTGGCGGTGAAGTATTCCTTCTCAACGCGTTCGTACATCAGCCGAGCCGCCTCAACGGCGATGTGGCGCCGAAGTCGATTGTCTGACATGTGATAGTGCGCTCGATATAGAAGGCCATCAATGCGAGCGCCGGCCTGGACTGCGATTACAGGCAGCCACGATCATTGTATGGGCATCCGGTTCGGCAGGCAAGGCCGAGATGATTGTGTGGCTTTTGTCATGCTTGTCCTGCCGTCCTTGCCCGCCCGTACCTCTGCCCCAACCTCGGTTTGACCCTTCCCAGAACGACGACCAGAACGGCGAACAGCAGCGCGGCGGCAGTGCCGATGAGAATCTCGTCGCGCAGGTTTGCCAGGACCTGAGTATCCGTGCCATCGGTCCGGGCGAGCGACTGGAGCGTCAGCGACCGCTTTCTCATGAACACGTGCAGGATTGGGACGCACACCACGATCAACAGGGCCTTGACCTGGAGCCATCGCATCCGGACCGCAGCCCGCCAGAAGGATGCTGACAAGGCGACGCCGATGATCATTGCCCCGGCGAGGCTTGGCACAATCAGCCAGGCGTACGCCCGATGCAGCGCATCTGCGAAAATGTGTCGTCCCTCATCGGTTGCCGGCAAAGGTGAGATCAGCACCAGCGTCAGCAGGCTGATCAGCCCGCCGACGAAGACCGCCACGAACACGATCTTGGCCATGAGCAGGTACGGCCGTGCCCCTCGGCCCCAGCGCCTCCCGTGGACGTTCTGACATCGCGCCTCGCCCATGCCGGCATTGTCCGGGACCTGTGTGCGCTTCGCAACGGGTCTCATGATGTCGTGCGGCCGGCTCGTCTCGGCTATAATGCTGCGGCGAGACCGGACCGGACGACCGTCGAACCAGGTACCGATGCCCAAGGCAATGCAGAGAGGATGATGGCGGGCAATGAATATGTTCAAGTGCTGTCTTCTGATGGTGATCATGGCGGGGTGCGGCACGAAAGAGGCGCCTCTGGGTCCGTCTGCCGAGCAGGATGAGCCGGGCAACAAGCTGTACATGACGCCGAATGACGTTCATGCATTGGTTCTCGATGACACCGCCGAGGTTTTTGCGCAGGGCGAGAACGCCGGCACAATCATCGTGAAGAATCCCGCCGGCGTGTCGCTCAACACAGGGGCCCCCGCCGGCTTGCTGGCCCGCCCGCCCTTTAGGGGCGTGCACACCTCGCGCGTCATCATGGCCGAGTTCCCGTTCAACGATGTCGTGCCCTCATGGAACGTGGACTGTCCTCGCAGAGCGGGCTTCATCGTTGAGATACGGTTACACAGCGCGGACCGCGACTGCTGGACGCCGTACTACTACTTCGGCACCTGGGGAACCGCCGAATCGCCGCCGACCAAGATCCAGCACGACGACCACGGCGACGTCGACCCAGATTATTTCCGCTCGATCAACCGCTTCGACCGGCTGCAGTACCGCATTCACCTCTATTCGCCCAGGAGGGGGCCGCTTCCGGTAGTCAAACGGTTCGCCCTGGCCTACAGCAACACGCTGAACGACGCGGA
The DNA here is from genome assembly GCA_964615635.1 of uncultured Planctomycetales bacterium. GTDB lineage: Bacteria > Planctomycetota > Phycisphaerae > UBA1845 > PWPN01 > JAUCQB01. The sequence goes on from CAZTQK010000045.1 coordinate 18,884, forward strand.
TCTGGCCCGGCGGTTCCGCAAGACGGTTGACCCCGGTTCCAAGGAGAAATGGGCCCGTCGGCTGCCTGTACCCTTCCGCAGTCAGAAGTGGGAGGCCAATGAGGTCCGCGGCAGCATTTGCAGCCCGACGTCGGTGTCGATGGTTCTCGAGTACTACGGCGTCAAGCTCCCGACCCCTCGCGTGTACGAGCTTGTTTATGACGAGGAGTTCAAGCTCTACGGCAACTGGCCCCGTGCGGTGCAGACGGCCTGCCACTTCGGCGTCCCCGGGTACATCGAACGCTTCGGCGACTGGAACGCAATCAAACGCCACATCGCGGCCGGTCGCCCTTTGATCGCCAGCATTCTTGTCGAGAAGGGTCAGCTCCGCAACGCTCCGTATCGAGAAACCAAGGGTCATCTTGTCGTCGTTACCGGCTTCGACGGGAAGGGTAATGTCTGTCTTAATGACCCGGCCGCGACGACCGCCGAACAGGGCATCACGACACATCCCATCGAGGACGTCGAGAAGGTTTGGTTCGGGCACGGTGGGGTCGCCTATGTCTTGCTCGGTCCCGTGCCAGAGCAGTAGTTCCTGTGTGAGGATAGACTTGTGAGCAATCACCCCTGCCCGACGAAGGAACAGATCCTGGAAGTCTTGAAGAACGTTCGCGATCCCGAACTGGATCAGGACATTGTGTCGCTCGACTTCGTGAAGAACATCGCGGTGTGCGACGGCCGCGTCCGCGTCGAAATCGAGTTGACCACGCCTGCATGTCCCATGAAGGAGACAATCCGCCGGGACGTCGAGACGGCCGTGCGCGACCTGGACGGCGTGACGCAGGTGGATGTGGATTTCTCCGCGCGGGTTCGCAGCAGCCTGCCTGAGAAATGTGAGCTGCCCGGCGTCCGAAACATCGTTGCAGTGGGGGCGGGCAAGGGCGGTGTCGGCAAGAGTACGCTGAGCGTGTTGGTGTCGATCGGGCTGGCGCGCGCGGGTGCTCGGGTAGGGTTGCTTGACGCCGACATCTATGGTCCGTCCATACCCAAGATGCTGGGTATCGAGGACGCCCGGCCGGGGTTCGAGAACGACAGGGTTCTGCCCGTCGAGGTCTTCGGCGTCAAGGCCATGAGTATGGGGCTGCTGATTCCCCCGGCACAGGCGGTTATCTGGCGGGGCCCGATGGTCCACAACGCCATACGGCAATTCCTGGAACAGGTGGAATGGGGAGAACTGGACTACCTGATCGTTGACCTCCCGCCTGGCACCGGTGATGTGCCGCTCACCCTGGCGCAGTCGATTCCGTTGACTGGGGCCGCCGTGGTATGCACACCGCAGGCCGTGGCCCTGGCAGACGCGGTTCGCGCCGCCCGCATGTACGAGACACTGGGCGTGCCCGTCCTTGGGATGATTGAGAACATGAGCTACTTCGTCGCCCCGGATACCGGCCGCGAGTACGACCTCTTCGGCAAGGGCGGAGCAGAGATGGCGGCCAAGGAATTGGGTGTACCTTTCCTTGGATCGATCCCGATCAACGTGGCGATCCGCATGACGGGCGACGACGGGACCCCCGATTCTCTCTTTGCCAACAATCCTCAAGGTGTTGGCGAAGCTGTCACCCGCGTCGTGGAGGCCCTGGCAGCCCGGGTTTCCCTCCGTTCAGCCCTCAAGCCGGTCTGATCGCCTGCGGTTCGGCCGCGAGAACATCCGTCATTGTGGTCCGTAAATCCTTTTGATTTCGCTATTTGCGTCAAAGGCAGTCCGGCACGTCGATGTCTGCCCGCTTGCCCCGTTTCCGTTGTCGACCCGTCGTGACGGGCGTCGGGCCTCATCCCTCCCAGTATTCGGCCTTCGGGTTTCATTGGGCATTCGGATTTCGTCATTCGAGCTTGGTTGATGCTGGGGGGTGTCTTGATCCTGCCCCAAACGGGCCATACAGATGTAATCTTTTGTGGAATAATGCTTTGCAGATTAGCGTGCCGGCTCGGATCGTGACTTGACAGGTCCCCTAAGTGGGTGTATATTAACGTGCTGTCACGTAGGGTGTGCGGCACGGTTTTGTCGGTACTTCTTTTGCCTCGTACCTGCCGGTGGTGCCCTGCGGTTGTAGGTGTGTGAACCACCGGACCATCAGGTAACGTGTGCGATGAGTAGGCCGGCTTTTTTTTCGCCTTTTCGTGAGATCCGGCCGGGTGCGCCGGGTCGTTCGTGAGAGCGACGAAAAAAGTCAAAATCCTAGCGGCGAAGGGCCTTGACGTGCTCGTCAGGGCTGCTAACATACGTGGCTCCCCCTGAGCGAGCAAAAACGCCGCTCACAGGGGCCAAAAGCTCTTTGACAAGTGAACAGTGTGACAAACGCCGTGAGAACGTGTGGCGGCGCCGGAACCGGAAACGGTTGCGTCGTTGCCGACAAGACACAGTCGGCCGGGGGAACTTAAGCCAGATTCCTCGGCCGGCAAGGTGTGTGAGAGACAGGGTGCCCGCATTGCGGGTAACCGGTCTCGATCGACGTTCTCGTGTACATACGAGTTCTACTCGATCAATTTCCTTCTATCGAAGCAAACCGGGCGAAGGCCTCGGTCGTCGTCCGGTGCAACGATATAAAGTGAAGAGTTTGATCCTGGCTCAGAACGAACGCTGGCGGCGTGGCTAAGGCATGCAAGTCGTACGGGACCTTTGAAGTAGCAATACGACGAAGGTTTAGTGGCGAACGGGTGAGTAATACATAGGTAACGTACCCTGCACACAGGGATAGCGGCGCCCCGAAAGGGGCTTTAGCGAAAGTGCTGTTAATACCTGATGACATCCAGGAGTCGCATGGCTCTTGGGTCAAAGGGTGGGGACCTTCGGGCCTACTGGTGCGGGATCGGCCTATGCCCTATCAGCTAGTTGGTGAGGTAACGGCCCACCAAGGCTATGACGGGTAGCCGGCGTGAGAGCGCGACCGGCCACATCGGGACTGAGACACTGCCCGGACACCTACGGGTGGCTGCAGCAACGAATATTCCGCAATGGGCGAAAGCCTGACGGAGCGACGCCGCGTGGAGGATGAAGTCCCTCGGGATGTAAACTCCAATAGTTTAACAGGAAGCAAAGGGACCTAATACGTCCCCAGTTGACCATCAAACGAAAGGGGTGGCTAACTCCGTGCCAGCAGCCGCGGTAATACGGAGACCCCAAGCGTTGTTCGGAATCACTGGGCTTAGAGCGGGTGTAGGCGGGACGGTAAGTACTGAGTGAAATCCCCGGTCTCAAACCGGGAACTGCTTGGTATACTGCCGTTCTTGAGGCAGGTAGGGGTCACTGGAACCTTAGGTGGAGCGGTGAAATGCGTAGATATCTAAGGGAACGCCTGTGGCGAAAGCGGGTGACTGGGCCTGTTCTGACGCTGAGACCCGAAAGCGTAGGGAGCAAACGGGATTAGATACCCCGGTAGTCTACGCCGTAAACGATGCGCACTAGGCTCGAGGGTTCTGACGACCTTCGTGCCGCAAGAAAACCGAGAAGTGCGCCGCCTGGGGAGTACGGCCGCAAGGCTAAAACTCAAAGGAATTGACGGGGGCTCACACAAGCGGTGGAGCATGTGGATCAATTCGAAGCAACGCGAAGAACCTTACCTGGGTTTGACATGCACGGATG
>CAZTQK010000046.1:0-22409 GCA_964615635.1 uncultured Planctomycetales bacterium
ACAAGTGGTCGCAGGGCGGATTGCAGGCCGCGTCGGCTTCTTCCTTGGGACAACCAACCGACGGTAATTCCTCGCCCTGATCAGACTCCTGTCGGAATGCCGCCTCTATGAGTCTATCTTCATGATCAACCGGCGATTCGATGGGTTTACCCTCATCTGAAGACATCCGTGCATTTCCCAGGAGCCGCAAACGGGGCCCCCGATATACCAGATGCGGAATCGCCTCAAGATTCACGCGTCAATGCCCTATGTACACCTTGCCTCGTGGCCCGGAAAACCGTCGCAGGCGCGTGAATTCAGACCGCAAACCGCATCCATCCAGGTAATGCCTTGCCCAAGACAAGGTCACCGAAGAAGCTTGCGGTGTTCGCTTGCCGAGTTCGGTCAGAGTCAATTCGTGGAATGGAGGACTGTCATGAGGACTCGCACTTTGCTTCGAAAGACGTCAGTTCCGGACAGCTTGCTCGCCAAAGGACTGCTGCTGCTGATGCTATGCTCTCTTCTGCAGGGACAAGCATGTCTGCCGTGGTACTACTATGATAGCGGCTACTATTGGAGCGACGGAGGCAGTGGTGGGAGCAGCGGGGGGAGCAGCAGTGGTGGGGGTGGCGGCGGGAGCGTGGGAACCTGTCCGAGTGCCTGGGAATGGGAATCCAGGCAGGAAGACAACGCGGACGGAATTCAGGATTCTTACATTGACCAGGCTGCCTATATGAAGTCCGTGGGGGTGCGCGAAGGCGCGCAGCCCTACTACGACCTCGGCATCAGCTTGCGGACCATGGCCAACAGCATGATCGACTGGGCAAACTCGGAATGGAGCTCGGCCTGCGACCCACAGTATCAGGCGTACAAGCGTGCGATAAAGAGCAAGCTCAGCACCTGGGATTCGGCCTGGGGCCGCTACAACCCCAGTTCGCCTGCCCTGCACAGTTGGGCGCATTGACCCGGAAGGGTAGTAGCCTGTTTGTGGTCGAGCCGGGGGGCGGGTTTTCAGAAGGATTGGCTTTGGTCTCACCCACCGATGGGATCATGCCCTGGGCTTGTGGGTAACACGATGCCCAACTGCTCAAGCCTCAACTGAAGCTTGGCAGGCGTGCACAGCGTGTGAACGTACATGCCTCCTGGTTTCTGGTAGGAGATAAGGCCACTGCCATCGGCGAGAACGGCAACAACTACGGGGTCACGCGCAGTCGGGACGCGAAAGGTCTGACTGGAGACTAGTCCTACGGCTAATTCAGACGGGGCTAACGCCGAGAGTGGTCCTGCCAGCCGAAACCGCCCCTCGCATCCAGGGATCGGCTCCCAGGGATACGAGCAGAGGACGGTATCGAATGTCGTGGCTTGTGGTTCCTGCATTCTTGCCTCTGTTGTCGCCATCACGGCGATTGTGTCACTCCGCGTCGCCGATCAGGATGAACGCGGCCCAGTAGTGGGGATGCATGAAGAGCAGCGTGTCATCCGAGACATCCGGCGTTGCCGGCCGCGTGGCCGCGGCTTGGACGGTCTCGTTTACATCAAAACCACGGTAGCCGAGGGTGGCAAGGAACTCGGCCCATTTCTCGTCGCTCTCGATGCCCAGCCGCTTGCGGACCTCCCCGGCGGGCAAAGATCTCAGCCACAGCTTGGCCTCTCGCAAAGCCTGGGCTTTGGGCATGGGTTTACCTGCAGGGAGCACGTTCCCGGCAACCTGACGCGGGTCCTCGAATGAGCCCAACAGGTTCTCGTAGAACCGCGTCATCAGCAGCATCGTGGCCCAGTCGTTCACCTTCCAGAGGCTCGCCACTACGGTCGGGGCACCCGCGTACATGAAGCCCCACGGAAGGGCCATCACGCTGTCGCCAAGCTTTACGCCCCGCTGGGTATCACAGGCTGATAGGACTACCAACTCGCACCCCTTGAGCTTGCCGCGCCAATTGCGGATCAGGTGGTCAAGCGTCAGGAATCCGATGTCATCCGACGTGGGCGTCTCCGGTTGTGTCAAGGCTAAGCTCGCGTCATATGGGCGTTCCCGCGAGCCGGTCAGACCATGCGTGGCGAGGTGGACGAAGCGCTTGCCCTGCACCGCAGCCTCAAGTTTAGGCAGTGTCGCATCCTCACCGACTAGCAGAGTGACTGAACCATCAAAACACCGGAATTCCTGCGTAATCGATTTCACCTCACCTGCCGTACCCGGCAGTTGGTCCAACGGTACGCCGTACAGACGTATCTGGTCGAGCGCACTGAACCTCGCGATCCCCAGTTCGACGCTGCGCTTCGCCGGCAACAGATCCTTGTCGATCCCACTCGGTCTGGTGGTTGAAACACTGTCGAAGACGGGATCACCCAGAACCACGGCCGTCAATGCCGTTCCCGCATTCTCGCCTTCCCGCTCTTGGCGCTCCGGAGGCCGATTGGCGTAGATTGTCCCCGACTCGGCATAAATGATTTCCGGACCGTCTTTCAGGAGTAATTTGGAGATATGGTATGGCTTCTCGCGGAGCGATGAGGGCAGCGTAGTTGCCAAAACCTCGAACGGAATGGATGCCAGCGGCCCGTCGGGCAGGATAACCAACCGTTTGGCTGCGCGCAGCCGGTCACGAATCGCGTGAGGAAGCAGATCATCAGAGAGTTGACGCCCGATGGAATGAAGAGTATCAGTTTCTGAAGCCGCGCCAAAGGGAGAGGCGGTTAGCTCGTGGAGCTTGGCGACGCGGTCCGCAAGCCTCTTCGCGTGGTCCTTGTCCTCTGCCCGGAACACCCCCGTGACTTGTCCTTCCGTCGCTGAGGGTACCGTCAGCAGCGTGACCGTGTCGGGGAGCCAACTGTAGCAGAGCAGTAGTTCCCCGTGCTGAAGAGATGCCCGGATCTGCTCGGTGGTCAGCGGTCTGGTGCCGGGCCATACTTCGCGCAGTTTGGCGAGAATCACAGCCTCAGCGTCAACCAGGCTCCGCCGGGCACGACGCACCGCGTTTGTCTGCCCGTCGAGAAGCTTCTGCTTGTGCTGTGTCGAAAGGTCTGAACGTTTCGCCGTGGCAGCCAGCGATGCTTCTGCAGTCATTGCGATAATCCGCGCGGCCTGCTCGTTCGCCAGAGCCGTATCCAGCGCAGCAGATATTTCTGTCCTGCCTGCTGCCCGTACATCGGCAACAAGGTCGCGTTCCGCGCGGCTTAGCAGATCCAGAGCCGCTCGGCCCCGACCACGCTCCAGTGCGAAGAAGGCCTCATCAGCTCGGCCCAATCTGAGCAAGGTAGCCGATAAGCAGGCGGCGATCTCTGTCAGCCCTAATCTGCCCGCCACACCGGCCCGTTGGCGCTCATCGCCAATGACGCGAGTTCGTTGCCCCTCTAAGATGTCCAACGCCTCACCGAACAGCGACGCTGCTTTCGCGTGCTCTGCTTCGCGCACGCGGGTATGTGCCAAGCACGCCAGGCCCATAGCCACATCAGGATGTTCGATGCCCAAGAGTCTGCGCTGCATCGCTAGCGCCTCTCCCGCAAGTCGCTCGGCGCCCGAGTCATTCCCTGAGAGGAGAAGGCACCACGATAAATTGACGAGGGTCTTGGCCACACGGGGGTGCTCGGAGCCCAACAGCTTACGTTGCGCTGCCAAGGCCTCATTATACAGGGCGGCGGCATCGGCAGGTTTATCCCGTGCCATCAGCAGGTTGGCCAGGTTATTCAGCGAGATGGCAGTATCTGGATGCGCATTGCCGAGCAGCTGGCGGCGTAGTGCGAGGGCCTCACGCAACAGTGGTTCCGCGCCCGTGTAATCCCCTCTGGCGAATAGTACGGACCCCAGGATGCTCAGGCTCGTGGCCACCCCGCTGTGCTCGGTGCCTAAGTGCTTGCGGCGTATCGTCAAAGCCTCCCGGCAAAACGACTCGGCGTTGGCGTCGTCACCTTTGGCCCACGAGAGGACCGAGAGGCTATCCAAGCTTGATGCCACGTCGATCGCCTCGTCACCCAGCAGCCTGCGAAGCATTATCAGCCCTTCGCGCATCAGGTCTTCCGCACCGGCGTAATCACCTTTTTCATAGAGAAGGCGGCCCAACTTGTTGAGCGTCTTGGCCACTTCGGAGTGCTCGTGACCGTGCAGCTTGCGCCGCATCGCCAAGGCCTCGCCTAGCATCGCCTCTGCGCCGGCGTAGTCCCCCTGCTCTGATAACAGCACCCCTAAACCATCAAGACTCTCCGCAACATCACTGTGCTCGTTGCCCCGAACACTCCGGAGGGTTGCCAGCGCTTCGCGGTACAGCGATTCCGCTTCCGCATAGCGGCCGACCTTGTGCAGGACCTGAGCGATTCTCTTCAGTCCTGCTGCTGTGAGCCACGGATCGTCGCAGAATTCCTTGCGCACAGCCGGAAGTGCTTCATCACAGATAGTCGCCGCCTGGCTGTGGTCCCCCTTACCGGCAACAACTTCTCCCAGAAGCATTAGCGTCGCGAAGGCCTCTGCACCCAGGACTTCACGTTGTATGGCCAGTGCTTCGCGACAAAGCGGTTCAGCCGCTGCATACTTACCTCTGTCTCGGAGCACACGTGCCAGGTCGTGCATCCGCCATATCACGAGGTGGTCTTTATCGCCATGCTCCCGGCGTGCCCGGCTCAGCAGCTCTCGGAACAGCGGCTCAGCAGCGGCGTAGTCGCCCTTCTGTTGAAGGAGTCTTGCCAAATCCTCGATGTACATGTCCAGACCTTGGTATTCGTTGCCGTGGTCCTGACGCGCGCGGGTCAGCAGCTCTCGGAGCAGCAGCTCAGCAGCGGCATAGTCCCCTTTCTGGCGAAGCACTGATGCCAGTCCGCGAACCGCGAGAGTCGCTCCGTCATCGCCATAAGCGCGTCGCTGCAGATCCCACTGCTTGCGGTAAAGCCGCTCGGCGGCTTCAAGATTACCTTTCCTGGCCAGCAGACCGGCCAGCTCTCCAAGTAGCATCGTTGTCTGGAAGGAGTCATCGCCGTACACGCTGCGTGAAAGGTACAAGCCCCAGCAGTACAAGGTTTCAGTTCTGGAAGAATTGTCTTGAGCAGAGGTCAGTAGCCTGGCTAACGCCATCTGCTGGAGCTGTTTATCGATGTGAACCGGATCTTCATGACTCCGCGGTCGTGGAAGTGACAGGTCCGAAGGCTTTGACAGTGGCCCAAGAAGCTCTTCGACCGTCGGAATCGGTTCCAGCGACCTGATGATCTCATCCACGGTTGGCAGGTGGAGACTGGCGATGTAGGCGTCGATGTCAGCGGGGGCGGTCTGCGCAGGCAGCGGCTGCGTGGTCGGAGCGGCGGCCGGTCGCGTAGTCGAATCGGATGTCAAAACCTCCGCCGCCGCAATACTGCCTATGCCGAACAGCGAGAACGCGAGAACCATAATCGCCAACGTCTGCCCCGATAAGTAAGGCCTGTATTGCATGATCATGCCCCTTGCGAAATCACTCTGGGTCGCCGATCAGGATGAACGCGGCCCAGTAGTGGGGATGCATGAAGAGCAGCGTGTCATCCGAGACATCCGGCGTTGCCGGCCGCGTGGCCGCGGCTTGGACGGTCTCGTTTACATCAAAACCACGGTAGCCGAGGGTGGCAAGGAACTCGGCCCATTTTTCGTCGCTCCGGATATCCAGCAGCGTGCGTATCTCCGCGGCCGTTAGAGACCGCAGCCAAAGCTTGGCCTCACGTAGCGCCTGGCCTTTGGTCATCTCGCGGCGAGGATGCGCTGTTAGGCTGGCCTCAGAGCGGGGCTCATCGGTCACTGCGAGCAGGTTTTCGTAGAACCGCGTCATCAACAGCATGGTGGCCGTGTCGTCCACCTTCCACAGGCTGGCTATTACGGTGGGTGCGCCTGCATACATGAAGCCCCAAGGCAGTGCCATCATGCTGTCGCCGGCCCTGACCCCTCGCTGTGTGTCGCAGGCCGAGAGCACGACAAGTTCGCAATCTTTCAGCTTGCCGCGCCATTTGCGGATCAGGTGGTCCAGTGTCAGGAATCCTATGTCTTCCGGGGTAGGGGTATCAGGCTGTGTCAGCGCCAAGCTTGCGTCATACGGCCGCTCCCTTGAGCCGGTCATGCCGTGCGTGGCGAAGTGAACGAAACGCTTTCCCTCGACCGATGATTCGAGTCGCCCCATTGTCGCTTCCTGTCCCACCAGCATCGTTGCCAAACCACCGGCAGCCTTGATCATATCATCAATGGCATAAGCTTCCCGCATAGTCCCTGGGAGCGAATCAAGCCGGCCACCGTGCAAACGCACCCAGTCTGTAGCGCTGACATGAGCCGCAGCCTTATCCAGGTTGGATCTGGCCAGCGCGATCAGAGCCTCCTCCTCGCGATTATCCGGTTTTTCTTCCTGGTTGTGAAAGGCCGGATTGCCCAGAACAAGCGCGGAGGGCCTGCTGTCAGCTATGGCTGACCTAGCACGCTTGGCGAGTCCTTTCTTGCGCAGGTTTACATACACCGTAGCTGACTCGGCGTAGAGTAGCTCAGGACCACCTTCTAGAAGCATCCTATGTGTTTCAGTAGCTCCAGCTGATCCCGGCATCAAGACACTAAACGGTATCCCCACGAGAGGTCCGTCGGGCAGCACGATGAGCCGCTTGGCATCGAGAAGCTGCCCGCGGATCTCCACAGGAAACAAGCTCTCGCCCAGCTCGATCCCTAGATCGCGGATATCATGGCTCTTCTCGGCAAGGCGGTTCGGTTCCTCAAGGTCCCGGCGAAGCCTCGCCAGTAGGGTCAAAAGCCTAACACTCTGCTCGCTTTCTGCCAGGAGGAAACCCTTCACCGGACCACCGCCCGTTGCCGGCACCACGATGAGCATGAAGCTAGCTGGTGGCAGCCAACTGTAGCCGAGCACCACTTCGCCAGGCTCCAGACTCGTCCGTATTTGTTGAACTCCCATAGGCTTGGTCTCAGGCCAAAACTTATGGAGCGTGGCCAACACTGCTGCCTCGGCTTCGGCTGACAATTCTCGCGAGCGACGGACCGCTTCCGTTTGCGCGGCAACAAGCTCCCGCTTCTCATCTGCTGTGAGGTCCTGACGACTCTCAATGGCTGCAAGGTGAGCTTCCGCCTTCGTACATGCGGTACGCGCGGCGACCTCTGCAGTAAGAGTCCGTCCCCAATCGGCGGCAGCTTCGGGATCCATGCTGTTCTCTGCTTGGCGAATGAGGTCAACATCCGCACGCGCCAGCAGGTCCAAGAAGGCGCGGCCCCGGCCGCGTTCGAGAGCCTGAAACGCATCCGCTGGCTGATTTAAGTTCAGCAAAGCGCGCGCCCAGCGCACTGCGACGAACGGCATGGTCATGTTAAGCAGGAAGTAAGCCCGCTCTCGCTCTGCACCAACGATACGGGTGCGTAGCTTATCACAGATTGCCATGCTCTGGCGGTAGAAGCTTTCGGCGCGCCCATAATCTCGCTGCTTCTCCCAGAGATTGGCTAAGCCAAATAGGTCCGCAGCGACCGCGAAGCTGTCTTGGCCCTTGAGCTCACGGTTGATCTCCAAGGACTCCTGAAGCAGCTTCCTGGCTTCGTCAAACTCACGTTGTGCAATCAAACACGACGCCAGACCGGAGAGACTGTCGGGGAGAAGTATCCGGACTTTCGGTGTCCTCCGAAGGATGTCTAACGCTTCGCGGAACAGATCCTCAGCTCTTGCATGGTTCCCACTGCGTTGGGCCAGGTACGCCAGGTATGTCATACTGCACGCCAGTCCGAAATCCTCCGCATCAGGCGACTCGCGCTGAATCTGCAGAGCTTCGTGGAAAAGCGCTTCTGCCTGCTCTGGGTCGCCCTTAAAGACGAACATCCACGCCAGGTTTTCAAGAATTGAGGCTACTTCCAGACTCTTCATACCCAGGTTCTTGCGACGGCCAGCCAATGCCCTGCGTAGCAGTGATTCGGCCGTCGCGAAATCTCTTTTCAGGGCCAGCAACACGCCAAGTGAGGCCTGGCTCTCAATCAACTCGGGATGGTCGGCGTCGAGAAGGCTCCGGTGCATCGCCAAGGCCTGCCGGAGGAGCGGCTCGGCCTGGGCGTAGTCTCCTTTACGGTAAAACAGATTCCCCAGCTCACGCAGTCGTGTGGCAGTTTGTTCATGTGTGGGTCCGTAGAGCTTGCAGGTGATCTCTAACGATTTGCGATAGCACCGCTCGGCGCCGATATAATTACCGAGCCTAGCCATTGCCGAGCCCAACAGCTCGATTTCCACCACCAGCAGGGGTGTCACTGTATTCTGCCGTGCCAGATCAGCCGGTTGTCCAGCCAGTAGCCTCTCAGAAGTATTGATTGAAGCCTCGCAAGTCTGAAATGCCTCCCGATATAATTCCTCGGCAGCGTCGACATCATTCTTGCTTATCAGGCAACTGGCGAGACCTCTCAGATTCATCGTTAACTTTAACATCGATAAGAGATCTTTGTATTCTGAGGTCTCGCGCCGAATCGCAATCGCTTCACGATACAGTGACTCGGCCTGCTTGAAGTTGTCTACCTTCAAGTACAGGTTGGCTAATGCCTCAAGGCTATCCGCAACTTCTGGATGATCGCTGCCCAGCAACTTGCGCCTCATTGACAGAGCTTGCTGATAGAGGTTGGCAGCGCCATTATCATCACCTTTGCTTTCGAGAATGAATCCCAGGGCTCTTACCTGCGATGCGACATGGCGGTGCTCTTGATTATATACGATACGACTGATTCTCAAGGCCTCGCGCTGGAACCTTTCGGCACGATCGTAGTCTTTCTGTCGAAGAAGCATCATCGCGAGCCCCGATAGTCTCATGACCGCAGTCTCGGTATACTCACCTTCGCGCTCGCGGTGTATGGCCAACTCCTTTTGTACCAGCGACTCGCACTCTCGGTAGTCGCCGGCGGTGAAATAGTCACTGGCTAGGCTGACCAGTCCCGTTGTGAAGTACTCGTGTTGTTCGCCGTGGAGTCGGCGGATAATGCCAAGGAGCTTGTGCTGCAGCATTCGCGCTTCGGCGTGGTTGCCTTGCCGGGATAGCAGTGTTACCAAACGACCTAGAATCACGGTCACCTCAGGGTGTTCCTGGCCGCAGACTTCTAGAGCCATCATCAACGACGCACCATACAAGCGCTCCGCCTCGATATCCTGGCCCGAGGCGAGATAGCAGTCGGCTAGACCACGAAGAGTCTGAAGCGTCTTTGCGTGGGTGCCCAGTAAGCGCAGGTTTATCCCTGAGGCCCGCGCTAGCATCGGAATAGCATCCTGGCTTTTCCCTTGCAACATGGCTTGTGTTGCCCGGTGTTGGAGACTCTCGGCCCCCTCGATCTCTTGCTGCTGTGTGACAGGCATCGAGGCGACCTGCTCAAGGAGCCCGAGGTGCGAGGAAGCGTCGATGGTCTGCCAGTGATCGGACCCAAGGGCGCGTTGCGAGCTGCTGACCATTTCCTTCGCGAGATCAGCAGCTCCACGATAGTCACCGGCGATTCGTAGACGGGCGATCTCCTGCCAGAGTTTATTCATGCGGTCCCTATCGGCGGGGTTCATCATCCGCGTGTACGGGGCATCGATGCCGTCAGGCACAGGGGCAAGCAACTCATCGAGTGTCGGTACTGGCTCAAGCGAGGAAATGAGTTCCTTTATTGTCGGCGGATCGATCGCTATCAGATAGGTCTCGAGATCAAACACCGTTGCATCTCGGCTCACCTCTTGGCGAGCATTCTCTTCGGCGACAATCATTCTGCGTTCCGATGGGGAGGAGGATGCAAGGAGCTGCAGCTTCCAGAGCAGCATGGCGGCCGCCCGCGTCTGTGGGTGCTCAGGTCCGAACTGCTCCCGGAATACACGTTCCACATCGCGGCCCAGCGAGGCGGCCCGATGATACCGCTCTTGTTTAACGAGCGAAGCGATCTGGCCCGTTAGCGTCCTGACGCGCAGATGCGAAAGCAAGGGAAGACTGGCCGTGCCACCAGCATCGGTACCCGCCTTGGTCGGATCTAGAAGCGCGCCGACGGGCGTAACACGGGCACGAGTGATCAGCGCGTCCGTTAGCACTGCCGGGCGTGTTTCGGCGACGTCGCGAAGCGCCGCATCAGTCATGAGTGGAGGTGGCGCAACGCCGGCGTTAAGGGTCGAGGCGACCGGAGAGAGTCCGAACAGAAGCTGCGCGTGCCACGCGTTTTCGAAATGTTCAACGTGAAACGTATGCGGGCCGTTGTCAAGGCTGATGATTTCGCTTTTCTCTCGAGTTGCCGAGCCGGCCCATGCGTCCAGTATCAAGCGATCGTCAATCCAGACTCGAACGCCGTCGTCCGCCGCCGTCCACAACTCGTACTGCTGGCCGGGCAGGTCAACTGTGGTCGTGGCCACCGTCGCAAACTTGTCCTTGGGAACACCTGAGGCTGGGGAGCCACCGCCCCACATGAGGTTGAGTGACTGGATCCTTGCTTCCGCAGCCGGCTGGCCGGTCACGAGAGTCTCCCAATCCTTCGGCTGAGCTTGCGCGCTGGAAGGTTCCGCCCAGACAAAGTGGCGGATGTGCCAATCTGTCGCCAGCAGGCAGCCTTCCGCCGTCACGGGGATGCCCCCCACGTCGAGCTGAACGCGAAAGGGATGAAGTCCCACTTGGCGGGCAGTGACCTTGATCCTGGCCGGCGAGCGCCCGCTTGCGGGCTCGACATCCACGTTGCCCTCCCAGTTGACAACGCGGAACTCCTGCGGCTCGCCCAACAGGTAGAAGAAGGCGTCCGCGCCTGCCAGGCGCTTCGGCGGCCAGACACAGGATTGCGAGGCGATGAGTGCCTCAGCCGCTGCGTGAGCCGGCAAACCGCGCAGCTCCTGGATGAGACTGAGCTTCGCAGGACTGCTGATCTCGGCTCGCCCGTACAATGCTCCGAGATCGTCCAGCAGGCGGTTTCGCAAAGCCAGCTCGTTCGAAACCAAATCTGTCTCAAAGGCCTTCAGCGTCTCGAGCAGGACCGCCTCGGCTTCCGCATAGCTGGCGGCGGACTTGGCCTTGCGAAGCGAGCCGGCATACTCTCGCCGGCACTCTGCCGCATGCTCGTCGCTTTCGAATCTGCAACTCTGTCGGAGATCGACGGAATGTCGCATGAGCGAACGGCCCAGAGATTCATTGTGCTCCTCCAGCATCCCGAGGGCTCTCGCTCGCATGCAATCCGCCAGGTTCGTCAGGCAGTAACTGATGTTCTGGTGTAAGTCACCGAGTGTTCGTCTCGTCATAGCGAGCGCCTTGCGGAAAAGCATCTCGGCAGCGTCATAGTCCTTCGTATCCCGAAGCTCACTTGCCACCCACAGAAGGGTCCAGATGAAGTCAGGGTGATCCCGGCCGCACACGTCCTGGTATCTTGCCAAGGCAGCACGGAAGACCCGTTCTGCTGACTTGTGCTCATCCGCGTCGCGCAGTATCTCCCCAAGTTTCTGAAGGCTTTCGGCAACATCCGCACTCGGATCTCCGGTGATGTCGAGGCAGATTCGTAGTCTCTGCCACGCCAATTCAACCTCGGGACCATGTTTCTCCTGGCGACGTAGTTCAGCGACCTGCTTGTCCAGCGCAATTAGAGAACAGAACCGTTCCCTCTGATCCGGCGGCAATTCGCTGACGCGTCGAAGAATGCTCGTCGTACGCCGGGCGTTCTGCGTTTCCCAGTGGTCAGCTCCCTGCTCGACCTCGCGGAGCGTGGCGATTTCCTCCGCCAGGGATGCTGCTTCGGCATATCGGCACTGCAGCTGGAACATCCCCAGACGCGGCTGAAGGCCCCGATACCTGGCGACGTTCTTAAGCGGCCGTCTCCACGGGCTGGCCGGGTCATTCGCAGTAGGGGCGACACATTCGTCAAGAGTAGGGATCGGCTCCAGCGACCTGATGATGTCGTCGACAGTGGGTGGATTGAGGCCAGCGATGTAGGCCTGAAGTTCCGGGTCCTTGAGAACCGCACCCCTTGTCGAAGTGGGCCCGCTGGTCGGCATCGAGGCCGGCTGTGTGGCCGGAGGGGTGGTCGCTGCCTCCGTCAGCTTCGTTGGCAAGAAGACGAGAGCGGCCAGAAAGACAACCATGGTCGTCATTCCCTGCTGAAGCGGCCGATCTATCGTTTGCATGGTGGTGTGCCTCCCGAGGAAATCCTCGGATGCTGAGCAGCATTAACGGGGGTCGCCATCGGCAACGACTCGTCAGCTCGCCGTGGCCGTACGCCTGAATTGTTTGCTCTGCCCCGCTGACGGTGCTTCCTCAATCAGCCGGCCGGGATTCGGATGACTGAGGCACGGCCACGGCGTAGACCACTTTAAAACCCTCTTCCACAGGCTCAGCCAATCTGTCCAGCATTCCGGCCCTGGCTTTGACCGTCCGATCGACGTCAACAGTTCGCGACCCGGTCCGCGTCGCTCGAACAAGCTGAGGCTGTCCATCCTTCCATACAAACATTGAGTCGGAATCAACAGTCGGTATCTCACCGAGCTCAGAAAGCAGCTCTGCAATCTTGTCGAGGTCTCTGACCGGCTGCCGGCCTGCAATCAACACAAACGTCAGCGTCTCCTCCTGCGCGCCGTGCTTCGGCGGGTCAAGCGTCCACCAGCCTTTGTCATCGGTTGGTATGGGCACAGGAAGCTCAGACACCGGTTTCTGACGATCCAGGTCTTCAGGGCGTGGATAGGCAATCTGAACCCGACGATCACTCGCTGTCAGCACCGCAAAGACAGGGTAGGCAGGCGGGTCCAGAAAGACCTTCGTTCTTATCAATTGGCTGGTACGCAGCGGAATCGAGTTACTGTCCACTTTGTAGTACAACTCGTCTTCGTCCGATTGAGTGAAGAATACATCGATGCGCCCGGATTGTCCGGTGTTGCCGGCTGGGCCGTGTTGAGAGAGCAGCCAGGCTCCGACTGCAATACTGGCGACTGCTGCGGCCGCCGTCAGAGCGAAAATGCGACGTCGCGAAGGTCGCTGCACCTGACGATCAAGAGCCCGTCGGAACTCGTCGACGCTCTGAAAACGATCATCAGGCTTGGCGGAGCATGCTCTTGTGAGGATCGGTATAAGCTGGCGAATCGTGTCGATCTGCGCCTCGCCAACGTCTCCCGGCACTTCCGGAAAGCGTCTTGCCGGCAGGCCTGTGATCATCTCATACAGAGTCTTGGCCAGGCAGTAGAGATCGCCACTTCGATCGGTGATTCCCTCCGGCGGTGCATACAGCCGCGTCAGGCAGTTCGACTCACGGCGGCGTTCCTGGGTCAGGAAGCCGATGTCGGCGAGCTTGACGACTCCATCGACATACACCACGTTGGCCGGCTTGATGTCACGATGCAACAACTCATGCCGGTGCAGGTGTTCCAGACCGGCGAGGATCTGCCGGGTGACAACGATCGCATCATCGAGGTTCAGGCGACCGGATCGCCGAAGATCACTCTCCAGCGTTCTCGGCTCGTAGTCGTCAACCTGAAACGTCGGGGCGGTCTTGTAGCCGTCTGCAAGCTCCATCACGTAGTAAAGCCAGTCCGGAGTCTCGCCTACGTGGAGGATGGAGATCAAATGGGCGTGCCCGCGGGCGTGAACCTCGTAGGTGCGGATACCGGAGAACTCGATATCAGTCAACGAGCCCTTCGGCAAGAATTTCACGGCGCGATAGACGCCGGTTGTCGACCGGGCCAGCCACACCTGGCCAAACCCGCCAACTCCCAGCCGACGCACGAGGGCAAAGCCTGGAACATCGGGCAGTGGCCCAGCCGGGAGCCTATCTGGATAGGCCGGCGAGAGGGGCATGTCTGAACCAGTTTGAACCGAGGACTCCGAGAACGAGGGTTGGATGTTATCGGCGCCACGTTCATTGAGATCGACTTTGAGCTGCTTCTCAATGAGGGCTGAGGCCGATTCTTCATGCTCAGGCTGGGCTCCTTGTCCACCCGCGTCGCCACTGACGGCCGGCGGTGGGTCGCCCACCGACTCCTGTTGGAAGGCAGCTTCGATCAGGTGATCTTCCGATGTGCTATGCTCGTGCTCTTTTTCGTCGGGTGACATGGCTCCTACGCCCCGCTCGAAACCATTGAGCTGTCAAAGGCCCCGCCAACTGCGCCGAGAAGAACTCTCGCGCAACTCTTTGCAGCGCCTATGTATACAACCTGAGGCTCAGCCAGGCAAGTGCGCGCCGCGAGTGGGTGCATTTTCGTCATCTCAGGTTCAGTGTGGCCACCAAGGGGCAAGCCTGCGAATGCAGACCGCGCGGAAACCCGCGGTGAAGCCGTCTTCTTGGTCACCGAAGGATAGCCCGGTTTGCATGTATCGAGTCGCAACGAACACGATCCACGACCGTCCTTCACGCGTGAATCCCGCTCCTCCGCTGCATCTGTTCCTATAGGTGATGAATCGACTGGCCCAGAGGGTGCTTGCCTGATATCGGAGGGCGGGTAGGTCGCGTGGCCTCACCCCTCCCAATCAGGCCACCCCAACGGAAGGAGAAAACCATGTCTGCCCGACTGCGAGCCTGTTCCATCCTTGTGGTCATCTCGATCTCATTGCCTTGCCTGGTCGGCCAAGGCTGCCCAACGCCGGCGGTTAAGCCGGAGACACCTCCGGACCCGCCGGACAAGCGAGTGGCCGACCCGGTTTTCACCCCGAACGGAGGAACCTTCATTGACGGCCAGCAGGCCACTATCACCTGCGGGACCCCAGGAGCCACGATTCATTATCGGCTCGCTCGTCCAGGCGGTGTGTATGCTCCATATGAGGATCGCCCTCGATTCACGGTCTATTCTGAACCCTTCCAGGTCTTACGATCAGCTCTAGTCCAAGCTTGGGCTGAGGTTCCGGGTTTGGCCCCCAGCAGTACCGTCAATTGTAGCATAGAGATCATTCCTGGGGCGCCCGCCATTACTCCGGTGGGCGGTCATTTTGGTGGTCCGATGGACGTCAGCATACAAGCGCGGGCGCACGTCCTGCTTTACACGACTGACGGATCGGCTCCTGTGCAACCTGGGCATTACGGAGACTACGACAGCTATACGATTGGTCCAAGTACCGAGCAGGCCGAAGGCGAGATGATTCTTCGGATTGACAAGACCACCACAATCCGGGCCGTGAGTTGGCTTACTGTCACGGATGGACGCAGCTTTGAAGGCCGGGTCAGCGATATCGTCGAAGCAGTGTACAGAATTGACGATTCCTCCGCGAATCTCGCGGTCAGCGCCACCGCGACTCCTAGCACAATCTCGCCAGGACAGTCGGCCACGCTGTCAGCCCGGCTGACCGGCGGCACCCCGCCGTACAGTTATGCATGGTCGGCCGCAGGATGGGCGGGGTCGACCGAAGAGTGCCCCGCCGTCTCACCGACCAGCACCACTGAGTACACGGTGAACGTCACAGATTCGGCAGTACCGAAACAGACCTGCGCAGCCACTGTGGTCGTGTTGGTGCAGGAAGAAGGCGACGGCGGGGGTGGGGGAGGTGGTAGCGGTCTGTTCACGCCATCGATGGTCGGTCGAATGTCCTTCCCGGGCTTTGGCTCAAGCGAATATGGTGGGAAGGCTGTGGCAACTGACGGGCAAGTTGCCTACGTGTACCTGTCTGGTCAAGAACTGGCAGTCGTTGACGTGTCCGTTCCCTCTGCACCGAGACTCCTAGCAACAGCCCACTACGCGAACCCCACGTACCACCCCGACCTCAACGTGGCCGACTTGGATGTAGTCCTTGCCGGTAATCGCCTCGTGATTGCAACCGCGGCGTACACCGATATCTTGGATGTGTCCAATCCTGCCACGCCAAGGACTCTTTACGATTCTGCCCTGACGGATACGCAGACGAGTGCGTGGATACTCTTCCATAACTCTCCCGCCGTTGCGGTTCGAGATGGCTACGCCTTTTACAGTACCGGTGGCAGCCTGCAGGTCGTCGATATCCGTGATGCACGATCTCCAAGAACGCTCGGAAGCTGTGGTTTCCCACAGCAGCACTTCGGATCACCCATGCACAACGGCGTTGCGCTATGTGCGAATGTGGCTTGCATCCACGGTGACAAGCGTTTGCACCTCGTCGACGTCTCGATGCCCGCAAATCCGGTTCTAGCGACCACATATCAGATTGAAGACCAGTACCAGTGTACCGATATGGTAGTACACAACAACCTGGTCTATCTGATCTGCGTGGAAGATGATGTCAACACCATTGCCCGCGTGGATGTCCTGGATGTCGCGGATCCTGACCGCCCCGTTACGCTGGGAGAGTATCGGCAGTTCCAAACGCAACAGCAGCTGCGCGTCGACGAACAGTATCTCTGGGTCGTCACAGCGTCCCAGGTGTACGGACTCAGTACGAGCAATCCTCGAGTCTGTGTTCCCGTGGGCGAAAGCTGCTGCGGTTGGTCTAACTTGGCGGCGGTCGGTAAGTATGTCTACCTGGCTCATGACACCGGATTGCTCGGACATTGTGGATTCGAGATCTGGCAGGTGGCCCCGTGACCACGCGACAGCGCAAGCGCCAGGCCCGGAGTCCATTTGGGTCGGCGTAGCTAATGTATGACGCGAGCAACGACTCCAGCTTCAAGATAGAACCATGAATAGGAGATAGCCATGCGATCAGCGACACTACAGAAAATGTCTCTCGTTCTTCTCTGCTGCCTTCCCGCCTTGATGGGGGAGTCTTGCGGCCAAAACACAATCTCCTGGGGGGTGAACTCGACGGATTCACAATACGACGCTGGAGGGACAGCTTGTATCCGGGTAGCTGACGAAGACGGTAACCTGCTGGAGGGAATAAGTGTGACAGTAACAAATCCGGAGCTTCAGTACTCCTACATCAAGATGACCAACAGGGACGGCATAGCCAGTTTCCCGAATCTGACTCTCGGTGCCATCTACGATCTCACAGTCACCGATCCGGAGGGCACTCATGCACCGCCCATTGTCTGGAGCGGGCGTGCTGAAGAGCTGACCGATGGCCAGTATCCGTGCACGACCTTCATTTTCAGATCAGAACGATGATCCTGATTCGGGCGTGTATAGTCCAAGGGGCAAAGCAGAGCGGCCATCCTTGGAAAAAAGACAGCCCTCCAAGAGGAGGATAACCGAAATCAAGAAGCACAAACGGGCCTGGCGCTTCCGGGGTGGCGCCGGGCCCGTTTTGTTTGTTGTGATTACCGGCCGGGCTGCGAGGCGGGGGCGGACGCGGCCAGGGATGATCCGACAGTGGCGTCTCTCACAGGCTGCGATGCCGGGGGCTTGATCGTTCCCGTCAGTACGCCCGGCCGACAGGCCGACCAGCTGTGGATGTAGTGCGCGATCGGCACCTCGCCCAGTTCGACCAATTGGTGATACACCCGAATCCCCTCATCCCTCTTGCCTCCGCTTCGGTACACCCGCTCCGGAGTGTCACGGTGACCAGCTACGAAAGACCCTAATGATAAAACAACTTTGCGCGTGAATATCACTTCCCGGTTGCATCTGTTTCCACAGGTGCCAAGCCGGTTGGCACCAAAGCCGTTTGCCTGACGGTGGAGAACGCGTGAGTCGCGTAGCCTCACCCTGCCAATCAGGCCAACCCGACGAAAGGAGAGATTTATGTCTGACTGAGGATGCGCATGCCGTCCTTACGGGAGCCACGGCCGTCCGGGCCTTCCGGTTTACTCTGTGGCCGGCCCCCAACGTAGTCTCGCAAAGCTGTTGTTGTGTGTGGATGCTCGGCATCCAATGAGAAACTGGATCCCTGTGAATGGAGGAACTGATCATGTTGGTTAAGAGATTCTGGCAAAGCGGAATAGTGGTCTGTGTGATGTTGGTTACTTTGAGTGGGCAGAACTGCGCGCCTACTCCGTGCTTGGTGAACACGCCTCCGGTGGCCGACGCTGGGTCGGACATGGAGGTCAATATCGGCGATCGCGTCACTTTGAACGCGGTGGGCAGTAGCGATGCGGAAGGCTCGGCGCTGTCGTTCAGTTGGTATATGACACGCGGCGAGCAACAGGTAGCCCTGAATGGTGCCCAAACGATGACGCCGTGGTTCATTGCCCCGGCCGATGGCTTGTATGAATTCACGGTCACCGCCTCTGACGAGTGCGGCGCGAGCGACACGGATACCGTGCGCGTGTCGGTCGGCTCAGGCGAAGCACGCAGTGTTCCCATCGCCCGTGCGTACACCGAACAGAGCATCGTCAGCGGTGGTACGTTGGTTACCATCGACGCAAGCATGTCTGAGGACCCTGATGACGGACAGCTTGCCTACAGTTGGCGACAAACTGGTGGCGAGACCGTCAATCTCCTCAGTGCCGGCACGGTCTCAGCATCCTTCACCGCTCCGATGGTCGGCCAGGACACCAAGTTGATCTTCGAGTTGACGGTCAGCAATGGTGCCGACAGCGACACCGACACGATCGAGATCCTGGTGAAGGGCGGCGATGTGGTCGATCCGTTGCTGCCTGTTGCCGATGCGGGAACGGATCAGACGGTAGACGAGACGACGCTGGTGAGTCTGAATGGTTCAGGCAGTACGGATCCTGAAGGCGGCCAACTGAGCTATGCCTGGAGCCAAACTTCCGGGCCGACGGTGGCGCTCTCGGATGCCAAGATTGCCGAGCCGACCTTCATGGCGCCGGACGTGGGGTGCGATGGCGCGGTGCTGATCTTCGAGCTGACGGTCAGCAACGGCACGATGAACGCCACGGACAGCGTCCAGATCACGGTTCGCAATGTGGCCGGCTCGAACGAAGCATTCAATCGTTTCTACGAGCTTGTTGACAAGGCGAAGGCCGACCGGGTGGGGGACGTTGTTGGAACCTACGAAGTGAGCAGAGGCCCCACCCAGGAAGAGACAAACCAGGCCGGCAATCAGATAGCGGAGTACACCGAGGTGACGAACCGAAAGACAAGCGCTCTGTCCAACCTCGTGATGATGGACAATACAATCGGCAAGGTATACCCGGGATCACTCCTGTGGGCAGCCGCGGTTCGCGACGGTCAATTGCATCAGCTGGAGCAGATCCCCAACCGGCCCTTGGTTACCACAAGCTTCAGCGGACTGCACAACATCCAGCCCGCGCCCTCGGCCGTCATCTTTACTCACGACGGCTCGTACTCCGACTTCATGTCTCATGCCGCGCCGGTGTTCGGTGCTGCGGTGAACGGCGGTACTCGGCTTGTGGCCGATTTCAAGATCAGTTCAAGCCTGAAGGACGCTCTCTTGAGCATCGGGCTGTCGGCAAGCTACTGGGGTGCCAAAATGGAGGCCGGTCTCGAACACATCCAGAACGAGCGGCGATCCATCGGCGTAATGACCCTGGACCAGGTGTTCTACTCCGCCGCAGTCGATTCACCTCCCGCCGAGGGTTTTGTTCCGTCACGTCTGCTGCAGTGCGACTCCCAGCTCGCATCCGTCCTGGCTGAAGGTGCCGTGATGGGTGGCGAAATCGCTTACGTACGGAAAGTCGATTACGGGCGCCGCGTTCTTGTGTCTCTGAGTTCTGCGGCCAGCAGCGAAGAACTCAATATGGCCTTGAAGACAGCAGTCGATTGGGCGACCGGACACTTCAGCGGGGAAGTTGACTCCAAGACCAAGGAAGTCTGGCAGTCTGTCGAGGGCAAGCTCATCATCATCGGCGGCTCGTACCCCGACGGGGTCAGCGGGTTCTTCGGCGGGGATATCCAGTCCTTTGTACGGGCCATACAGGCGATCATGTCCCAGCAGTACGTGAATGACTCGCGGGGCGCCTTGCCCGTCTCGTTCGAGTTGGGATATGTCAACGATAACGCCCCCATGCAGGTCTACGAGACGATCGAGTTTGCGGGGAAGATCCCGGGACGCCGCTGGGGGCGGGTGATCACGGAAGAGGACATCGAGACGAATAGCAAAGACGCCGCCGTGATTCGGCAGGATGGCGAGATCGACAGTGATGATTGGACGATGGTTGAGCTAACCAGCCAGACACTGCAGCTCTCGTCGGATCGTCGCACGATTCACTTCACGGTGACCTGGCACGCGTACGAGGGCGAGAAAAACAAGACGATCAGCAGTTACAAGACCATCATCCGTTCTTCGAAGACGTTCAGTCATGAGTTCAACAAACCGGTACGCGAGATCCTGTCTCCGACATCCGTCGGCGCCGCGCAGCAATGGTACGCGGGGAAAGTGCACACTCAGCAGCAGTTCCCGAATCACGGCTTGCTCCGCAATATCCGCGTCTTGTTCGACGGTCCCGGCGGTCAGGATCAGGAGGTTCAGCTCTTGAATGCCAAGTTGTCGTTTGAGATCTGGCTGGAGGAGTGATCCCAACCGGGCCGAAGAGTTGACTGGTTCGCTGGGTCTGCCGGATGGAGTGCTCTCGTGGCACTCCATCTGGCATCGTTTATAGGGGGCACGCCGTTCCTGAGTGGGCTCGGCGTGTCCAGGGCGGGCCAGGCCCGCTGTATCAGAGGAGCTCAAACGCATACGCTGCTTCACTCGACAATGGCAATCTGCCGACGTCCCTGCGCCGAGGAAAAGAGATCCTCTTGGACGCTGCCCGGCCACGCCCTGGATTCGAGCCAACGGTCCCAGGATACGACCGTGATAGTCCGCGTGAATCCTGATCGTGGTCTGCATCTATCAAGGTGGCGCCTCGTGTGAGGCCGGATGGCCGAGAGAGCATGCCGCATGTGCGTGCTGACTTCGGCTGTGGTCGGACCTTGGAACGGAGGACTATCATCATGATTCGTAGGTCGGTGCAGGCAAAGACTGCTCAGAGAGACTGGCGCGACCGGATGTTTCTGCTGCTGCTCTTGTGCCCTTTTCTTCAGGGCCGAGAACGGGCACTGGCGGATCGGATGATCTCGCCGGGATCGTTGTCTTTCTCATAATCGCCGGTCAGCGAAGCCAGTGTGGAGGCGGTCGGCCTCACCTGCAGCAGCCAAATAAGGGTGACCCAGGATCGAGAACGGCTGCCAGCTTACATCTTGTGGTCACCGCAGATCTCTTGGAGCCTAAAGTCGGGCAGATAAATTACATTCGCATGACAGATGATGGGTTTGAGAATGATTGAGGTGGCGCAGAGGCTGGTAATCCGACGTGAATTGGATCCGACTTTCGCATCTATTCAAGTAGCGGCTCAGCGGCACCGGCGGGCGCGCGAGAGCTGCATGCCGGGAACGTCCATAACCAAGCCGCAGAATGGAGGATTATCATGCTAGTCCGAACCTTTTTTAGAAACCTGTTGCTCTGCATCCTAACGGTGACCTTGTGTATGGGCCAGATGTGTGCATCCGACTCCGATCCGTCGCCTCAGTCCCGCCCAAACCCCAATCCCTGGCCTCAGCCTGACCCCGATCCTGATCCCGGCTCGCTGATCGGCGTCAGCGTGCATGTCCGAAAGAAGGCCAGCAACGGCTCCTGCTACGACGGGGTGGGTGGGGCAACCGTGCGGATCCCCGGAGCGGCGGTTGAAACCGACATCACAGACGCAAAGGGCTTGGCCATCTTCGCGGTACGGAGCGCTGGTTCCTACACCGTCAGCGTCTCGGGGGCGGGCGTGACCAGCCAGTCGCGAACGGTCTATATGTCGGGTGAGCATGTGTCCGTCGATTTCTGTCTGACTGTCCCGGCATCGAACACGAGTTGCACGCCGAGGTGTCTGTACGGCTACTGCGATTCCGACTGCGACGGGTGGTTTGACCACATCGAGGAGCAGTTCGGTTATGACAAGTGCAACCCGAACAGCCCGAGTTTTCCGCCGGACTCGCCCTCAACCATCTGCTACAAGGTGAGTGCAGCCCGCAAGGATATTGAGAGTCTTGAGGATAGGATTGCGCAGGGTCAGGCACGACAACTGGTTACCTCGATCGATCCGGCGTTCGATCCCTTTTTGGATCTGTACGAGGATGGGCTCTGCGACCTGGCGGTACCGCAGCCCGACCCGGACTGCGTGGGAGTTGGTGGGTGCCGGGAAGACGAGATCCTCGTTGCACCAAATGCATGCTGTCCGGTCAGCACGCCGTACCTGGACGACACCATGAACTGCTCGGCCCAGCCGTGAGCCAAATCGACTCACAAGCCAGAGAAGTCCTGCTCAGCGTACACAAGACGGTTTTACCATGCGGGCCTAGTGCTTCCGGAGCGGCGCCAGGCCTGCCGCTTCATTCTCGCCGATAGGCCAGTACCGCACGCCGACCGGCCCTTGAGGGCCCGGTCTTGACTCTGTTCGGACCGCGCCATGGTCTTCAAGCGGGTCCCTGGTCAATCCCAGCATCTAGGTTCGACTGCGACGCCCTCCCCGCTGTAGCACCGCTGGAAGCCAGCGAAGTCGGACTGGTCGACGTCGCCGTCCTGGTCAAAGTCCTTGGCTTCGCAGTCGGTGGGACGGGAGATCCCCGGTCCGGAGGCGCAGGACTCCAGCGCCGCCAGGTCGTCGGCATCCACATCCCCATCCCCATCGAAATCGGCAGGATGGGACACGAAGATCATGGAGATCGGCAGAGCCAGATCGTCGCCGCTGATCGTCAGACCCTGCACCGCCGAGG